>JAYVTS010000373.1:0-4990 GCA_043788645.1 Verrucomicrobiota bacterium
TGGATGTCTTGCCCATCGAAAAAGTCCTCATCCCTCACCACAGTCGGGACGAACTCCCTCCCATTCTAGCCGGTCTTCAATGGGTTGGGTCTCATCCCAGAGGATGGACTACTTTATGGAGGTGTTGATCAAGCACATCGATCTCCTGCATCGGCGGGTATTGGAAGGGCAGACCATTGCGACTTCGCAAAAAGTGTACTCCCTGTTTGAACTGGAGACTGAATGGATCAACCAGGGCAAAGTCCAGCGGGGAGTGGAATTGGGGCACTGCCTCTCCATCGCCATCGAGCAAAATCAATTGATTGTCCACTACCAATCGCCCGCCCAGGTTGAAGAGGAAGGTCGGCGGAAGTACGTGGCGCTACGGCGAGCCCACAGCGCGGTGGAGAGTGCGATCAACGCTCTGGAGCATCATGGCTTGGACCGCTGCCTGGACCACGGTCTCCACGGCTTTGAGCGCTCCGTGGGCTATGGGGTGCTGGCCTACAACCTGCATGTAATAGGTCGGCGACTCCTGGCGGTGGGTCTCCGCGCCCAGCGGGCGGCAGCTTAGCGCCCAGTGCCCTCCCCAACCAGGACTTCCACAGAAGTGTCGTTCCGCGTCATGAAAATCCACTAGAACCCAGTTCGCGTGCCGAAAACCACATCTTTATGGCCTTGAAAATAAATAAGAGGTCGGCTTTTTTGCCGAAATCGCCGTGCAGAAGTTTGGAAAAATAGTTTCCGCCCAGACACTAGTTAAAAATACCCCTAGATCTTGAAAAAAGCCGTGATGACCATGCCCTCATCGTATCGTAATCGTCACCGCCCGGGTTCAGAAACCAGAACATTGTTTACCAAACAAAAGGCCCGCAGGGGGTGACCTGCGGGCCGTCGAAGATTCTGCTCCAAACCTACTCGGTGGTCAGAGAGCTAGGGGACCGGTCGTCCTTCCGTCATTTATCGCCGGGTTGCTTAGCAATTGTTGTCCGATCTTGCAGCCACTTGAAGTCATCTACTTTCTTATCGACACCGCCCGGTGCATTTGGCTGCCCATACCGGAGAATGGTCGCATCCCGCCATTTACGAATTTCAGAATGACCGTCCGCAAATGAAAGCCCGCCTGCATTGTTGTGGTAGGCGGCTGGGTAGTCAACGTAACCCGTTCCTGCGTCGGGCGGCGGCGTGTGGACAAACCAGCCGTCATTGATGGAATCTGGATTTTCGTCGATGGTTACCCAAGTATTTGCGGCACCGAGAACGAAATCCGTCTGCTTTCGGTACGGATGACCGGTGCTCCAAGAGTTGATCGGATTCATAAAGCAGCTCATGGACATGCTCCGAACGCGTGGAATCCCAGGACCGTATGGTTTCAGGCCGCCCTTCAAAATGCCGGATCGATCAGCCGGACATCGGTAAACGGCCAAGGAGTTCACGAATTTATAAAGCAACGAATCTTGAATCAAAACTCCGTTCGTCCAACCCGGGCCGGAGTGCATATCTCCCATGCACCATTGATTCATGTCATATTTTTTTTGAGGATTAGTCGTGTTCACAAGCACGTCCAAGCCTCCCGACACGCAGATAACATCCGCGTTGTCCCCGGAGTACAAATACCAGCCGAGCATCAATTGCTTACCGTTGCTAACGCAGAGAATACCCTGGGCTTTTTGTTTGGCTTTTGCCAGGGCAGGTAACAGCATGCCGGCGAGAATCGCAATGATCGCGATCACCACCAGTAGCTCGATCAAAGTGAAGCCGCCGCGGCGACCCCGATGTGCAAAGAGATTCATGTTGTGATAAAACTGTGTGCGGGACGACATACAGTTGCAATTCTTCACCAATTGCGCAAGGGAGAATTTTCAAAAAAAAGTACTGGCACTGGATCGCTCAATTTTGGAACCAGACCCTTTTAATCCGGTTTGACTTGTCTCGCATCCTGGATAGGCTGTTAGGAAATATGAGTTCTGTCGTTGAATCTCTCCCGACGTCGGTCCCCGCGGTGGCCCCGAGCGCCAGCACCGCCATCGATACGGTGATCGCCCTGACTGAGCCCGCCGCCCGTGAAATCGCGGGTATGCGCGATGGCGAACCCGAAAACAAAGGGAAACCGCTCCGTGTTTATGTCGAAGCGGGTGGTTGCTCGGGGATGCAGTACGGAATGGTCTTTGACGAACCCCGCGGTGATGACCTTTCCGGGGAGTTTTATGGTGTCGGGGTCGTGATCGATCCGTTCAGTGCGAATTACCTCCGCGGAGCCACAATTGATTTTAGCGACGCGCTGACCGGTGGCGGATTCAAGATCAAGAATCCCAACGCACATAGCTCCTGCGGCTGCGGCAAGAGTTTCGAGGCCTAGAGCTCCCTACCCCTAGCTCGGATTTTTCATACTCTTTTGTCGCGAGACGCAGCGAGAGCCCGTCTGGCAAGGCGGCCGAAGCGATTCCGAGCCGGGCAGTATGAGATCAGACTGTTTAGCTCGGCTTCCTTTGGACGAAAGCCAAAGCGGAAGAGGGCTGCTCATCCCTGCCCACATTGCGAAACCAAAGCCGGATTTTTGAATTTTAAACAACTTGCGGATACTCTCACCCCACCGCCCCGGGATATTCAGGACTTAAGGGAGCGCGTCCTTCCGGAAGGCAGCTACTAAATTTTTAAAATGCAATGGGGTGTGCAATCGGGAAATCGCGAGTCGGAAATATTCGTCCGGCGGGCCGCCCGGATATCGGATAAAGGGCGGATGAACACCGGCCGCCCGCAGTCGCTGACAAATCTGACGAGCAACGGCAGGGTTCGGTGGAACGACAGAAATCACCGGGCTAGGTCCCCCTTGAACGCGCCACCCTTCCGCGCCCAGAGCTACTCGGACCTGCTCGGCGTGATCGAGGAGTTGATCGCGCCACTCAGGATGTTGACCTAGTAAACTGACCGCGGCGAGGGCACCGGCTACCAACGATGGCGGTAACGGCGTGCTGCCAACGAACGCTGAACTCTGGCTGATGACCGCAGCCAGCACTTCGTGAGGAGCCAAAATAAATCCCCCGTAACTTCCGAACGCCTTGGAAAGAGTGCCGGTTTGAACGACGCGCTCGCGCTCAAGGCCCGCGAGTTCAACCGTCCCACGACCATTCGCTCCCAGGACCCCGGCGCTATGGGCCTCATCGACCCATAACCAAGTGCGCGCTGGGAGGGCGGCGCGATACTCCGCCAACGGAGCTGCCGCGCCATCGTGGGCGAACATCCCGTCGGTGAGCAATACGAGTCGCGCCCCATGTCCCGCCCTCGTTGCAAACCGAACCGCTGCGCCCACATCTCGATGCCCGAAGGGGTGAATCGGAATACCCAGCAACTGAACCGCATCCTGGAGCGAACCATGGCTATATTGATCCACCAACGCGTGGGTGAATCGACCTCGTAGCGCCTGGGCAACGGCAAAATTACTGAGATACCCGGTGCTCGTCAGCACCACTTCCGGAACGGAAAAAAATTGGGCTAATTTCCTTTCCAGTTTCGCATAGGACGGGTGGTTTCCGGTGGTGCGTCGGGACGCTCCGACACTGAGTCCGCCAGAGTTCAACGCGGATCTCGCCGCAGACAGAACCTTGGGATGGGTCGAGAGGCCGAAATAGTCGCACCCTGCGAAATAAACGAGCGAGCGACCCCGTTCGCGCACTTCGGTAGGGCCGATGCGTCGGAGGGGCAACGGCAGCGAGTCGGGACGATTCCTAGGAGCGCCCATGCGGCAAGGTGATCGGGGTCACGTTCGCGGACGATTGAGGCAATTCTACGACGTAGCGCGCAAACTCGTGATGGACGTGGGGCGGGACGCGCGCCCGGAAGTGGGCGAGTTTCCCGGTATAATTCTCTTCTACGACTTCTCCCAGGGCGTGGAGACGAGCAATGATTTTGGATTCTCCATGCGGAATTCGTAAATCCAAAAATTGGCGTATGGGTTTCAACATGGCGCCAATTTCTTCGTGGAATTGCTCAAAACCCTGCCGCGTGCGAGCGGACACAGACACCGCGTTGGGAAAGGCCGCGCACAATCGTTCCGTCAGGTCCGGGGTAGCCAAACGGTCGATCTTGTTAAAGACCATCAGCGTGGGTTTGGAGTCCGCGCCGATTTCTTTCAGGACCTGATTGACCGCCTGAATCTGCGCCTCCGCCTGGGGATGGCTGACATCCACGACGTGCAACAAAAGGTCCGCTTCCACTACTTCTTCGAGCGTCGACTTGAAGGCTTCGACCAGTCCATGAGGAAGCTTGCGAATGAACCCGACGGTATCGCTGATGAGCACATTTTGGTTGCTCGGCAGGCGCAGGCGTCGAGTCGTGGGATCGAGCGTAGCGAAAAGTTTGTCCGCAGCGAGGACGTCGGCGCCAGTTAAGGAATTGAGCAGCGTGGACTTGCCCGCGTTGGTGTAACCCACAATGGACGCGAGTGGCCATTGATGCCGTTGGCGGCCGGCCCGTTGGGTGGCGCGTTGTTGGCGAACGATTTTGAGTTCCTCTTTGATTTTGTCGATGCGCTCTTGGGTTTTGCGCCGATCCGATTCCAACTGCGATTCGCCTTCGCCACCGATGGACCCGGTGGAACCGCGTTGCCGACTGAGATGGCTCCAATAACGGGTCAAGCGCGGGAAGAGGTATTCCAATTGGGCTAATTCGACCTGAAGTTTGCCCTCCCGGGTGCGGGCACGTTGGGCGAATATCTCCAAAATGAGTGCCGTTCGATCAAGTAGTTTGCACCCTTCAAACGTTTTTTCAAGATTTCGCGCTTGAGCGCCAGTCAATTCATCGTCGAAAATTACGGTATCGACTTCTTGGGCTTGGCACAGCCTCGCGAATTCGGCGGCTTTCCCCGCTCCGATGTAAGTGGCGGCATGTGGGGTTTCGAGCTTTTGCGTGCCGTCCCCAATAATCGTGGCGCCCGCCGTGGTGGCGAGTTCTCTCAGTTCGTCGAGCGAATCTCGCACGTCCCACGCCGAACGTGACTTCAGTTCGACGCCAA
>JAYVTS010000374.1:0-6187 GCA_043788645.1 Verrucomicrobiota bacterium
CCACCCATTGATGATGCACCCGCGCGTCCTGATTGGCTTCGAGTGCTAGCCCGATACGACGATTCCCTCGACGACCCAATTCGCGCATCGCCAACTGCATCGCTTGAAAACGATCCGTCGTCACCCGGTGGAGTTGGGGTCGTGCGAGGGAATAACCAATGGCCACAGCGGAGAATTTTTCCCAATCGAGACTTAAATGCCCCACCGCCGCGGGCAACGGACCCACGAGAAGTCCAGGAACCGTTCGATGAAAAAGTATCTCACTCAATCGGGCCCCACTCCAACCGAGATCGTCCAACCAAAATTCTTCCAGCCGATAGCCCAACTCCTCGGCGCGACGTTGCGCGCCAGAAATAAGCTCCGGCGAAAGATATTTCTGCCAGTGATCGCGGCGGGAAAACTTCAGTACCAACGCCAACGTGAGATGGGTCGGCCGACCCCCACGAACGGATCGTTGGTGTCGCATGAGCGCGGCCACCAGCGGATTGGGCCGATACCCGAGTTGGTCGGCCAAACGTTTCACCCGGTCCCGTGTAGCCACCGGAATACTCGCATGGCAACGGAGCGCCAGCGACACGGTCGCACGGCTTAATCCCGCCCGATCAGCAATGTCCTGCAAGCGGATGGTTTCACTCACTCAACGGGTTTAGTAATCAAAGGGTCGCATCTCAGCAAGTTGTCGGATAGAGGGCCGATCATTCAGCATCGCGAATATGATCACGGTGCCGGTCCACCCATGATCGCTAAAATGCGTCAAGACCTCAAAGTACTCAAAGGTTGGCTCAGCGTTTGAGTTGACTCGGCTCTTCGCGCATCCCACAGGATGTGAGTAAGAAAACCTATGTTAAGATCACCCCCACGAGAGTTCTGTCAAAAAAGCAAAGGGTTCACCCTGATTGAATTGCTCGTAGTCATTGCGATCATAGCAATTCTCGCGGGCATGCTTTTGCCCGCACTGGCAAAGGCCCGTCAGAAAGCCACAGCGGCGGCGTGCTTGAACAACCAAAAACAGCTCATTCTCGCCTGGGTCATGTATTCCGGCGACAACGCCGAACGTTTTGTCAATTTCGAACAAGATACGGGCCGTGTGAAAGACATCCCCTGGCGCTACGATCCGCCACCGAAGCTACCGGTTTACCCTACGGGCACTGGACCCGAGAAAAAAATTCAGATCGTGATTGAAGAGGGTTACCGCCAGGGAGCACTCTACCCCTTCGCCCCGAGCCCCGGGATCCTTCATTGTCCCGGTGACTCGCGGGTGAAGCTCAAAGCCAACAAAGGATACACCTTCGTCAGCCTTTCCGGCGCCGGTACCTTGAACGGAGAAATTCGGGAACTGTACAAGCAAACCGAAATAGTGAGTCCGAGTGCCCGGTTTGTTTGGATTGAAGAAAATGATCCGCGCGGCGAAAACGTAGGTTCTTGGGAAATGAACCAAGGACAGCCTCCCACCTTCAAGGGCTCGACCTTGATCGACTCAACCGCAATTTTTCACGGCAACTCCAGCACCTTCAACTTTGCGGACGGGCACGCCGAGCCCCATCGTTGGATTGATCCGGTCCTCCTGGCGTATTCCGCCAGCATGGATACCGGGAAGTTCGGCAGTGCGCCCACCTTGACCCAGTCTCCACATGACGTTCTCTGGCTCGCTGAACATTTTCCCTCAAAGCTAAATCCGTAGACTTTAGCCCGACAATTCGTGCCCTGTCGTCGCGTTCTGCGGCGAAAATGTATGATTTGGACTCGTTCGCTCCTGGGCGGTGTTCAGCGTAACGACGTGGTTCCACGAACCGTCGGCGTGCCGTCCAAACGCTTGGAAAGATCGATTGGATCGCCCACGGAAACTTCCCGGGGGTTCACCTGGTACGCCCACACCTCAAAGTGAACGAGGCTGGCCTCCCCATAGATCGTTGCAAACGCTCCATCCACAGCGTCCGCGCCATGGGCAACTTTCACCCGGCCAATGCGGGGAACATTGAAACGAGGATCGAAGGTCATCCATTCCTGCCCCAAATAAACCTCACAATAAGCGTGAAAATCCATGGCGGTGCCCGGATCCAAATACCCTATATCCGGCAAATGCCCGGTAACATAGCGCGCTGGCAAGTTAAACGCTCGACAGAGCGCAATCGCCGCGTGGGCGAAATCCCGACAAACTCCGTGGCGACGCTGAATCACTTCCGAGGCCGAAAGGTCAGGCCTACCTGAACCAAACCGGTACTCTATATTCTGGTGTACCCAATCGCAAATGGCCTGGACTCGGGCCAATCCATGAGGTGTCGAACCAAAGTGTTTCCACGCAAAATCCATCAATTTGTCTGAATCACAATAGCGACTTGGCAGCGTGTACCGCAGTAACTCCGGAGGAAGTTGTCCCACCGAGACGAGGGGGCCTTGCACTGACCGACTGTCGGGGAGTGAAGAAACCGCCACCAGCGCATCATGGTAGATTTCATTGCGCCCCGGCATCAGGGTCGATCGGTAAGTAATATTGCCATGGCTGTCTTGAAACTCATAGGAAGGCAGACCAATGCCAAACGAGAGTCTTTCCTGCATGATCAATACCCGGCCTTCCAATCGGGGTCTCAAGACGAATAGAACCGGGGTCGGAACGGGTGTTTGATACGCTAAGCGACAGCCCACACGTACCGTCAGATCAAGCGGTGTCCAGTTCATTAATCCTAATTTATTAGAGTCGGCCAAGGAGCAATAACACCACGAGGAGAATGACGAATAACCCGAGCCCTCCGCTCGGATAGTAACCCCAACTTTTGCTATGAGGCCAGGTCGGCAATGCCCCGAGAAGCATGAGGATCAGTATGACTAATAAAACAGTTCCTAGCATAACGTGTTGAGAATAAAGATTTCGGATGGTAGCACGCCCAACCGGTTTAAGCAGCGGCAATTGGAGTGGTCAGTATGAAACGTGTTCACTGATCACCGCCGCCACCCGTTGGTGGGAATTCACTACAACATCCTGCACGGCCCCGCGGTCGGGCGCCATGGGGTGTAACCCGACCCTGCCGCTCCCGTCTCTCCCGCTATTTCAGGCTACGGCCTTACCTCCCGAAACGCAAAAAGATGCGATTTTGTGCGAACATACAAGGTGTCACCCACCGGCGCCACCGAAGCCCAGATCCGCTCGCCAAAATCCGCTTGATGAAGCACCTCCGGCTTGTCGCCCCCAGCTCGATACACCGTCACTTTTCCGTCGAGCGAACTCACGTAAATCCGGCCGTCCGCCCAGATCGGCGAAGCGTAATAGGAGCCGATCGTTCCGAGGCGTTCTTGTTGATAAATCACCTTTCCAGTCGTCGCCTCAAAACACGAGGCCAATCCGCCGTCCTTGACCAAATAAACCCGCCCATCCGCATACAGGGGCGATGGAACATAGGGCAGCCCGCGAGTTGCTTTCCATACCACATGGGTATCGGTCACGTCACCCGAACCCCCCGGCTTAATCGCCAGCAATTGGTTCTCGCCCGCTTTCATCATCCCTCCCATCACGTTCCAATCTTGTTCAGTGATGAAACCGTCGTGGTCAATATCCTGGGTCTTAAACCATTCCACGCCGCCTCCGAATTCCTGGAGCGAGACCTTTCCGTCCCCGTTTTTATCCAATTTCTCGACGTTGCTCGCCCAACTTGGCCACGGGCTATCCGATTTACCCGGAGACCAACCGGCAAAGAATAAGAGCCCACTACCGAGGACAGGCGTCGTACACGGAAAACTCGGGAGACCTCTAACCCGCCAACGCTCCGTTCCCGTCATCGGATCATAGGCTTTCAAGGTGAGCGCACCGCCCACCACGATCTCCGAAATCCCGTCGTGCGCCCAAACAATCGGCGTCCCAAAACTCGTAAGACTCCCCGGCCGAAGCGTTCGCCACCGTTCGTGGCCGGTTGCAAGGTCAAAGGCAAGCAACACCGAACCCTCCACCTGATCCCGGTTCAGAATCACCAAGTCACCGATGATGATCGGCGATGTACCCGAACCGAACCCGCTCGCGGTCTGTGCCATCGGAAGCGAAACCCGCCAGAGTTCACGGCCGTTAAAGTCGTAAGCTGCTAGCAGGCCGGACCCGAAATACACCACGACCCGTTCGCCATCGGTCGCGGGGGTCGAAGCGGCCGGACTGCCTTCCGTCGCGTGAAATTCCTCCAGTTTTTCCAACCCAGCCTTCCGGGTCCAAAGCAGCTTCCCATCGGTTCGATCATAAGCACGAGTTTCGAGTTGACCTTCAGCCAAGGTGGTCAAAAACAAATAACGTCCAGATATGCAAGGTGACGAGGGGCTGAAGGGGACGTCCAGCTTCCACGCTACATTTTCGATCGGGCTGAACTTCAGCGGAGGGTGTGCGTGCGTCTCGGCTCGACCCGCGGCGTTGGCGCCTCGAAATTGGGGCCATGCTTCCGTGGCGGGCGCTGGACGGGAGGCACCCGGTAGGGGCGCGGCGCTGACCGCGGTTGAAAGCACGATGCCCGACAGGCAAAACAGGCGCTTAAGGGTATAAAACATCACCAGGATCCTTCGCACGGAAAAAACATCGTCGACACCTAACATTTGGGCAACTCGCGAACTAACCTCAGATTCCGGATTCTAAAAACTCCTGCCTTTCGGCCGCTGCCCAAAGACCCGGCGCCGGCCGGTTCAAAATTCCCCGGGGCGGGTGCCGCCCCGGCACCCACGCGCGACGCAGGGAGTGCGGCTCTGCAACCTCAATCCTGCACGGCGGCCGAAACCATTTCCAGGACTCGTCGCAGGCCGTCGTCCCCACCCAGACTACCCTCATGAAACGGCCCACGGGGAATCGGTTGCCACGTATCGCGAGAGAGATCGAGCGGGGCCGGTTGAGGTAGACCGGTCAAAGTCGGTTCGTATTGTCCGTTGTTCCCGCCCAATTTGTAGATCACCAGATCCAGTGACGGCACCACCATCAGGCCAAACCCACCGGCACCTGATTTCCAAAAAGCGTCCCGTGGCGCACCCGCCACATGCCCGTCCGAGTTGTGCTCAAACTGGAGACTAAATGGCGTGTGCGGATTAAATGGTGAGGGCTGATGGCACTGAGCCAGATAGGTGGGCGGGACCAATTGGTGATCGATCCATTTGCCGCCGTGCAAAAGACAATAGCCAAAGCGCAAAGCATCCGTCGCGTGTACCGCAATACTGCCGGCACCATTCGCGTTCGGCATCGTAAAATCTCCCCGGTGCAGACAATAGCCCCAGGGCCCCCAACCCATCGGCTTAGCCAACCGTTGATCGATATAATCCTTGAGATCCATTCCGGTAATCCGGCGAAGAACCATCGACGCGATATGAGGCGCCGGCGATGAATAGGAATACCCTGCACCGGCATTCGTCCATAGAACGGTTTGCAGCGAGGATTGGTCGAGGTGATGAATATCCTGTCCGGGCACAGGGGTGAGTGGCACCACTCGCCCCATCACCACGCCCGGACTCGAACCTTCTCCGTGATACCCAGCACTCATACACAAGAGTTGGCCTAACGAAATCTCGGCCTTCCGCGGGTCGTCTAGCGGAAAGGCCTCGGGCAGATATTTCTCCGTGAAAACTCGGGTGCCCAGACCCTCCGGAATCTGATCATGAAACTCCTGGAGCATGATCCCACAGGCGATACTCGTGTAAGCCTTGCCGGTTGAGGCCATGTCTGGATTCACATTCCGCTGCGCCCGCCCGAAGTACTTCTCGAAGACAAGATACCCGTGGCGTACCACCAAAAGTCCGCCGTTTTGGGTAGCGCGTTGCGTGAGGTCAAACGCCTGATTTAAGCGCTCCAAATCCAAGCCAGCCTGTTGGCGGATCTGCGCTGCCGTGGTCGCCGTCCGCCAGCCTCCAGCACGATCCGGTGGCGGGTAATAGTCGGCAGCCTGAAGCCGGTAAGCGGCTACCCAACACACCAGCCATTGGCAGAACCGCGAGTACCCAGGCCGAATCGGGTAGAGAGAAAATAGGAACATCTCATCACCGAAACACGAAATATTCCGTCGAACAAGTCCGATTCATCCAGATGTTGTGAGGGCGCCAGGGAAAAGCGCATTTCCGTTTTTTCGCGGTGATCGCCATCACACCGCCTGGGAGTGCGGGTATCTCTGCCGACGCATCAATGGATTCTCAGCGATCAGGCCATGCGAATGAGGTGCCAATCCATTTCCAGCCGCCGACA
>JAYVTS010000375.1:0-31632 GCA_043788645.1 Verrucomicrobiota bacterium
CTGTTGCCGCCGGGTTTCATCACGATAAATTCAACGTGCAGACGGAAATCGCGATACACCTGCTGGGTCACAATGTCCGCCGTCCCGAACTTTCCACCCGCCGCGACGGGATCGTCGGTCATTAGAACTGTGCCTTTATCCACGGGGTCCGGGACGATTTGCCATTTGATCGGCAGGGAAGATTTAAATCCGGGCCCCTGCCAATAGGTCCACTTTCTATCCAACATTGAGCGGGACC
Organism: Verrucomicrobiota bacterium; assembly: GCA_043788645.1. GTDB lineage: Bacteria > Verrucomicrobiota > Verrucomicrobiia > Limisphaerales > UBA9464 > CANIZL01. The sequence continues at coordinate 239 of JAYVTS010000375.1, forward strand.
CGTCAAAAATGACCTCGGCACCGCGGATCGGCATCGCGCCCACACCAATTCCGGCCGACGCAGGAGAAGTCGCGACGAGGGCAGCTACGACCGCTAGCGAAAAGTTTCTAGAACGTTGCACGCGGTTGATGGTGACACGTCACCGGGCGTTGGCGAGTCGCAGTCGTCGTTTATTCCTAGCCCGGAGCGCCCTTCCCTGTTTCATTGCGCAACTCCGATGTTGCATCGACTCACTGTTTCGGAACTGACCGCCCGGCTCGCACGCCGCGAAATCTCGGCCCACGAGGCGCTCGCCGCGTGCCTTGCCCAGATTGATCGTGTGGACCCAAAAATAAAGGCGTTCCTGTCGGTAGACCGCCCGAATGCCTTCGCTCAAGCCGACGCCGCCGATCACGCCCTCGCCCACGGTGTCACCCACACCCTGCAACCGCTTCTAGGCGTACCCGTTGCTCTCAAAGACGTGCTCGCTCACCGCGGGCAACCGCTGAATTGTTCGTCCAAAATCTTCGGCAAATTCATTTCGCCCTACGATGCCACCGTCGTGGAACGGCTCAAAGCCGCGGGCGCGGTTGTCTTTGGCCGATTGAACATGGACGAGTTTGCCATGGGCAGTTCCACCGAGAATTCCGCGTTTGGTACGACCCTCAATCCCTGGGACATCACTCGCATCCCCGGTGGCAGTTCCGGTGGCTGCGCCGCCTCCGTGGCGGCCAACGAAACCTTTGCCGCCCTTGGTTCCGATACGGGAGGCTCGATTCGACAACCCGCGGCACTCTGCGGTTGTGTCGGGCTCAAACCTACCTACGGACTCGTGTCCCGATTTGGCCTCGTCGCGTTTGCCAGTTCGCTCGATCAAATCGGGCCGTTTACCAAGGTTGTGCGCGACTCCGCCCTCTTGCTACAAGTTCTCGCAGGACACGATCGAAAAGACTCGACGAGTGTCCCACAACCGGTCCCTGATTATTCCCATGCACTCGGGTCCGGTTCGTTAAAAGGCCTGCGGTTGGGAGTCGTCAAAGAGTTCCAACTCGATGGGCTGGATCCTGAAGTCAAAGCCGCCACCGAAGCCGCCGCCCGGCAGTTGGCCGCGTTAGGGGCCGAAATCGTCGAGGTTAGCCTGCCTCATAGCGAATACGCGGCGGCGACTTACTACATTATTGCGCCCGCGGAAGCGTCGGCGAACCTCGCCCGCTTTGACGGAATCCGGTACGGCGCCCGCGTCGACGGTGCCGATCCGATGGAGCTGAATAGCCGTACCCGAGGCGCTGGGTTTGGTCCCGAGGTCAAACGTCGTATAATTCTCGGCACCTATGTGCTGAGTTCAGGCTACTACGACGCCTTCTACCTACGAGCACAAAAGGTTCGAACCCTGATCCGCCAGGATTTTCTGAAGGCCTTTGATCAGGTCGATGCCATCCTCAGTCCCACCACCCCTACGGCGGCGTTTAAGGTAGGGGAAAAATCCGCCGATCCCTTGGAAATGTATCTCAGCGACGTGTTTACCATCGCCTGCAATCTCGCCGGCATCAGCGGGCTCAGTTTGCCGTGTGGCTTCACCCGTTCGCCGAAACTGCCCATCGGCCTGCAACTACTCGGCAAGCCCTTTGGCGAATCCACCCTGTTCCAGATTGCTCACGCCTACGAACAATCCACGCTCTGGCATCGGGAGACCGCCCCACTCGGGTAAAATCCAAAAAAACGATTTCCACCACGAGTTTTCATCGGAACCTCGTCCATCGCTTGTGACTCCCCCTGCACGCCAATCCCGCTCCGAATCCGTCGAGGACCATTTGGAACGAATCCAGGAACTCGTCGAGCGAGTGGGCTACGCTCGGGTCAGCGACCTAGCCGACGAACTACGCCTGAGTCGTTCGACGGTGTCCAACATGGTCCAACGTCTCGCGAAACGGGGCTATGTGAATTATCAGCGGTATCGAGGATTTACCCTGACCGAAGCCGGCCGGAGCGTGGCCGCGGATATTAAGACTCGCCACCACACTTTGACGGCATTTTTGAGTCAGCTCGGGCTTGAAGCGGACACCATTCGCGCTGAAGTCGAGGAGATTGAACATCATTTAAAACCCCAAACGCTGGCGGCCTTAAGCTCACTGGTGGCGTATTGGGAGGAACATCCGACTGCATTAAATAGCTATCGAAAGTACCATTCAAGCCGTCGCTAGTCTCGAAGGAGGTTCAGCCTCGGAGCAAGCGGCGGGCGAGGCCCTGCGGCACCAGGGTCCTGCCTCCGAGTCAGTCGCCGCAGAAAGGGGGTAAATTCCGGACTCAGTTGATCGAACGGAATAATGAATTCCACCTAATTCTAGGAATAAATCTTCTGGTCATCCCGCTAAGAATAGGAAATAAATTGTCTTCCGTGAAAGAATTTTAGCGAATCAATCGTTTGTAAGTTTGAAAGGGTTCTCATTTATGATATCAAATCTCGGTTTAGTTTCTGATTCCGCCACCATTTCGACATCCGAACTCACCCGGGTCGCCGCCGCTCTCCAAAAGCAGGTGACCCGCGATTTCACTCCGTTCTGGCAAGTCAACGCCACCGTCAGCGCCTTTGCTAAACTGGAAGATCTTCCGGTCGGCTATTGGCCCATCATCGTCCAGGATGACATCCACCAAGAAGGCGCCGCCGGCATTCATCTCGATGACCACGGCCAACCCTACGCCCTCGTCACTTCTGGCTCCGATTGGTCGCTGACGGCTAGCCACGAAACGTTGGAAATGCTTGCCGATCCCTCTGGCAACCGATTGATCGCGGGACAATCCCCTAAAAAGGCCCAAGGACGGGTTGAGTTTCTGACGGAAGTTTGCGACCCGAGCGAGGCTGCCGACTTTGCTTATACGGTGAATGGGGTGCTGGTGTCAGACTTTTATACTCCTCATTATTTTGATCCCTCAAAAACCACCGGAGCGAGGTATAGCTTCTCCGGCGCCATTTCGGCGCCGCGCCAAATTCTGCGGGGCGGCTATTTGAGCTGGCATGTGCCCACCACGGATCATTGGTGGCAGGCCCAGTTTTTTGGACCGAAAATAACTTACCATAACCTGGGAGTTTTTGGCCGATTAGACGGCAGCTTACGTTCGATGATTGATCGACGAACGATCACCCCGCGCATGACGGCCGCACTTCAAGAAAAACCTCAACCGCTGAAATCGGAGGCTCTGACCGAGTGTCACTCGGCGACCGCCGCCCGCGCCATCGCGCTCCGACAACAGATAGAGCGCATGAAAAAAGCCTGTGTCTCCCACGAATAATCCATGAAACGTCACTCCACCCGCCTTGTGATTCCGCCGGCCATTCCGGTGACTCCGGAAGTCATTTCGCAGACCCTCGCAGAGCGTTTGCGCGCACGACTCGCACGGCGGGTAGGAGCGAAGGGAGGCACGAAGGAACCGCCCTGCTCGCCGAACGAGTTCATTCAAAACGCCATGGGTAAAAACACAAAACGGAGCTGAATGGATTTTCCCACACGAAGGGAGATCTCACGGCGTTTTTTTTTTCGAAGGCACCAAGGCACGCAGAGGGGGTGGGGTGAATGGTAAAACGAGGAAAGAGTTTTACCGCCGGGACGGGACGCGCACACTCTCTGCCGCTGTTGAGACCTTCCGAGCCTGCCCCGTCATCCGATGCGAACGCCGTTTTTAGACGGTTGGTATCGCTGTATTGGTTCGCCGCCTTCAATGCGCTGTCGTATCAGCCCGTCCTCGGCAGCCCGATGGTGCTCTACGCCAAATCCTTGGGCGCGAGTGCGACCGTGCTCGGCATTTTGGCCGGGATGATGCCCTTACTGGTCATCGCCCAACTTCCCGCCGTAAAATTCCTCAATCGCATCGGTTTCCGGCGCTTTGTTATGGCGGGTTGGTCAACCCGCGTGGCGCTGATTTTTGTGATCACAGTCGTCCCCCTCACCAGCGGTTTCTTGGATGCGACGACTCGCTTGGTGCTAGTGCTTGCCCTGCTCTTCGCCTTTAACGTGTCGCGCGGGATTGCGGGCGCTGCTTGGTTGCCATGGATCACCGAACTGGTCCCGTCTTCGCTACGCGGTCGACATTTTGCGCGCGACCAATTCTACGTGAACGGCGGCAGTGTGGTGGCCTTCGCCGGATGCGGTCTCTTGCTCGGGCAAGACGGGACTTCCGGCCGATTTGCCCTGGTCTTTCTTCTCGCCGGAATTGCCGGAGCTATCAGTCTGCCACTGCTCAGTCGAATTCCCGATGCCACCCCGCAACCCGAAGCCGATGGGGGTAAAGGTCCCGTGCCTTGGCTGGAACTCTCCGCCTACCCGCCCTTCCGCCGACTGCTATATGTGAATGTAACCTGGTCTTTGGCCTACGGTGGGCTGACGACGTTTGTCGTAAAGTATCTGAAGGACGGCGCCGACATGCACGGTGATAAAATTCTGTATTTCATGTCAATTTCGTTCCTCGGCGGACTGGCCGCTCCGTGGCTCGCTGGCGTCCGAATGGATCGCCTGGGCAGCAAACCGCTCTTGAGTTTCACCATGGTATTGGGATTCCTCATCGGAGCCGGTTGGTGGCTCGCAGCGAGTGGAATTGTGGTTCCCGGTTGGAGTTTGTCCCTTCCACTCATGCTCTTGTTAGGTCTGATCAATGCGCTGTTTTCTGCGGCGAACAACCGACTTGCCATGCACTTAGTCCCCGCGTTCGGTCGCAACCACTTCTTTGCTCTCTTCATGGTGGTCTGGCAGGTCACCCTCGGTCTATCGCCGATTTTCTGGGGCCTCTTGTTGGATGTGATTGGGCCGTGGGAATTCTCCGCCCTCGGCCTAATATGGAACCGCTATAGTATCTATTTTGCCCTCGTCGCAGGCGCCTTTGTGGGCGCCTTCGCCTGCTGCCGACGATTGGAAGAACCCACCGCTGCCGAGGTTCACGAACTGGTCCGAGAACTCCTGATCATCGAACCACGCCGATGGTGGACATTTTTTACCGGGCGTTAGAGCTCGGATGCCTTCTGAAGGACGCGGACTACAAGGCCTCAGTCTCCCCACAGAAATCCCACCGATTCAGCGTTTGTTTGCGAAACCGGGTGCATCGGGGCAACGTTTGAGAATGTCGGTACGGGTCAAGATCTGCGGAATTACTAATGGGACGGATGCTCAAGACGCAGTCAATGCGGACGCGGATGCCATCGGTTTTGTTTTTGTGCCCGGCACCCCACGAGTCATGACGGTCGATCAGGTGCGCCCGATCATCGCCCGATTGCCCGTGTCCGTCAGAAAAGTAGGCTTATTTGTCAACGCCAGCGCCCAAGAGATCTTCGATACACTCGACCGGACGGGTCTCGACACGGTTCAGCTCCATGGCGATGAATCGCGAGAGTTTGCGGCCCAATTCTTCGGTCGAGTGCAGGTCTGGAAAGCCTTCCGAATTCGCGATGCCGCCGCCTTGGATCGCGTGGCTCCGTATTTTGAAGTCTGTGATGCAGTCCTGCTCGATGCGGACGTACCGGGGGCGCAGGGTGGAACCGGGGTCCAATTCGATTGGTCCCTGGCAGACCGAATCCGTGCCCTTCCAAAACCGATCATTATCGCGGGAGGCTTACGTCCCGAAAACGTCGCTGAAGCGGTTCGTTTGTTCGAGCCATGGGGCGTCGATGTTTCAAGCGGGGTGGAATCCACGCCGGGCAAAAAAGAGACGGCCAAAGTCCAACAATTTGTGAGGATCGCAAAATCGGCGACGCATCCCAAATAGTTCGCCCTCGGAAGCACTTTACGTCACCCCGCGTAGTCGGTCGCGAGAGCGTCCCCGCGACCGCGCTCGGATTGCCCCGGACTCGGCGGCTATCTCGGCCGCTCAGCGAAGTCCCGGCGCGGTCACGCCGGGCGGCCAGCGACGGCGTCGGCCGGTCCGAAGTTCCCTGGGGTGGGTGCCGCCTCGGCACCCAACCGCACTGCGCCAGAGCCAGTGACATTGCGCCAGCGGAGGATAGAACTCTGCGAGAGGACGCAAAGAACGGAAAGGAAACGCAGGTCGGCGTCCTGCTTCGCGAGACGGGACGAAAGAGCACGAAGTCTCCGAACACGCCGGTTTTGCTTCCACAAACCCAACTTGTGTGCTTGGTTGGCAGGCGATGAGTGATCGACCAGACACACACCAAAAGGCGCTGCAGATCAACCTGGATCCGGCTAAATACGGCGCCTTCGCTGAGATCGGAGCTGGGCAAGAGGTGGCCCGGTGGTTTTTTCGCGTAGGAGGCGCCAGTGGCACCATTGCTAAAACCATCAGTGCTTACGACATGCTCGTGAGCGATGCCATTTACGGCCACTCCGAACGTTACGTTTCCATCCAGCGGCTCGAAGCGATGCTCGAACGTGAATATTCGCTCTTGGTTGAACGATTGTCGGCCAAACGCGGCGCGGACACGCGGTTCTTTGCCTTCGCCAATACGGTCACCGCCCGAGGATACAAACAACGGGAAGAAACCCACGGCTGGATGGGAATCCGGTTCCAAACCGTACCCGGTTCACCTCCCAGCGACGTGGTTTTGCATGTGCGCATGTGGGATCGAGAAAATTTCCAACAACAGGAGGCCCTCGGGATTCTTGGGGTCAATTTGATTCACGCCGCCCTCTACCTCCACTGGCACCCGGAAGCGGTCGTGAATGCCTTGCTCGATAATCTCTCCATTGATCGCGTCGAGGTCGACATGATCCGATTCCACGGCCCCGCCTTTGCCAAAGTCGATAACCGCCTGCTCGCTCTCCAGCTCGTCGAAAAGGGCCTCACCAATGCAGCCATGTTCCTTCCCGGTGGCGATCTAGTCCAACCGGCAGATGCGCTCTACAAAAAGGCTATTTTGGTCGAACGCGGATCCTTTCGCCCCGTTACCAAGGTCACCGTGGAAATGTTGGCCGCTGCGCTGGCGCAGTTCGTGCAAGAACCCGGCGTAGCGGGTCAAGTCCCAACGGTGTTAATGGAAATGACCCTCAAGAATTTGAGCGCCGAGGGAAAAATCAATCACCAAGACTTCCTCGATCGGGTCGATATGCTCAGCACTCTGGGCCATCCGGTCTTAATCTCAAATTATGGGGAATTCCACCGACTAGCAGCCTACCTCTTTCGATATACTAAAATGCCGATCGGATTCGTCATGGGTGTGCCAACATTGCGGGAGTTGTTCGAGGAAAAATATTATCAGGAACTCGAAGGCGGAATTCTAGAGAGTTTTGGGCGTATGTTCCGAAATGACCTCAAGCTTTACGTCTATCCGCTCAAAGATTCGCAAAACGGGGCGATCATCACCGCGGGCAATTTGCGCGTCGCGCCCCATCTTCGACATTTATATCTCTACCTGACCGAAAATCATCATATCGTCGGCCTTCGCGATATCGACGATCGGAACCTATCGGTCTTTAGCCGCGACGTCTTGCAATTGATCGAACAAGGCCGAGCAGGCTGGGAAGAAATGGTTCCCACGAAAGTCTCCCAATTGATCAAACAACGACACCTGCTCGGGTATAAGGAAGCGGAGCCAGCCTGAAGTGCGGAGGGCCACCGTTTCTGAGGCTGGCGATTTCAGTCGTCCCGTTTCGGCAGAGTCAAATCGAGTGAGCGGTGTCCGGTCAAGTGGTTGTTCAAATTTCAAATCATTTTCAAGCGGAGTCTCAGCCCGAATACGAATTTGGAAAGACGCCCACCGTTGCGAATTCTCCTTCGTTCTTCCCAGTTTCGTTCCATCCTACCGAGTCATGAAGGCGTTAACCGCCAAAATCGCGGAAAGTGCACGACGCCAGCTCGTGTTGCCACTGCTCAGCCGTCCCTCGGAGGAACTCCCGCGGTATCGGCGCTATCTCAAACTTGAATCACATCGGCTCAAAATCCTGCATCGCGGCGGCGCCGACGGCTTGGAGGTGTGTCACTTGCGCTCGGCCGTTTTTGATGAATTGCTCAGGCACCTGTGGGAAGCCGTCGAACTCACGGTGCCCGCTCGCGGCCTGACTCCGCGCATTGCGTTGGTGGCCTTCGGCGGCTTTGGCCGATCCGAACAATGTCCCCATTCGGACTTGGACCTCATGTTTCTGCACGAGGGATCTGCCGCTCCCGGCAGCCCCTTAGAAAAGCTCCTGACCGATCGCACGAGTGGTCTCCTCTATCCGCTGTGGGACATCGGCCTGAAGGTAGGGCACGCCGTCCGAACCCCCGGGGATTGCGTGCAAGTGGCCAATAGCGATATGCAGGCCAAAACCGCGCTCCTGGACACTCGATTCGTGTGCGGGGACCCGGCCGTCTTTGCCGACTTCAAAGAGCGGTATGATCGCGAATGTGTCCGTGGGTTCGAAGATGAGTACATTGCCCAACGGCTTGCCGACCAAACGAGCCGACGCAGCAAACATGGGGATTCCCCAGCCATGCAGGAGCCCAATCTGAAAAATGGCTGCGGCGGGCTCCGAGATTTCCAGAACTTACTGTGGATGGCCTATTTCAAACACAGAACTCGAACGATTGCCGATCTCGAAAAATCCGAATTCATTGCCCCGTCCGAAAGGAAACAACTCGAAGCGGCCTATGATTTCCTCCTGCGTGCCCGGACTGAACTTCACTATACCGCGGGTCGGCCTGTAGAAGTATTGTCCGCAATCCTGAAGCCGCCCGTGGCTACGAACCTTGGTTATACCCACCGTTCCCCCGTGCGCCGGGTAGAGGCCTTTATGCGAGACCTTTATACTCATACTCGAAATGGGTATATTATCACCCGCACGCTCGAACAACGCCTCGCCCTCTTGCCAAATCCACCCGACGGCAAGCGCCGGACGGGTCCTCGCCGCCGTCTCCTGGTAGCAACGCCCGAATTCGATGGGTTCCGGATCGCCGACAACCAACTCACGTACGCGACGAAGAACCTGCTTCGCGAGGAGCCGAACCGCCTGCTCCGAGCCTTTCTCCACGCCCAACAACGGGGCCTCGCCTTGCACCCAGACCTCGCTCAATTGCTGCGCCAACAACTTCGTCTAGTCGACAACCGATTCCTCGCCGATCCGAGGAATCACAGCACATTTCTCGAAATACTCAATCAAGCCGGCAATGTCTCCTCGACCCTCCGATCGATGCACGAGGTCGGGTTACTCGGCAAATTTGTGCCCGAATTCGGCCGCCTGACCAACCTCGTTCAGCACGAATTCTATCACCAATACGCGGTGGACGAACACACGCTAAATTGTGTGACCAAACTCGACCAAGTTTGGGACGCGAAAAGCCGACCCTTCAGCGGATACACCGAGTTACTGCGTTCACTAGAGCGCCCATGGGTACTTTATTTTGCCCTCTTGCTGCATGACGCCGGCAAGGCGCTCGACACCGGACGACATGAGATTGCAGGCGGGGAACTCGTCGCCCGAGCCGCGCGCCGCTTGAAAGTTGACGCCGCAACCCTGCACACCATGCGGCGATTAGTCGAACTCCACCTCGCCATGGTGCAGACCTCGCAGCGCCGAGACCTCGATGATACCGCCGTGATTGGCGAATTCGCCGCCCGCGTGGAAAACGAGGATACCTTAACCCTCCTGACCTTGCACACGTTTGCCGATTCCATGGGGACCAGTGATACGCTCTGGAATGGCTTTAAGGATTCGCTGTTATGGCAATTATATCGCAAAACCGCGGCCACCCTCCGAGGTGATACCCATTTCATCCGAGCCGAACACCGACAGCGCGAACTCCTCCGGGAACAGGTTCGCAAACTCTTACCCAAAGGCTTCGATGCCGAAGAAATCGAAGCTCATTTTTCAGGATTGCCGCCCCGATACTTCAGCTTCCATAACTCGCGCGAAATCGCCACCGATCTCAGTCTGGTCCATCAGTTCATCCACTTGCAGGTCACCGAAGCGGATCGAGCGCTCGAACCCGTGATTCGTTGGCATCTCGATGCCGACCGCGGTTACGCCTCCGTCCGCATTTGCACCTGGGATCGAGCGGGCTTGTTCAGCAAGGTCGCGGGCGCGCTCACCGCGGCGGGGCTTAATATATTTAGTGCGCAGATTTTTACGCGGATGGACGGCATTGTACTGGATACGTTCTCGGTGACGGATGCGCGAACTTCTGCGTTGCCGGAGCAATCTGCGCGGGCGGTATTTCAAAAGATCATTCTCTCGGTATTGATGGACGGAGCAGACGTCGGTAAAGCTATTGCGCGAGTCTCCAAGCATAGTCCCCTCTGGCAGGCGGTGGGAGGCGAGCGCATGGCTACGACGATTCGTTTTGACAATCGCACGCTGCCGAAACAAACGATTATTGACGTCGAGACGGAAGATCGAGTGGGCCTACTCCACGCCCTCTCGTTGGCGCTAGCCGAGCTGGGGCTAGATCTCACGCTCGCAAAAATCGTGACTGAAAAGGGAGCCGCCATCGACGGATTTTACGTGACTGAAGCGGGAGGCGGAAAGGTGGAGGACCCCGCACGCCAGGCGCAGATTGTCCAACAACTCACGAAAGCTACGGAGGGTTAATGTTCGGACCGTGAACTACCCGGGCTCGGGCGGCGGCACTCCTCATTTTTTGGCGTGTTTCCACTCACCACTTACACAGGCGCAGAAGTCGATTTGGTGAGTTTTTAATATAATAATCATGGCTCAATAAAATTAAATTTTATCAATATAGATAGACGGACAACATGTACGGGAGTCTTCAGCACCAAAGACCGAGGGTTACGAACCCGTTTCTGCGGGTAAGGAAGAGGCTTCCGGATCGCCACCTTCCAGGAGAATTCGCGCCTTTTGATAGCTGCGTTTTTGGAGATAGTGCCGCAGGTCTGCCGTCGTTTTCTGCGGCATGGCAGCGGTGAGTTCGTCGAGGCGGGCCAGCACAGATCGGAGCGCCGGATTCGGTGCCGGTGGGCGACCCGCAGTGATGGCGGCTTCCAACGCGTGTAGTCCGTCGAGGATCGAGGTTTCGAAGGAGGAATCGGGTGGCGAAATTTGGGTAGAGGGCGACATCGTAATTAAGTGGTAAGAAAAATGGTGGACGGTGAGGGATTTGAACCCCCGACCCACTGCGTGTAAAGCAGTTGCGCTAACCGCTGCGCCAACCGTCCCACCGATAAACCTTAGCGGAGCCGCCAAGGACCCCATTGGTTAAACCCGTCGCACGCCTTTGACAACTCCGGTTTCTAGGATGATCCGGGCTCGGTTCAGTCGGTCGCACGAAATCGCCTAGGCAAACGAGCCCAGGCGGCGTGGAACGGAAGTCGCCAAAGGGTGCTCAATAGAATTTTACGAACGTCGGCGCGGCTGATTTTTACTCGTTGGGTCGCATCCAGCACATTGGTGACGCGTAAACGGGCGGTCGTTTGCCAACCGATCAGGACTGGCCAAGCGCATCCCAAACGGAGCCGCCGCTGGTTGGACGGCAAGGAACAGGTGTAGCGCCAACCGGCGTCCAAATGGGTTTCCGCCGAATTCAGCAGCTGGCGATAGAGGGGTCGGAGTTTCGGTTCAACCGAAGGGTCAAGCAGATCGGTCGGATTCAGGCCCACCTCGGCCAAACGATCCGCCGGCAAATAGCACCGGCCTTGGCACAAGTCCTTGGGTAGGTCGCGAAGAATATTCACCCACTGTAACCCTTGCCCGTATCTAATTCCGTCCGCCACCAGCTGAACCTCCGGGACAGGGTGATCAGGAAAAAGGTTGGAGCGACAAATGCGCGTCCAGAACTCGCCGACGCAACCGGCCACGCGATAAGTATAGTCGTCTAGCTCGGCTTGGTTAGCGAGCGCCACCGGTTGCGCCGAAGACGCCGCGCCGAAACGTTTTAGATCGAGGATTTGGCCACTCGTGATCGTTTTCAAAACCTCCCGAACCCGCTCTCGGTCGAAAGAGTTCAAGGTCTCTAACAACCCAACCGCACTCTCGGTGTGTTGGAGTAACTCCCGTTCGGCGACGCTTCCGGTGAGAGTGCCCGCGCCGGTTTGTGCGCTGACCCATCGACTGAAATCGAGTGGCGTCTGTACCTCCCCCAGAATTCGCGCGCGCAATTGAGCCAAGGCTTGCAATCGCTCGCTAACGGGTAGGAGGTCCGTATCGGCAATCGTGTCGGTGGCGCGGGCGAGCAAATACCCCAGGCCAATCGGGCGCCGCACTGCGGCCGGAAGCACTCGAAGCGTCAGGTAAAAGGATCGCGAAACATCGCGCAAAATGTTTCCCAACAGGTCCGACCCGACGGTGGACTCGTCCGGCGGAGGCGAAGCGTGAGCCGCGGCCTTCACCAGCGAACGTAGTCGGTGAGAAATAACTGCCCGGCGCGGATCGATCCCGGGAATGTTTGTGAGAGCGGGAACCTCCCGGCGGCATTCTTGCGCAACAGCACGTCGAAATAAAACCGTCCCCAAGCAAAATCCGATTTATAGTCGAAAAATAATTTCAAGGGCGCTTCGGTCGTTAAGGGCGAAAGGTAGAGTGCATTGACGGGGCGCTGGAGATCATTGATTTGGAAAAAATCCTCCGGGAGAGTCCTTTCGATGGCGGCATCCTCTTTCCGCTGTTCATCCTGAACTCGGAGCGAAATACGGATACAATCTCGATCCCCATACCACGCTACCGCCCAGGGAATATCGGACATAATGAACTCGTTCGGCTTCAGAAGTCGCGCCACGCTCTGGATCAGATTCGGTGCGTAAATCGGCTCAATAATGGTATCCTTTCGGGGCGGGAGGAGCGAGGTGAGCAAGGGCAGCGAAACCAGAAACGCTGCAAAACCGAGCGCAAAATCACGCAAGAGAAGATGATTCCATTCAATGGCATCCAGCAGCATCGCAACAAACGCCGCTCCGAAAATCAGCATCAGAGGAAGGCTAAAAATTAGCAAATTCTCGGAATTGATCGTTGGAACCAAATCGGCCAGATGCGTTTGGCACAAAGGTTCGACGCAAAAAAGCCAGACCACGAGGGCAAGCGTAAAGCGGTGCAAACGACGGCGGCCCACGTCTTGAAATTGAACCATCAGCCCGGCCAAGAAAAGAGCCGACAGCCAGTTGCCTCCGATTCGAGGCAGCGGATTGCGCAACGTCTCCGCCGCCCCTTTCATCCATTTGTTTTCATAGGCGTCAAAGTTCGGAAGCTGATCCGAGGGCAACGGTTGTTGAGTTCTCTCGACTCGATCATCCGGGAATTTATCGGTCAACGCCATGAGCGCGTAGCCAGCGGTGCCGAACGGACGATTGCAAATGCGGAGATTACGAACGATCCACGGTGCCACCACGGCCGCGAAAACCGCAACGAGCAGAGGTGCCAGCAGCAACCGTTTGGTCCCGCCGCAAACCAGAACGAAGCCGACGATTGGTATCAACATCCAGCCAAAACTATAGGTGGTCAGGCACCCGAGCCCGAGCAAAACGCCAATGAAAGTGGTTAAAAGCAGGCGGCGACTCCAGGTCTGGCGGGTTTCATCTCGACCAAGGACCTCCAGCGAAACCAGCAAACTGACCACACCCAGGAGCAAACAAAGCAAAAAAGGCGTCGGCAGCCCATTGGTGGCAAAACGCCAGATGCTCTCAGTACCGACGAAGGCTAAGGCCGCCAGTTTACCCACGGCCGACTCAAACAATCGAGTTCCCAGCCGATAAACCAGCCAAGTCGCCAATCCAAACCAACCTAGGTTCAAGAGGCTAATGAATTGTTCGTTGGGAAGGCGCGCCGCGTAGCCCCCCTTGCCAATTGAGGTATGATACCATTCAGGCATGATTTTGAAGATTCCGGCGAGCATGACCGGATAAACCGGAGGGTTTTGGAGGTCCGGATGCGGCTGCTTGAGGAGGCCGATATCGCTGCGCCCTTCCGCTCGGGCTTTTTGCGCCAGTAAATTCAGACTCAAAGGACGGATATAGCGAGTCGTATACCCTCGACCTTCCGCCAAATTCCGGCCCAATTGGGCCAGGTCCATCGCTTCTGGATTGCTAAAATTTCGCGCCTCCGTTAGCAGAAAAAGCGCCATCACCACCACCGACCCCAGCGCGAAGAAAAGACGTTGAAGCCAGAGGCGGCCCGCCCCTTCTTCCAGGGCGTAAATAAAGTCTTGGATGCCCCGAGGCGGGCGGGCGGGTGATGGAGACGTTGCGGCCATATGAAGAGGGGAAAGTAACGAAAGAACCGACGGAGCGGCATGGAATCATCGTAAAAATCCATGCCTACCCGCGCCCAGCAGAACGGTCAATGGGTCGAGTTCAGAGCGGGAGACTAAGGAAAACGGGCGATCACCTCGATCTCAACGGAGGCACCTCGCGGGAGCGCCACTACCTGAACCGTGGAACGAGCGGGGAATGGCGCGGGAAAATTTTTGGCATAGATTTCATTCATCCCCGAAAACTCCGCGAGATTGGTCATGAAAACCGTGCTCTTCACCACCTGACTGAAATCCAAACCCTGGCTCGCTAGGATTAACCGGATGTTTTCGATAACCCGTTCCGTTTGGGCGACGATACCCATGGGGCACGGACCGCTCGGATGAGCCGGATCAATGGGTACTTGTCCAGAACAGAACAGAAAATCCCCGGTTCGAATGGCGTGGCTGTACGGTCCAAGAGCTGGAGCAGCGCCCGGAACAGCAATGGCTTCTTTGGTCGGCATAGGCAGAATCGGTAGCATCGAATACGTCTCCGGTATCATACCCGGTACGAGGGAGGAGTTCTATTTTGTTTCCTCGTACCAAGCCATTTGGATGTTTTCAAGGATCTTTTCGTTCGATGCCTCGGGGCGATCATCGAAATGGGGGAGCGCGAGGACGAGCCCATGCAGTTTGGGGAAACTCAGCTTCAAAGGGTCTTGGTCTGGAAATTGATCCAGCAGCGCCCACGCGATTTCTTCATAATCCTTCCACGTCAATTTCATGCCTTCCCCATCCATCGGCGCACACGCCCCGGACGTCAATCGCCGTCTATGCTACCTTCAACACCATGACCGTCAGATCATCCTGTTGGGGTCCCGGGGCGCTAAACGCCTGAACCGCCGCACACAAGGCCGCCGCAATTTCCGCGGCGGGCTCCTTTTGATACATCCGAAGCACCGCCAACGCCCGGTCCAGCCCGTAGCATTCGGTACCCGCCGGATTCATTGCCTCGTCCAATCCGTCCGTGAGAAACAGCACCACATCGCCACTCGCTAGTTCCACGCTAGGCCCATTGACGTAAGGTTGGTCGGGTCGGCGTCCGAGCGGAGGCCCGGTTCGTTTCAAGGAGGCTTTGAGATTTCCGTACGCGTCCAAAACACACGTCGGAGGATGTCCCGCACTCGCATACTCCAAGTGCCGTGTTCCGGGGTTGAGACGCGCCAAATGCATCGTGATGAAACGTTCCGAACCGAGATCTTCGGCCAAGGCACGATTCGCGGACGTCAGCAATGCCGCTGGATCAGCCTCCGTACGCGCCAAAAAACGCAAATAAGCCCGCGCCTCCGCCATCAGCAACGCGGACCCAATGCCATGCCCACTCACATCCGCGACCACCAAACCCCAACTTCCGTCGGCCAACGGCAGAAAGTTATAGTAATCTCCACCCGCGGCTTCCGCTGGTTGGGAAATACCGGCTAGTTCAAACCCGGGAATCAAGGGCGCGGTCGCGGGGAAAAGTCGCTGTTGAATCTCCGCCGCCGCGGCAAATTCCTCTCGGTTGCGGCGCAATTCTGCTTCGGCCCGTCGCCGTTCGGTAATGTCGCGACAGAACGCCACCAGCCACAATTGATCTCCGGTTCGCATCTCCGTAAATGCCACCTCCACCTCCACCGTGGCGCCGTCACGACGGACGGCATGGACTTCAAAGCGTCGACGGCCCACCGGATCTTTGGTGCGAGCCCACCAAGTCCCGGGCGCCACACCCGCCGCCTGCAAGGCGTCGAGCGTGTGCCCGGCTAAGTCCGTAGGAGTCCACCCAAATACTTCTACGCAAGCCGGATTGGCAAAACAGATCGTCCCGGCCAAGTCCAACAATAACACCGCGTCCGTCGAGTTTTCCCACACACTGCGGTATCGCAGTTCGCTCTCCCGAAGATCATCCACGGCCCGACGGCGAGCCGCACGAATCGCCGCCTCGCGCAGCTCCCGTTGCACCGCCGGGACAAGGCGGCCGAGCGAGCCTTTCATCAGGAAATCATGAGCCCCCGCCTTCATTGCTGCGATCGCAACCCCTTCCTCAATCCCTCCGGAAACAATCAAGAACGGTAAGTCGAGCCCCGAGGACTGGACGACCGTCAAGGCTTCCGGCGCTGAAAAACCAGGCAAATGATGATCAGCCAGAACCAGGTCCCAAGCCTCGGATGCCAGCGCGTTGCGAAGAGAATCCGCGTTCTCCACCCGGCGATAGGTCACTGTCCACCCGCCGCTCCGCAACAGGTTGACCAGAATCCGTGCGTCAAATTCCGAATCTTCGACGACCAACACCCGCAAGCTTGGACGCTCGGATGCGGAGATCCGCGGCGTATTTGGCGGAACGGCGAGTGAAGGAGCCTCGGTCGGCACCAGATTAGACATGACGCAGCAAGATGGACCCAAGGAACGCGTTGGCGAGTAGAACCGAAGGCCCGAGTGAGGGCTCCAAGACCGAGCTAGCGATTGTTTTTACCAAGCGCAGGGTCCGTCGCGATAGCGTCGTGGACCGCGGTCGTATCCCGTGCTCCAGACGGGATCAATCGCAGCGCGCACTCCGATCTCCTAACCCAGTAACTCCGTCACAATTCGGGCTTCGTCGGTAGGCCCAATCAACCTCTGATTGAGGCCCTGATCGCGGTAGCTCAGGGCGTAGGGATCAAATCCCATCTGATGCAGCAAAGTCGCCTGCAAATCTCGGACTGTGACTCGTCCCTCGGCAATGTGATATCCGAAATCATCGGTACTGCCATGAACGTAGCCCCGCTTAATACCCCCACCGGCCAGCCACAATGTGAAGCATTCCGGATGATGATCGCGACCCAGGAACGTCGAGCCACCCCGCGCTTCATTCATTGGCGTACGCCCAAACTCACCGCCCCAAACCACCAAGACATCGTCGAGCATCCCGCGTTGTTTGAGATCCTTCACCAAGCCGGTCGCCGCTTGATCGACATCGCGGCATTTTTTAGGAAACGCTTCGAGCAAATCGTCACCCCCACCGGTCCCGTGAATATCCCAACCCCAATCGTATAGTTGCACATAGCGCACGCCGCGCTCGACCAACCGACGGGCTAGTAGACAATTATTGGCAAAACTCCCCTCACCAGGTTTGGCTCCATAGAGGTCGAGCACAGAAGCCGGTTCCTTGGCTAGGTCGAAGGTATCCGGCACGCTCGCCTGCATTCGATAGGCCAACTCGTATTGTTCGATTCGAGTGAGTGTTTCGGGATCACCGGAACGGATCGCTTCCAGTTGATTTAATTCCTTGAGCGCATCCAGCGTCCGCCGGCGCCCCGCTCGATCCATTCCCGCCGGATTATTGGAAAATAAGATAGGTTCGCCGGATGATCGACATTGCACGCCTTGATACACGCTGGGTAAAAAGCCCGAATTCCATAGGCTTTTGCCTCCAGTTGGATCCGTACCACCGGAAAGCAAGACGACAAATCCCGGCAGATCTTGGTTCTCCGAGCCCAACCCGTAAGTAACCCAGGAACCAAGGCTGGCACCGCCGGCCCGCATCGAGCCGGTATAGATGAACAACTCGGCGGGGGCGTGATTGAACTGGTCCGTCCACATGGATTTCACGACCGTGACCTCGTCCGCAATGTCTGCAAAGTGAGTGAATTGGTCGGAGAGCCAGAGCCCATTTGAGCCGACTTGACGGAACTTAAACGGAGAGCCCAACAGCTTGGGTTTGCCTCGAATAAAAGGAAACTTCTTCCCACCCAGCAACGAGTCCGGGCAATCCTGCATGTTCAGTTCCTGGAGCTTGGGTTTGTAGTCAAACAAATCCAGCGACGGGGGAGCACCCGACATGTGCAAGTAAATGATGGCCTTCGCTCGTCCTGGAACCGGAGCGGGTTTGACACGGAGCGGATTGCTCCTGGCTTCTGGGGTCGCCGCCCAGGTAGAGGTGTTGGCCGTGAGCGACGCCAGCGCCAAAGAGCCTATACTCAAGGCCCCGCTCCGCGTAAAGAATTCGCGGCGGGTCAACGCCTGAGCGCGTGCGAAGCGTATTTCTTTTTCCAAACGCGAGGACATAGGCAGAAACGTTAAGTTGGGCAGACTCAAAAGGACACGACGCGCTTCACCTTCGATTCGATTCGACGGAATTGGAACTGGAACTGGAATTGGAATTCAAGCCGACTTGAACAGTTTTACCCTCAACCTGAAGTGGCGGCGTCTCGCGACAAGAGGTCTAAAGTATCCCCAAGAGTGGATTTACAGCCCGGGAAAATCAAGCTCATCCGGGAACTCGGGTTAGCACGGGTACAGGCCCTCACGGACCAGCTTCGATACGCGATCGGCATCGGCGGCTTTAACGACGCGGAGGGATTCCATCATTTGCCGAAATATCAAACGAGCGGCACCGAAATGCCGCTCATTCGTAACCTCCGAATGCCTCATTTGTCTCTCTAAATAGGCAAACCAGCCGCCATCCGCGCTTCGCGACTGCGGAGCCGGTCACGAAGCTTTTTCAGCGCCGCCGCCTCCAATTGTCGAATACGCTCCCGGGTGAGACCGAAGTCAGCCCCAATGTTTTCCAAGGTTTCTGGCTCGCCTCCGTCCAAGGCGAAACGACGACGCAAAATCATTTGTTCACGTCCATTGAGGGTCATGACGAGTTCTCGGACGAGTTCGGCATCCGTCTCCTCTTGCACGCCCGACCACGGCATGACGGCGTTTTCGTCGGCGATGACATCCGCCACTCGGCTCGAATCGGCATCACTCCCCAAGGGCGCATCCAGAGAGGTCGCACCGATCGCGGCTGCTTCCTTCCAGCGCTTAATATCTTCCACCTCACAGGCGAGTTCCGCAGCAAGTTCCGCGTCGGTAGGTAGGCGGCCCAGTTCGGCTTCAAGCCGGGCTTCCGCCTTTTTCATTCGAGCCAGTTCTTGCACCACATGAATGGGCAATCGAATGGACTTCGACTGGTTAGAAAGCGCCCGTTTGATCGACTGCTTGATCCACCACGCCGCATAGGTCGAAAGCTTCGCACCCTTGGTCGGATCAAATCGTTCCACCGCACGCATCAGTCCGATATTGCCTTCATTGATCAGGTCGAGCAGCGGCAAACCAAAATCCTCATACTCGCGGGCGATCTTCACGACGAGTCGAAGATTCGCTTTGATCATGTGTTCGCGAGCCGAGTCATCCCCCGCCTGAATGCGTTTGGCGAGCTGAACCTCTTGATCCGGGGTTAGCAATGGGGTGGCGACCGCGTCGCGCATGTAAAGGCGCAACGAAGTATGTTCATCCCACGGCCCGCGCTCAAGTTTTTCGGGTGCCGCCGATACAATCGGATCAGGCTTCGCAATCACCTTCTCTAACGCCTTCGCCTCAGCGGAAGACATCTTGGAGAACTCTTGATCGATACTCTCATGGACGGAACGTGGCGCAGGATGCACCACCACCGTCCGGGTCTTGCCGAGTTCCTTGGCGGAAATGCTGCTCCCTTCATCCGTGGTAATCTCTGGACGGGATTTCGACGACAATTTCCCGGCCGTCTTGGACGGGGATTTCGCCTGAGTCGGCGGTTTCGCAGATTTCACCGACGATCCCTTGGGGACATCGACGCGACTGCCGGGTTTGGGCGCGCCCTTGGCGGCGGGTGTTTTGGGTGTTTCGCCAGCCTTGCCCGCCACTTTCTTCGCGTGAGAAACCGATTGCGCGGACGCCTTGGCCTTGGCTGCGAAATGAACTGGGGCAGCCGGGGCAGCTTTGTCACTCAGGTCCGGAGCCTTCCGCGCCGTTTTAGCGGGCAACGAAGCGGCCCGCTCGGCCGCGGGCGCCGCGTCGGTCCCGGATATCGGGGCTTCAACGGCCTTGGTCATAACCGACCTGCTTACCACCGTTTTCGACACGCTCGCCTTGGGAGACTTGGTCAAGTCTGACTTCGTCGCCAAGGATTTTGTCACGGCCGATTTCGATGGGTTCGCCTTTGCTACCGGGTGCTCCGGCAATGCCTCTTTGACGGTGGCATGCTTTGGCGGGTTCGCCTTCGCTACCGGATGCTCCGGTGAGGCCTCTTTCACGACGCCGTGCTTCGGCGGACTTGATTTTGCCACCGGGTGTTCTGGCGAGGCATCTTTGGCGACGCCGTGCTTCGATGGTCCGGCTTTGACTACCGCGGTTTTCGGTGGCGCAGCTTTGACCGCCGCGGACTTCGTCGGCACCGCCTGAGCGGTCACGAGCTTCGTCGGTCCAGCTTTCGCTGAGACCGGCTTGGTCGCCACCGGAGCCGTTCCATGTCCCGTCAACGGAGCCGCCGCTTTCGCCACGACCCGCACACCCGAATTTGACTTCAATACATTCGATTTCATCTTTTCGCTACCTTCAATCAACCACCAAAAAAACAACGGCCAACTCGCATTGACTGCGGTTCCGGCCAAAAACAAACACTTGAAGTGCTTAGGAACCGCTTCGTTCCGCAAAATTTACTCGTTCAAAATTTGGATTTTCCGGCGCTGGATCCTTGGGAGAAACGAGCACCGTCGACATCGGGCCAGATTGCCCATGGCAAAAGTGCGCCCCAAAGCCCCATCATTCAACGAGCGTGTCCGAACTCAAAATTCGATCCATTTCGATCCATTTTATCTGCCCTGCGGGCGACCAGTTTGCGGCTTCCGCGGAGATCGCATCAGACGAGCCCCCACCATAGACACAACTTTGACCACTTACGCAACTCCAAATTTCATCATTTCATCAATTTAGTCGGTCCCACACCATCAAACCTTAGCCGTTTTCCTCACCCATCACACTCGCCCAAGCCAGCTTCCAAGCTGCATCCGTCCGTTTGATTCCGCGCATTCCATCAGTCAGACGTCATCCTGTCCATCTCGAAAATAAATAATTCTTTTCCACCAGGAATATTTTTTTAAAGCCGTTCTGGGTCAACCGGTTAAAAGTTAAAGAAACGCGTCAGAGCCGATTTTTCTTTCGATTCGAGCCCGGGTGGAAAGGCTTGGCCGAGGGGCAGGGTTCCCTCGGGGATAGTTTATCAAATAAATCCGGGAGGTGCTTGACGAGAGGACACAATGAAGACCTAGCCTGGATAGTTCATACTTTTTCTGCTACGAACTACGGGGAGCCCGTCTGGCGGCGTCTCGCGACGAAAGAGTATGAACTATCCGGGCTAACGTCCTTTCGGCTCTTTTTTGCTCGATTCAAGCAAAACGGGCTGAAAAAAACGGACGCGGGGGTGGCGTCCTAGCGAGTGCTCTGCACGTTGGCGGCGTGCCGCGGGTGATTCTCCATCTCGATATGGACGCTTTCTATGCTTCAATTGAACAGCGGGATCGACCGGAACTCCGCGGGCGACCGGTCGTGGTCGGATCTCCGCCGGATCGTCGCGGGGTGGTCTGCGCTGCGAGTTATGAAGCGCGGAAATTTGGGGTGCGATCCGCCATGCCTAGTCGCACTGCCGGACGTTTGTGTCCTCACGGAATTTTTCTGCCACCGCGAATGGAGGTATATCGTGCCGAATCCCAGGCGGTGATGGCTTTGGTTATGGCGGTCAGTTCCCGGGTTCAGCAGGTGAGCGTCGACGAAGCCTATTTGGATTGGTCCGAAGAATGCAGTGATGGCGGTGCCGATCCCGATATTGAAACCGCGCTGGTTCGAGGATTGCCCCATGCCCGCGCCTTGAAGGAGCGTATTTTCCAGGAACGTGGCCTCACCGCGAGCATTGGAATTGCGAGTAACAAGCTCCTGGCAAAACTCGGTTCCGATTTTTGTAAGCCGGACGGTCTCACCCTGATTCCGGAGCGTGACAAGGCGAGCTTTTTGCGGCCGCTGCCCGTGCGTGCGCTCCATGGAGTCGGTTCCGTCACCGAACAAACCCTGATCCAAGCGGGGCTGCGGACCATTGGTGATTTACAGGATCATCGGGGAGATTTGCGGGCCTTAGTGGGATCTTGGGGACTGACACTCAAGCAGTTTGCCTGGGGTGAGGATCATCGTCCTTTGGAATATGGCGACGATATTAAGAGCATTAGCGCCGAGAATACCTTTGCCACCGACACGGCGGATCGGGCTGAACTCCGCCTGTGCCTCCGGGAACAAGCCGAAGAACTGGCTACTAAACTCGCCCGCCGCGAACTCGCGGCCCGAACCGTGCAGGTGAAAGTGCGTTATGGGGATTTCACGACGCTCACCCGGCAATTTTCCGTTGAAGAACCCCTCACATCCAGTCACGACTTGTATCGGATGGCGTGTTGGATTTTAGCTCGCCACCAACTCGTGCCTCGTCCTCTGCGCCTCCTGGGCCTGGGAGTGAGCGGCCTGCAAGAGCATCGACTCCGGCAAT
Source organism: Verrucomicrobiota bacterium (assembly GCA_043788645.1). Lineage (GTDB taxonomy): Bacteria > Verrucomicrobiota > Verrucomicrobiia > Limisphaerales > UBA9464 > CANIZL01. The sequence goes on from JAYVTS010000375.1 coordinate 22,650, forward strand.
TGGTCCTGCCATGGCAGTGACCAAGCCCCCACCTCCATCCGCCCGTTCGCGCCCCCCTCCGCTTCAAGGTTTGAAGACTTGCGGGAGAAAGAATCGCCGATGAACACGGATTCACGCGTATGGGAAAGTCAGGAGTTTATCTTATCAACGTTCCACCGCGGTTCGCTTCGATTCCTCGGACCGCCCTGCCGTCTCCCCCGAGGCGAGGGAACCGAAGTACACGACGAGTGCGCAGGTGCTAAATTTAGCAAAATCACAAGACGGCGGGACCCTGTCCGGTTAGTCTTCCGGAATGTCTTCCATCTCTATCTGCCCAACGGGCATGACCCGTCGAGAAGTCTGTGTCCTCGGTTTAGTCTCCCTGGCCAGCACTGTCACCGGATGCACCACCCCGCACGAGGGAATCCTCACCCGTGCCGAAACCACCGCTTTCGGCAATCTTCCCGACGGTCGAAAGGTGCAAGGATTCATCCTTCGCAACCGCCATGGAATGACGGTCCGACTCATGGACTATGGAGCGACTGTAATCGCTATTGAAGTGCCCGACCGCGCCGGCACCCTCGCTAATGTCGTGTGTGGATCACCGACGCTTGAGCCATATCTCCAGGGTTTTCCGGCTGCCACGGTCATTGGGCGTTATGCCAATCGGATCAAGGACGCCCGTTTCATACTGGATGGCCACGCAGTGCAGGTGACGGCCAATGCGGGCAGGAATCATATTCATGGCGGACGCGAGAACTTCTCCAGCAAACTTTGGACGTCCCAAACGCACCCGGGTGATCGCGAGGCGAGCGTGACGTTCAGTCTCCACAGTGGGGATGGAGAAGAAGGTTTTCCTGGTAACGTCAACGTCTCAGTGACCTATACACTCAATGATGCCGACGAATTGAGATTAAACTACACGGCCACCACGGACAAACCGACGGTGGTTAATCTGACCAATCATGCTTACTTCAACCTCACCGGGGCGGGGGACGTTTTGGGGCATCAACTCCAAATCTTTGCCGACGAAACCACGCCCGGGGATGCCGACCTCATTCCCACGGGGGAAATAGTGTCCGTGGCGGGTACCCCGCTTGATTTCCGTGAGTCACACCGTATCGGAGAGCGCATTGGACAAATCGTCGGTCCGAGTGGGTATGACCACAATTATGTGCTCCGCGGCGCGTTGAACACCTGGCGACGAGCGGCGCGGGTTGTGGATCCAGTTTCCGGGCGGGTGATGGAGTGCAGCACCACTCAGCCCGGCGTTCAACTCTATACGGCCAACCATTTTAACGGTCGCCCGTACCCCAAGCACGGGGCGTTCTGCCTCGAAACCCAGCATTTTCCGGACTCCCCGAACCAGCCGAAGTTCCCCTCGACGGTCCTGCGCCCGGGGCAGCCATTTCAATCCGAAACCCGTTTCCGCTTCAGCGTCACCGGCGTGCGGTAAGCTTGAATTCGCAACACCTGGCAACCCGCCCACACACGGCCGCTACCCGTGGGTCAAAATGCGGTTACGGAATATCCCATCGCATCTCATCGCATCCACCGCGGAGATCGAGTACTTTAAGTTCGAAATACGGCGTTAGTCGATGGTGGGTCTATTTCGTGGCCGGACCTGTATCACAGACCTTGATGCCGGTGAATCGAATCAGGGGATTGGGCATCGTCGGTGGACTCCCCACCCCGCCCAATAGGACCTTCACCACCGACGCGCCTCGGCGGGTGGCGGTATCGTAGGAGGCCCCAGTACGCAGGTCCCAAGCGCGGAGTTCCAAGGTGGCTTCACTTCCCGGAGCGACAAAAGGAACCACCACCGTGCCGGCGGAAAAACGTCCCGGGTTTCTTTCGCTCAGCATTTTGACCCGACCCAATGGGCGCGTGCCGTCGGCGCCAAAAAGAAGCAAGCCATTGTCGAACTGGTGGGATTGGGGATTTTCGGCACGCACTTCGACCAAATAATTCGTCCCGCCAATCGGGGTTCCGGCACAATCCGTTACAAACGCATTCTTGAGCATGCCATTGGCGCATTGGAACGAGCCCTGAGCCAACGCGGTCAATGGCAAACTAGCGACGAAGCAACTCGTCAATGGCAAAAAACAGCAAAAGGAAAATTTCATGCTTACAGATTCTTCGGGAAGAAAGAGCCACAAAACGGGGCTGAACGCCACCCTCGTTTTTACAGTCCTGGCCGTCCCCCCCAACTCCCCCCCCGATGGGAGAGAGCCTACAATCGGCCACCGAGATTCTAGTCGCCCGCAGAAGAAGGCTGCGGCCTGCGACAAGAGAGTAAAAAAGAGCCAATGACCCGAGGTCTATATCTTCTCATATTGAATAATTGCTGCCTTGGCCCGTTCATCGCCCTTTCCCGCCATGGGATAAATATCCGTCATCACCGCGGCGATGCTATCCTGTAGGGCCATGCGTTGCTCGGGAGTGAAAATTCCAAGCTTTGGTCGAAAGTTCTGAGCCCGGCCATTTCAGACAAGAAAAACGGCAGGCGATTACCTGCCGTCTTCGTTGATCGTCGAAACGCCTTTGGCGTTGCTAACCCGATCGGGCTCCGAGCTTTTTTTCGACCGGGCTCTTGGTCAGGGAGACGTATTGAGGAAGCCCATTCTTCTCGGGGGGCCGAACCGTGCCTTCGATCAAGGGTGCGGCAAACTGAATGAAGAGGTCATTTGGCAGGAAACCCTCCGGCATAATCCAGTCGCGCGGGACCAAATGCTCCTTGTTAGCGATATTCTCCAGCGGTTCCATCGCAATGGCCCATTTGTACGGATTGTTGCTCGTGCGAACGATCTTGGGCATTTGGCCGGATTCACCTTTGGCGGCGGCTTTCACCGCGGCAACCCCGCAAGCAAACGCTTCATCCACATCGGTCTGGCTCGCAAAATGTGCCGCCGCACGCTGCGCGTAGCCCAGCAAGACGGTGCGGGTTTTCAGATTTAACTTACCTTGAACCAACTGTTTCAAAACCTCACTCGCCCCAGCGAGCACCGGGTGACCAAACGCATCCAGGCGGGTTTTATCAGCGCCGATCTCTTCCCCGGCGGCATTCTTGACGCCTTCGCCACAAACCACCACGCAGTATTTGTAGGCTGCGACGGTCTCTTTGACCTTGCTCAGGAATTTTTCCTCCACAAAAGGAACCTCCGGCAAAAGGATAATGTGGGGCGCATTGGCCGCGTGCCCTTGTTTCGCCAGGACGGTGCCGGCCGCAATCCAACCGGCCGAACGTCCCATGACTTCCACAATACAACACGAGCCGTCATCCGTAGCCATCGACCCCACATCAAGCCCAATCTCCGCCACGGTCGTCGCGTTGTACTTAATTGCCGAACCGTAGCCCGGGCAGTGATCCGTGGCGGGCAGATCGTTGTCGATCGTTTTGGGCACACCCATCACCCGCATCGCATAGCCGCGTTTGAGTGCTTCCAGATGGAGCTTGTGGGCCGTGTCTTGGGAATCGTTGCCGCCCACGTAGAAAAAGAAACGGATGTTGTGCGCGGCAAAGACCTCGAAAAGACGATTCATGTCTTTCACGGCTTGTTCCGGTTTCTTATCGAAGTTGATCTTGTAACGACACGTCCCGAGCGCCGCCGCCGGGGTGTACTTGAGTCCCTCAATGTTTTTCCGGGATTCATCGCCGATGTCGATCAGTTCCTCGTTGAGGATGCCGAGGATGCCGTTTTGTCCGCCGTAGATCTCTTCGACGCATTCGTGGTGCCCCGCCTCGGTGATCACGCCGGCAACAGATGCGTTAATGACGCTGGTCGGACCGCCGGACTGGGCGACCAAAAGATTTCCAATGAGTACAGCCATAAAGAAGGTCGCCAACGGTGGTCGCCAGGATGGGGTCTGAGCAAGGCGGGATTCTACTTCAAGTACCTGATTCGTAGCATGGGGGGAACTCCAATGACGTAAGGGCCGGAGCGAACTCAAGGCGGGACCACGATCTGGGCCGGGATATTTCATCCCTTCGTCCTTCATTCCTTTCAAAATGCGGGTTGCCCAATCCGAAAAGTAAGCTAACTCACGCTTCCGTTTTATGTCTCAGCATAGCAGCCTTCGCGCCGCCGCCGGCACCACCGGAGCCAAGCGCAGTGTTCTCAAACGTTTTGAACGCGTCGCCATCCTCAAAGATCGCGGCCAGTGGAAGACCGGTGACCGCGTCACCGGTCTCCGTAAGACCAAACCGCCGGAGTAAGCAGCGACTTCGCTTACACGTTTCGATTTGAATTCGATCATCGCTGTCCGTTTTTCCGCCGATTGCCGATTGCCGGATGGGTTCCGCAATCGGCTTTCCGCTTTCTGACATGCCGACCATTCGTCTTCAAAAATTTCTCGCCGATGCCGGCGTCGCGTCTCGGCGCGCCGCAGAACGGCTCATTCTTGAAGGGAAAGTCCGCGTCGACAACCGCGTCATCCAACAATTGGGCACCAAGATCGATCCCGACCAACAAGAGGTTGCGGTCGATGGACAACCCATCCGGGCGCGCCGCAAAGTCTACATTGCATTGAACAAACCCGCGGGCTTCCTCTGCACGAGCAAGGACCCCGAAGCCCGCCGGATTGTCCACGACCTATTGCCCAAAGAATGGGCCAATCTGCACAACGTCGGACGGCTTGACCGCGATTCCGAAGGGCTCCTATTCCTCACCAACGATGGAGCCTTTAGCCTTCAGTTGACCCATCCCCGGTACGGCATCCACAAACGGTATTTTGCCGTGGTTAAAGGTCGCGTCACCGACGTCCAGTTGAAACGATTCACCGTCGGAATTGAAGATGACGGCGAGTTGATCAAAGCGGAGACGGCCCGTTTATTGACTTCCAACAACACCCGAAGTTCGGTAGAACTCGAACTGGCGGAAGGTAAAAATCGGGAAGTCCGCCGCTTATTTGAAGCGTTAGGGCACGAGGTCGAGCAACTCGTGCGAACCCAAATAGGACCAATTCGCTTGGGCGAACTCCCGTTGGGAAAATGGCGGACGCTCTCTCCCGCCGAGCTGAAATCCCTCTTGCCCGCCACCGCCGGAACACGGACGTTACCGGTCTGAATTTGGAATGCCGGTGCGTTCACCGTGGTCCATCGTTCAATTTCCTGTTGCGCATGAATCTGAGTTTCCGAGCGAGTCGCTCGCCCTTGACCCTTCTCGCAGTAGCCGTTTGGGGATGGGTAGGCCTGACCGCATCTCTTTCCCTAACGGCGGCCGAGTTGGCCATCATTAAGGGGAATCGCGCCCACCTCCGATCCAGTCCCTCCCTCAAAGGGGAAGAAGTGGGAACGGTCATCAAAGGGGAACGCCTGATCGTGTTAGAAAACATTCCCACCGTGAATCCGCAGCCGGATGACCCCATTTCTTGGGCGAAAGTCGGACTGCCGAACTCGGTGAAGGTTTGGGTCTTCGCCCAGTATATCGATGCCAAAACGGGCACGGTGAACTCGCAAGAACTGAAGGTCCGGTCGGGGCCCGGGAGGAATTATGCGGCCGTCGGGATGCTTAAAAAGGGGGATGACGTCGAGATAGTTCAAGTTCAGGACGGGTGGATGCAGATTGAGGTGCCCGATAACGCCGTGGCCTACATCGCGAGTGATCTGATCGAGATTACGGGGCTCGCACCAACCGCGAAAAATATTGCCGCGCTCGCCACCCCGACACCGCCTCCGCCCTCAACCACGGGCCGCACCTTACCCGCCCTTCAAAATTCACAGGCCCCACCTCTAGACCCGGAGCCCACGCCAGAACCGGTCCGGTCTCCGATTCGGCGCCAAACCTCTTTGTTGCCCGACGTAACGACTCCACCGCCGATAGCGCCAACCGAAAATCAGAACACGACTCCGCAATCCACCCCGGTCATTGCGATCCCCGTGTCCACTCCGCCCCCGCCCAATCAAAATCAAAACATTCTGCCGACGACCGTCGCACCTTTACCCGCCAATTCCGCACCCGTGGTGAGTCCTTCGGCAAATATAACGGCCGCGACGACGACCGCGCCAATTGATATCTCGTCCAGTGTCCAGTATCGCCAGCCGGAATTGGTCTATAACGAAAACCAGCCGCGCCGAGTCCTCCGCGAAGGATTGGTGGCAATGGCAATGAGTCCGGACGCTCCCACCCTTTTTCAACTGGATAGTTTTCGGCGTCGAGAAGGCGCTTTGGACTATCTGATGGCCGAAGATCCGAAAGAATTTGTCCTCTCGAAATGGCGAGGAAAACGGGTGTTCATTGAAGGCGACGAATATCGTGATCGACGATGGCGGACCCCGGTGCTGAAAATTCGCTCGATCCGAGCCGCCTTCTGAACCCGGTAGAAATTGAGGCTCGCCGGGAGGCTCGCTCCATCTTCGCAGGGCTCGGTTAGATCGCCCTTCCAAGCGCAAGCCATTGCAAGAGACCGACTACCCCCAAACGGATGTGCGTTTCGGCAGGCAATACCGTAGGCTTGTAAAATGGCAGGTCGCAGGAGACCTCAGGTCCCATCTAAAAAATATGGCCAGGACCGCCGAAATGGCCGCGGCCGATTACGGTGGATATTTCTCGCCAGCACACTCGTGGCGCTCGTTGGCGCCAGTTGGTGGTGGTGGCATTCCACGGACCTCCCACCGACCACGCCGGTGTCGGAAGTTGCCATTCCGCCTCTACCCGCGACGGTGGTGATCGCCCCATCCAACACAGAAATTTCTCTTCCTCCCCTACCGCTCCTGCCACCAGGACTTTCGGATGCCGGTGTTCGACCTACCAATGGAGTCCCAACCAATAGGACCGCAGTCGTGATTCATGTTTCGACCAATATCGTTCGTAACTCTCCCACTCCGACGCCCGCCGCGGAGCTTCCCGCGGTCCCCCTTCCGCCACCGCCCGATACCACCCACGGCACGCAACGTCCGACAAATTGGCTGTTGGTCCAGATTGCGCTCGCCGCTCATGGGATTTCTCCGGGACCGATCGATGGCGTCGGTGGCGCTCAGTCGATCACCGCATTGCGTACGTTCCAAACTTCTGTCGGACTGGAAGCCACTGGTCGGCTGAATGTGAACACCTTGAATGCCCTCCGATTCGGCGGGCCCGCATTGAGCGAGTTCACTATCTCGACCGCAGACCTAGCCCGATTGCGTCCGGTTCCGCGGACTTGGATCGAAAAATCTGAGGTGCCGATCTTGGACTTCGAGAACCTCCCCGAGTTGGTGGGGGAATTTGCTCACTGCCACCCTCATCTACTGCGTCGTCTCAATCCGACGGTGGACTGGACTCGCCTGCGTGCCGGACAAAAGCTCTCGATACCCCGAGCAGAATTTCCGCCAGCTCGGCGAGCGTCCTTGATTCGAATCAGTCTCGGAGGAAATTGGCTTCGAGCGTTTGACGAGGCCGGGCAGTTGCTCGCCCATTTTCCGTGCAGTATTGGAGCCCGAGTCGAGAAGCGACCCGTGGGTGCGCTCGCCGTAGCGGTGGTGGTTAAGAATCCAAATTATACTTTCGATCCGGCGACCTTTCCGGAGTCGGCCGAAGCTCAGTTCGTCGGGCATAAGTTGCTTCTGCCTCCAGGCCCAAACAATCCGGTAGGAGTGGCCTGGATCGGGCTTAATCGGTCTGGATATGGGATCCACGGCACGCCCACGCCGGAATTAGTGGGACGAACCGAAAGCCATGGGTGTTTTCGCCTCGCAAATTGGAACGCCGAATACCTACGCCAAATGTGCTGGACCGGCTTGCCGGTGCAGGTCGAACGATAGCCCGGATAGTTCATACCCTTTCTGCTCCGACTCGCTGCGAGCCCGTCCGGCGGCGTTGGCCGGTCCGAAGTTCCCCGGGGTGGGTGCCGCCTCGGCACCCACTCGCGACGAAAGGGTATGAACTATCGCGCGAGGGACGGCTCGCTATCGTCCGTATTGCAACCAACGTCGAATAAGATCCCCTTGAGGATGGTTCGGCTCCAGTGCGAGAACGCGTTCGTAGTGTACTCGGGCTCGATCCGAATCTTGAAGGTCATTGGCATAAACGACGGCTGCAGCGTAGTGAGCAGCGGCATTAGATTGTTGCAGGCGAGCGACCTCCTCAAGTTCGGCGACGGCTTCGATAGGATATCGGCTGCGTTGTAAGGCGACGGCGAATTGGTAGTGCGCACCGCCATCGCCGGGTCGGAGCACCGTCGCGGTTTCGGCGGCTAGTAGGGCAATCGGCAATTCGTTTTTAGCGAGGGCGGCGAGGGCGAGATTGTGGTGCGCTTCAAAATAAGTCGGATCGGCCGCAATCGCCTGCTGATAACCCACCACCGCGGGACCAAAATCCTGCTGTCGGTGCGCGGTCACCGCCCGCTGGAATTCGATCTCAGCATTCGCTCGACTCCCGGCGTTCGGGGCCTGAGTAATCTGGCGGGTATAGTGAGGAAAAACCGGCTTCGGCGGCGGTGCGAGCGGAGGTATCTCGATGACCGGTTGGACCACCGGTGGCCGAATGACGACGGCGGGCACCGGGTTCGGTACTTGAGGCTCCCGTAGGCCTGCCGACGTCGCCAACCCGGCGGACTCCGAGGTGGGCGGAAGATCCAAAGGCGTGGGGCGTTTGAGGCGCGAGGTCGAACGATCCCGCTTGAACCAGTTCACCGGGTTGGCCTTCGCCCAAAGACTGGATTTCAGTGGCTCTCCGGTGCCCGAGGTCGGTTCAACAAGCGCCCCATTTTCGGAGGTCACCAAAGGCTCTTGGGCCTGAGGAACAGCGGCGCCCGAGACGAATGGGGGCGGATCAGTGGGGCTGGGCGTCGCCGTCACCAACGGCAGCGGTTGAAGGGGTGTTGAAATCGGCGCGGGGATCGGGTCCCGCGCGGGCAGGAACTTCGGACGATCTTCAATTCGAACGACCGTGAGTGGTGCGGGCTCGAGAACGGGTACCTTCGCTACGGGTATGCTGACGGTTGGCCGAGGAATGGAAACGGGCACCTCCTCGGATTGAAGGGGTGCCTTCGCCGAAGTCACGGCTGGTGCGGTCTGAAGAGTGGG
>JAYVTS010000376.1:0-21340 GCA_043788645.1 Verrucomicrobiota bacterium
CGACGAGGAGAAGGGAGTTGAGCCGGAATTCCACCAATGTGGCACTCAAACGCTTGGAGCAACATCATAATGACTTGATTTGTATATTGACATAACATCATTTAGTGAAATTTAAAACATGGCACTTTATTCAATTAATCATTATGTCCGTCTATTTATATTGACAAGTTGTTTTTTCTGAGGTTTTGGCTAACTTGCAAACTGACAGCATATATATATTGACAAAATTAAATTGTTATTATACCGTGTTTGTTTTGTTACAGATTCACAAAATATATTCGTTATAATGTAAGGATATTTATTTTGACAGAATGTTACGTCAAATTAAATTAACATATTATTTTACTGTACTATGAAGCGTTGAGATCTATTGTCATTTGGACCGCAAACCGTCTACTTTCAACAGCCATGTTTCGTGCCATAGCGTTCAAGAATTTTTCGCCGTTTGGGAAATTTCGACTAGAGTTGCCGCCGGTCGAAGATCAAACCGGGAACCTGGCAGCAGTGCATCTGTATCGTTCTGATTCTCAATCCCTCACAAGAATCGCTTTAATATGAACTTCACCTTTCGTTTCCGGCGTCATCGTGCGTTCACGCTCATCGAACTCCTCGTCGTAATCGCGATCATCGCTATCTTGGCGGGCATGTTGCTGCCGGCCCTGGCTCGGGCCAAGGCCAAAGCGTTGCAGGTCAATTGTACCAGTAACCTGAGACAACTCGGCCTCGCACACTTCAGCTACGTCAATGACACCAGCCATCTGTTACCCTACACGCCAGCGAATGATGGGAACCTCTGGCTCGGCACGCTGATGGCCTACCAGGCGAGCGTCCACAAAATACGATATTGCCCCTCGACCCGCGAGCCGCTCAAACGCATCGCCCGCCATCCCGCGAATCCTAACTACGGGACCTCAGACGAAACCTGGATCTGGCCAACTAACGGCGTCCGCGGTTTCCAAGGTAGCTATGCCATCAATGGTTGGCTGTATTCCCCCATGCCGGATGTTCCCGAGGCGAAGCTCTTTCTTAAGGAATCCGCCATCGTCAGCTCCTCACAAACGCCCGTGTTCGGCGATGCGATGTGGGTAGATTCCTGGCCGGAGCCGACCGATCTGCCCCCACGAGACCTGTATATCGGAGATGGAGTAGCCGGCGGGCTGGGGCGATTCGCCATCGCTCGCCACGGCGGCCGCGGCACGGTAAAGGGCCCGTCCAAGATCGGTCCCGGCGAACCTCTGCCCGGCGGCATCAATTTGGTGTGTGCCGACGGTCATGTGGATTTCGCCCGCTTGGATTCGCTCTGGAACTACGCCTGGAACAAAACCTGGGTCGCGCCCGCTACTCGCCCCAAATAACTAGCCCGGCCTCCGGTTTGCGCTCGTTCGATCAGAAGTCAAAAGTTATCCAGGTTTATACCCCACCGGGCTACGCTCCACGTCAGTCCCGACGCTATCCCGTACTCTATTTCATACGCGATCACGATGATACCGACTCGGGGGGAATCGACGTCGGAAAAGCAAATTTCATTCTCGACGATTTGATCGCCGAACGGCGGGCGGTCCCGACGATCATCGTCATGCCCTGGGTCAATCACTCGGCCTACCGATCACGAAAAAAGGCGCGTCCGCGGGGACGCGCCTGTGAAAAATCAACGGAACAAAATTACTTCTGGCCGAGCTTGTCTTCGAGTCCCGCAAAGGCGTGTTCGAGGGCCACGAGATCTTCGCCGGGTTTCAATTGATCGAGCATCTTCTGCTCTTCCTTCAGCTGCTCATTTGTATAATTAGCCGCCTTAATCGACAGACCAATCCGGCGATCAGCGCGGTCAATCTTGATCACGCGGGCCGTCACGTCTTGACCGACCTTGAGCACGTTCTTGATCTTGTCGACCCGCTCTTCGCTCACCTGCGAGATGTGGACGAGACCATCGATGTCATTGGGCAGCCCAATGAAGGCGCCGAAACTCGCGAGCTTGGTGACCTTGCCAGCGATGACATCACCGACTTTGAACAGCTTATCGATTCCATCCCAAGGATCGGTACCCAGCTGCTTGACGCCGAGGCTGATCCGCTGATTGGCACGATCCACTTCGAGCACGACCGCTTCGACGATGTCGCCCTTCTTGAGGACTTCGCTCGGGTGATTGACCTTGCGGGTCCAGCTCATATCCGAGACATGCACCATGCCGTCGAGACCTTCTTCGAGTTCGAGGAAGGCGCCGTAGCTAGTGAGATTGCGGATCGGGCCACTGACCTTGGTTCCCGGCGGATACTTCTCGTGAGCCACATCCCACGGATTCGTTTCGAGCTGACGAAGACCGAGGGAGATCTTCTGCTCTTCGCGATTGATACCCAAGACCACGGCTTCGACTTCTTGACCTTGCTTGAGGACATCGGACGGCTTGGCAATACGTTTGGTCCAGCTGAGTTCAGTGACGTGTACGAGGCCTTCGACACCGGGTTCGACTTCGACAAACGCACCGTACGGAACCAGGTTGACGACCTTGCCTTTGACCTTCGTCCCGACCGGGAACTTGGACTCGATATTGTCCCACGGATTCGCGCTCTTCTGTTTGAGACCCAGGGAGACGCGTTCTTTTTCGCGATTGATGTCGAGAACGACGACATCGAGTTCCTGGCCGACCCGGAGCAATTCGCTGGGATGGCTGAGGCGACCCCAGGTCATGTCCGTAATATGAAGCAGACCATCCAGACCGTTGAGGTCGATAAAGGCACCGAAATCGGTGATATTCTTGACGGTGCCCTTGCGAACATCGCCGGGGACCATTTCGGAGAGGAGCGTGCTGCGGCGAGAATTGCGCTCAGCCTCGACGAGTTCGCGTCGGCTTAAGACGACATTTTGTCGCTCAGGATTGAGTTTAACGACCTTGAACTCGTAGGTATTGCCGATGAACACCGCGAGGTTTTTGGGCGGAAGCACGTCCACTTGGCTGGCGGGCACGAACGCCTCGACCCCAATGTTGACAATCAGGCCGCCTTTAACGACGCCCTTCACCTTACCCATCACCGTGCCACCCTCATTGCAAATGGTGCGGATTCGGTCCCAGTTCTGTTGAAATTCGGCCTTTTCCTTGGACAAATGGATGTTGCCATCCTTGTCTTCGGCCTTTTCGATCAGGACGTCGATGACGTCGCCAATCTTAACATTTTCGAAGTTTTCGAATTCACCCGCGGACACAACGCCCTCGGATTTCCCTCCAATATCAACGAGTACTTCTTTTTTGGCCCGGATTTCGATCACGGTGCCTTTGACGATCTGACCCGAAATGTACTGCGGTTCGTACTTGCGAACTAATTCTGCAAACGACTGCGTAGTTGCCATGATTACAAACAAACTTTGACCGGATGCGCTGTGGAGCGCGACCGACCGATGTTTACTGCGAAATGGGAGGCCTGGACGGAGCGAATACGAATGCCCCTACGAAGACTCCGTGGTCCCTGACCCGTGGCCAGCGTTGCCAACGCAACGGAGGTTAAAGGTTCGGTTACGCGTTAAACGATTTTTTCTCAGCCTTAATCGGTTACCGCATCCGCGGAACCAAGCCCGTTAAAATACGGAATGTTGGAGCGGTGGCAAGGAGGGTTTTGCGAGATTGGGGGTCCTCCCCGTTTCATCCCGGTTCGAGGGCCACAAGTCACGTCGCGCCCTTGATCGGTGAAGAAGGGTGAAAACGGGGTTCGACAACCCCGCACCCACTCCTCAACATCGGAAACCGGTCAACGTTTACCCATGCGGTCGTTCTGCGTTTTGTTACTCTGGTGGTCCATCGCCCGCGGGGCCAGCGTTGCCCCGACCCCACCGGCCCCAGCCTTAGATCGCGAATTTCGCAGCTTATGGGTCGCCTCCAAAGCAAACATCGACTGGCCGTCCGCTCCCGGACTGACCTCCGCACAGCAGCAGGCTGAACTGCTTCGCCTGCTCGATACGGCCGTCAAACTACACCTCAATGCGGTTATTTTTCAAGTTCGCCCCCAGGCCGACGCCCTATACGAATCGGCGCTTGAACCGTGGTCCGAGTACTTAACCGGACATGAGGGTTTGCCGCCGTTACCGCACTGGGACCCGCTCGCCTTTGCGGTTCGGGAAGCCCATTCACGCGGCCTGGAACTCCACGCCTGGGTCAACCCGTTCCGCGCCCGATCACCGACCGCAAAATCCCCACTTGGCCGTCATCATTTGGCAACGCTGCATCCCGAATGGGCGCTCCAATGTGGTGATCAGCTGTGGTTGGATCCAGGGTTGTCCGCCGTGCAGGAACACTCTCGTCGGGTGTTGCTCGACATCGTGGAGCGTTACGACCTCGACGCGCTCCATATGGACGACTATTTCTATCCGTATCCCCAACACGGGCGTCCGTTCCCCGACGACGTTTCCTTTGAACGTTATACCCGTGGAGGCGGCCGGCTCGAACGGGCGGCATGGCGGCGACAAAACGTTGATCAATTCGTCCACGACTTAGGAACTGCGATTCATCGGCAAAAACCCTGGGTGAAATTTGGCATTAGCCCATTCGGAATCTGGCGGCCCGGCAATCCACCCCAAATCAAAGGACTCGACGCCTACGAAGTCCTCGGGGCTGATTCTCGAAAGTGGCTTCAAGAGGGATGGGTCGATTATCTGACGCCTCAACTGTACTGGCCGATTGACCGCCCGGAGCAGAGTTTCGCCGCACTCCTACCTTGGTGGGCTCAGCAAAACACTCGCGGCCGAAATCTCTGGCCTGGCTTAGATCTGACCCGCATTGGCTCGGATCGGAAAGCGTCAGAGATTGGTCGACAGATTCGGCTGACCCGTCGAGTAAAAGGCGTTTCCGGCGTCGTCCTGTGGAACGCGACGGCCCTGCAAGCGAACCGCGAAGGCATCGCGACGCTCCTCAAACAACAGCTCTTCCCGCGCCCCGCTTTGATCCCGGCTTCTCCGTGGCTCGTCGAGCCCGTTCCGCTTCAACCCAAACTACGCGCCACCCTCGAACCGGGAGGTCGCCGCCTCGTGCTGCAATGGGATTTGAATGATCGCAAAACGGTTCGTTCCATGGCCCTCCAATGCCGGGTCGGTCGGCAATGGACGACCGAGCTTCTCTCGGGCACCACCAAAGTTCGGATTTTTGATCGACGCCAGGGTAGCATTGTTCCGGACGAAGTACTCCTCACGCCCATCAGCAGAACTTCGGTGGCCGGTCGGCCAGCTGCCTGGCGGCGAATCGGAAAGTGATCATGGCCAAGTGGAATAGGATCCTGGTTCTCTCGCTCGCGGGCATTGGCGACACGCTTATGGCCACCCCGGTGTTGCACGAATTGCGAGCGCAATTTCCCGGCGCGGAGTTGGACGTCCTTGTCATGTGGCCAGGTTCCGCCCAAATTCTGGGTGGAAATCCGCATCTAACACGAATTTATCAGCATGATTTCATCAAAGCCGGCAAAATTGCTTCCCTGTTTTTCCTCCGGCGACTTCGCCAAGAGCGGTACGATCTGTCGCTCACCCTTCATCCCCAGGGGCGCCGCGAATACCGGTCTATTACTCGACTGATCGGAGCCCGCCGACGGCTAAGCCATGAATATGAAAATCATTCGTGGAAGGATGGCTGGCTTGTTACCGACGAAATACCCCAAGATTATACCCTCCATTGCGTCGCGAATAACCTGCGCTTGCTCTCTCTCTTGCAGCGGCCACTTCTGCTCCCCTTTCCGGAGTATGAACTATTTTTGAGTGTCGCCGAGCGCGACTGGGCGAAAGCCACGGCGCAGGAATTCGGACTTCAACCGGGGCGATGGCTGGGCGTTCATGTCGGCTCGGGCGGCACCAAGAATCTCGCGTTGCGTCGTTGGCCCTTGGACCAGTATCAGACACTTTTTGTCGATCTGTTTCAACGCGATCCCGCCCAGCAAATCGTCCTGTTGGGTGGCCCGGAAGAAATCGCAGCGCATGCCCAACTGCGGGCGCGATTCACGAAAGAAATTGCGGACGGACGGCTATTAATCCCGATCACGCCCACCCTCCGTCACGCCGCCGCATTATTGGGCCAGGCCGGGCAGTTTCTGAGCGTCGACACTGTGTTCATGCATTTGGCGACGGCGGCACGAGTACCCCGGCAATTTGTCATCGAAACGCCGACTCTCAATCCGCCGGTGTATCCTTTCAGATTTGAGTGGACCAAAATCCCTAACCCCGCCATCGGCAATCGACACCTGGATTTCTACCGATACGACGGCCGTCCGATCGCCGGCACGGCGGCGGAATTGGAATGTATGATGCGCTCCGTCACCCCAGCCCAAGTGGCGGCGGCGTTAGCGACTAAGGCGTAGCGGACTCCCTCCGTCCAAGTTTACGCTTCTTTCTCCGCTCTGCTCTGCCAGTTTCCGACGATGAGTATGCCAAACTCTTCCCAGCTCTGGCGGACGTTGTCGAGTCGAAAAGGTCTTTTCCTCTTTGCCGGACCCTGTGTAATCGAAAGCGAAGAATTGTGCCTCGCCATTGCCCGCTCCTTGAAACGCACCTGCGCCGCGCTCCGAATTCCGCTCGTCTTCAAGGCGAGTTTCGACAAAGCCAATCGTTCGTCCGGCCAAGCCTTTAGAGGGCCGGGCCTTTCGGACGGCTTGGCGATTCTAGCCCGTATTCGGCAACGGGTGGGAGTTCCGATCATGACCGATGTCCACACCGAAGATCAAGCGGTGGCTGCAGGAGAGGTTTGTGATGTGTTGCAGATCCCGGCCTTTCTCTGTCGCCAAACCGACCTGATTCTTGCCGCCATGGGGACGGGAAAGATTGTCAATATCAAGAAAGGCCAATTCCTGGCACCCGAAGACATGGGCAATGTGGTTAAGAAAGCGGTGGCAGTGGGCGGAAAACGGATTTTGCTCTGCGAACGCGGCACGACCTTTGGCTACCATACTCTGGTCAACGATTTCCGCGGGTTACCGACGATGGCCAAGCTCGGGTTCCCGATCGTATTTGATGCCACGCACTCGGTGCAACAACCCGGAGGGTTGGGGGACCGAACCGGTGGTCAGCGAGAATTTGTGCCTCTGCTCGCCCGTTGTGCCGTTGTGGCGGGTGCCAACGGGTTATTTATTGAGACCCATCCAGAACCAGGTCGTGCTTTGAGTGACGGACCCAACCTGGTTCCTCTAGCGGAAATGCGCCATTTACTGAAGGAATTGCTCCAGTTGAAGCGGGTGGTTGCGGCGTGGAAATAGATTTTGCAAGCGTACGCAAAGCTTCTTGCCCACGGAAGGAGTTCCATTAAGGTTCCCGTCCGCGCTGAGACGCGGGTCGGTAGCTCAGCGGTAGAGCAGCGGCCTTTTAAGCCGTTGGTCCAGGGTTCAAATCCCTGCCGACCCACCATTTTGACAGTTTGAAGTTTTTCCGGCGATAGTGGCCGGGTCGGGGTAGCAGGCTCCGATACAGGCGACCCCATCGTCTAGCGGTTAGGACACCGCCCTTTCACGGCAGTAACCGGGGTTCGATTCCCCGTGGGGTCGCCAAACTTCAGTATCAATGGTTTACGGAGGAAGTGGCGCGCTACTCCTAACGCCTACTCCTAACACCTCCCCCCGTTTCAAAGACGTTTGGCAATGTTCACCCGTGTCAAGCGTCGTGTCCTAGGTATGCTTCCACAGCGATGTCAGCTTGTTTTCAACCAGGAACAATTCGGTGCCTATCGGATGCTTCTTACGCGGACTTTGATGCCCGTGTGAAGGAGACGCCTGTCGCGATGTGCGCGCCTTTCCGCCAGCACGCCTGCAAACTCTTGGAAGGCCTGGTTCAGATTTATCGAATGGTCGCCATGGCGTGCAAGGCTGAAGAAGATATCGACGTTGTGGCGTCCTTGTGGGGCGAAATGGTTGCAAGTTGCGACAAGTGCATGGTCGGTCTTGATGCGCTCTGCAAGGGTCATCCACAGTGCCAAGCTGGTGATTATCTCGATAAAGCACTCGATCTCAGGAACACATGTCAGAGGCTACAGACGCTGCACAGCTAAGACATTTGGCGTCCATTCGGGAGAATAATTTGGAGGCTCTGGCGGAGCTCTACGACGGTTTTAATAGCGCCGCGGACCCGTTTTCATCGGCTCGCTACGCGGCTGAATCAACGTTCCAGGCCGCACTCGACAAGCCATTGCGCCGCCTGCTCCAGCGTGAGGCGGGTTGCTTCGCTTCTGCCGACGTAGTGGCGACGGATAAGGACGTACCCACCACCATCAGCGTAGAGAATGACTGTCGGCTCTTGTTTCTTGTTTTCAGGAGCGGGAACATTTCAGGAGAGGGAACATGACCGCTCGGGGCGGGGGAATTCTGTCCAAAAAATTGATGAATTTCCTCCAAGCCAACCGGTCGATTCAGGAGTATCAATTGCTCCATGGTTGCCTGCTGTTCCTTGCGCCCGGTTGGTCGTCGGCTGTTGGCCGGGATCCTCGCCGTGTGGGCGGTCGGCCTTCCATGGGCGGCGCAAGCAGGCGCTACCAACTCCCCGGTAGAAATCACGGTTCCATCATTTCGCCAGGAAGTGGAGCCGGTGCTGACCCGCCTGGGCTGCAATCAAGGCGCTTGCCACGGCAAGTTGGCAGGCCAGAACGGCTTTAAGCTTTCGCTGCGCGGTTACGCGCCCGAACTCGATTACGGCTGGCTCACGCGCGACGTCCTCGGCCGACGTCTCAATCTCGCCGACCCGGAGAATTCACTCCTCATTGCCAAAACCACCGGCGCCACCCCGCATGAAGGCGGCGTCCGGATCACTCCCGGTGATCGGTATCATCAATTGCTCGTCGCTTGGATCGCTGCCCGGGCGCCCGGGCCAAAATCCGACGCGGACGAGGCAGATCCCGTAACTCTCGAATTGGTCCCCGGTGATCGCCAGGCGGCTCCGGGTGAAACCCAGCACCTCACCGCTCGGGCGATGTGGCCAGACGGGACCGCGAAAGACGTCACGTGGTTGACCCAGTTTTTCTCCAACGATGAAACGACGCTCACCGTCACGCCCGACGGCCTCGCAACCGCGCTCCGGCCCGGGAGCACCAGCATTCGCGCGCATTTCCAAGGCCGGGTCGCGGTCGTCCGATTCACCATCCCCGCCACCAACGTCGTCGAGGAATGGCGGTACGTGCGGAAACAAAACGCGGTCGACGACGCCGTTTTTGCCCGGTTGGCCTCGCTCAGGATCCCCCCGTCCGCCCGGTGCGACGACGCGACTTTTTTTCGCCGGGCAATGCTCGACACGCTGGGCACGTTGCCGACGCCGGAAGAAGCGATGGCTTTTCTCGCCGACCCACGCCCGGACAAACGCGCTCGGTTGGTCGAGGTGCTCTTTGAACGGCCGGAATTCATCGATTATTGGACGCTGCAACTCGCCGACCTGCTCCAGAATCGGAAAGAGCGCGACCACGACGTCCGCGGCACCAAAGGCGTGCGCGCGTTCCATACGTGGTTGCGGGCTCAAGTCGCGGCGCATCGTCCATGGAACGAATTGGTTCGAGAGATCCTGACCACCCAAGGCGATTCGGTCAGCCATCCGGCGGTTGGTTATTTCATCACCCTTTACGGTGAAAAACCACCCGCGGAATCCGAAATCACCGATGCCGTGGCGCAGGCCTTTCTCGGCATCCGAATTGGCTGCGCTCGCTGTCACAACCATCCGCTGGAAAAATACACCCAGGACGATTTTTATCACTTCGCCGCGTTCTTCGGGAAAACCTCGCTTGATCGGGTCGAACCGGCCAACGGAGCGACCAGCCTCCTGATTCAGAGTCGGGAAGAACGCGACCGTGAAAAAAAGTTCCAGGAAGCGCAGCAAAAACTCGACGTCGCGCAGACTCAGCTTTTGAAAGCCGAGGAGTACGACGCCAAAGCGCTGCCCGAATTAAGGCAGACATTGAGTGACCGCCAACGCGAGTTCGCGGAACGTAAGCGGGAATTTATTTCCGCCCGAGAACATGAACCCGTGGCCTGGCAGCCCCGTACGAAACGCGAAGTATTCGCCCGACCTTTGGACCGTCAGGCGATGACGTTTGTTGCCAACGGCGATGCCCGCGCCGATCTGGCGGATTGGATCACCTCGCCGACCAACGCGGCGTTTTCCGGGGCGATGGTGAATCGGTTGTGGAAACACTTCTTCAGCGTCGGCTTGGTGGAGCCCGTGGATGATCTGCGGGCGAGCAATCCACCGTCCAATCCCGAACTCTGGGCGTTGCTGTCGCGTGAGTTCGTGGCGGGCGGCTACGATCTCCGGCACGTCATGCGGCTCATCCTGAATTCGCGCACCTACCAACTCAGCTCGCGCAGCACGCCGGGCAACCAGTCTGAGCGAAAGTTCTTCAGCCATTACTATGCGCATCGCTTGCCGGCTGAGGTCATGCAAGACGCCCTCGCGGCGGCCACCGGAGTGCCCGACCGGTATGAAGGACATCCGTTAGGACTGCGGGCGATTCAGCTGCCCGAACCGAACGTGGGCAGTTATTTTCTCAGCCTTTTTGGCCGCAGCGATCGCGTCACCGCATGCGCCTGTGAACGCAGCGGCGAGGTCACCTTGCCGCAACTTCTCCACCTGCAAAATGGCGAAGAGACTTCCCAC
The DNA here is from genome assembly GCA_043788645.1 of Verrucomicrobiota bacterium. Lineage (GTDB taxonomy): Bacteria > Verrucomicrobiota > Verrucomicrobiia > Limisphaerales > UBA9464 > CANIZL01. The sequence continues at coordinate 10,585 of JAYVTS010000376.1, forward strand.
AAATTGCGGGCTGAAGACGGTCGCATGCAGCGGCTCTTGAAGTCCGAGCCAGACCGCAATCGATTGGTGGAACAGCTTTATCTCGCAACGGTGGCGCGCCGACCCACGACCGCGGAACTCGTCCAAATCAATGAAATATTCGGCGCGGCAAAAACCGACGAGGTCTTGCCGGATCTCTTCTGGGCGCTCCTCAATACCAAAGAATTTGCCTTCAACCACTGACTTCGTAACGCACTAGTTCCCTCGTTCACTACCTCCATTGCCTTCGCTTTTCTATGCTTAACATCTCGCTCAGCCAACAGTTTCGTCCTCGCTGCGACGGAGTTTCGCGCCGCGATTTTTTGCGAGTGGGCTCGCTGGGGCCGCTGGGCCTCTCGCTCGCGCAGGTGCTGGCTTGGCCCAAATTGCTGGCGGCCAATCCCACCGCCGTGACGACCGCTCCCGGCCGAGCGCCCCGCGCCAAACAAGTGTTGCTCGTCTACCTCGGCGGCGGCCTTTCGCACCATGATACGTTCGATCCGAAGCCTGACGCCACCGCCGAAATCCGGGGCAAATATCAGACCATTGCCACCAAGATTCCCGGCCTGCGCGTCGGTGAGCTACTCCCCAAAATGGCGCAATGCCTGGACAAAGTTTGCCTGGTTCGGTCGGGCACCCACGAAAACGATCATCACGAAACGGCGACCAATTGGGTTTTGAGCGGTCGCTTCGGCTCGCCGTTTGGCGATCATCCCGCCCTGGGCGCCATCGTAGCCCACGAAACCGGTTTCACCGGTAACGTGCCGCCCTATGTGGCGGTGCCGAAAAACCCATCGTTCACATGGGAACTCGGGAAATCCGCGTGGCTCGGCGGGCGTTATGAATCTTTTAAAGCCGGTAATCCCAATGACAAAGAGTTCAAGGTCCGGGACCTAAGCTGCGCCACGCCGATGACGCCCCAGACACTGGAACGTCGTCGGACGTTGCTCGGAGCGGTGGACTCCCTGGCCGCCCACATCCAGGGCAACGATCAACTCGCCACGTACGATGAGTTTGCCCAAAAAGCGGCGGAAATGGTGCTCTCGCCTCAAGCCCAAAAAGCGTTTGCCATCGATCGGGAAGAGGCAGCCGTGCGTGATCGGTATGGCCGCAGCGAATTTGGTCAAAGCTGCCTGCTGGCGCGCCGCTTGTTGGAAGGGGGCGTGCGTTTTGTCACGGTCAACTATGGGGGTTGGGATCATCACTCGAAAATTTTCGAAAACCTCGACAAGAAGCTGCCCGAATTCGATACCGGCCTCAGCGCGCTGATCCATGACCTTGATGATCGCGGACTCTTTCAAGACACCCTTTTGTTAGTGATGGGCGAATTCGGTCGTACGCCCAAAGTGAATAAAGAAGCGGGCCGCGATCACTGGGGGCGGGCGGGATCCATGCTTTTTGGGGGTGCGGGTGTGTTGCCCGGAAAAATCATCGGGGCGACCGACAAAGACGGAGCCTTTGTGACGGAGCGTCCGGTGCGACCCGCCGACGTTTGTTTTACCGTCTATGAAGCATTGGGTATAGATCCCCGAAAAATTCTTCGCACGCCGGAGGGACGTCCGGTGGAGATATTAGATCAAGGCAGCGCCATTACCGAATTATACGGGTGAGCGTTTCACCGGACTGCGGAATCATTACAAAAGATTTTGGGTTCGATCCGGTAACGGAATTGATTCGTGGCAAACTCCTACTAGACCCGTCCTTCTCCGTCGCTGGAATGATTTATCCGTTTGGCCCTCGCTTGAATCGCATCGCCCTGGCGTGGCTGGTCGCTTTGACCGTGTTCGCGGAGGATAAAAAGGAGGCGAAACCGCCGGAACCACCCAACCCCCTCCTCACCGTGCCGCTCGGTTTGTTGGCTGGGGCCACCAACGCGTTGGTACTGCGCGGCCAGCGGCTAAAGGACGCCACCCACGTGGTCCTTGCCGGGCTCAGCGAACCCGTCGTGGCCACCATAAAAAGGCGAGACGAGACGAAAGCGCCCGATGGCCTCACCGTCGAAAGGGCGGGCGATCAACTCCTAGAACTGGAACTTGTGCTACCGTCCAGTGCGGCCGGTCACACCAATCTTGCGTGGATCGTTTCCGGACCCAGTGGGACTGGCCGACCCTTGCCGACGGCGGCTTTTGCCCTCACAGATTTGAGCGAAGCCAAAAAGCCCAATAGTAGTTTCCATGATGCGCCCCAATTCACGCCCGGCCAGCGGGTCCGCGGCGTCTTGGCCGACCCCGGTGACGTAGCGGTGTTTCAACTGGAAGGCACGGTCGGCCAGACCGTTCGGGCCGAAATCACCGCCAGTCGGCTGAGTTCAACTCTGGATGCAATCCTCACCCTCTATGATGCCAAAGGAACCATTCTGGCCTCAAATGACGACACCTTCGGCCGCGATCCTGCGGTGAATCATCTCCTCGTCGCGACGGGCCGGGTCTTCGTGGCGGTGACCTATGCCAACGAGAAGGCCGCAAAGACCCACGGCTATCTCTTGCGGGTGGAGGTCGACCCGTGAGCTGCCGAGGCACCCGAGCGTTAGTAATGAAAGCCGGCGCGGTAGCACTGGCGGCGCGGTGGCTCGGGACGTCCGAGGCCGCCGCACCGGTTTCATTCAGTCGCGAAATCGCCCCACTTTTTGACCGCTCATGCGTCGCCTGTCATCAACCTGCCAAACTTAAGGGCAAGTTGGATCTCACCACTTTCGCTGCCTTGGGCGTCGGCGGGAAACATGGCCCTATTTTCGTCGCTTCAGACGCGTCCAAGAGCTTCGTGGTCACTCAGGTAAAAGGTCCCAACCCGGAAATGCCGCCCGAAGGAAAACCTCTGTCCACGTCGGAAGTCGCGCTCCTCGAACGTTGGATTACCGAAGGTGCCAGTGACGACACCGCGTCGATGACCCGGGTCCCTGCTCCTCCGGCCCGGTACTTTGCGCTACCGGTAGTCAGTTCGCTCGCGTGGTCGCCAGATGGCACAACTCTGGCCGCGACGGGCAATGGCGAAGTAATCTTGTTTGCCGCCACAAACTATACCCGTCGAGCCCGGCTACACGGTTTGGCGGCGCAAGTGGAGTCGGTTCAATTTGCCCCGGATGGCCAAACGTTGGCGGTCGCGGGCGGGACCCCAAGTCGATTTGGCGAAGTGCAGTTCTGGGATCCTACGACCGGAGCCTTGAAAAGGTCGAGCCGAGCCGGGGGCGACTCCGTGTTCGGGTTGAATTGGTCGCCCGACGGAACGCGCGTCGCAGTGGGTGGCGCCGATAAATCGGTGCGGGTATTTGTCGCCGAGGACGGTCGAGAATTATTTCATTTCGAGCAGCATAGCGACTGGGTTTTTGGTGCCTGTTTTACCTTGGATGGCACGCGAGTGGTTTCCGCTGGGCGAGATCGAACGATGAAATTGTTGGATGCCGCCGATGGCCGGTTGCTCGACGAAATCTGCCGCCCTAACGAACCCCTGCTCGGACTCCAACGGCATCCCACTGAAAACCTGGTGGCCGCGCTGGGGGGCGAAGCGCGCGTGCGGGTTTTTAGAGCGCAGCCGAAGCCGGACAATAACGATCCCAACGCCGATCCCAATTTTGTGCGTGAGTACGAACATTTTGAGGGAGGCATGACGGCGGCGGCCTATAGCCCGGACGGCCAATGGTTCGCGACGGCCGGAGCCCCGGCGGGTGAGGTGCGAGTCTATGAAGCGGCCACCACTCATCGTAAAGCGCGGCTAAGAAATCATGAGGGGCTTGTCTTTGCCCTGGTCTTCAGTCCGGACGAAAGGCAATTAGCAACCGCTGGATTTGAAGGCGTGGTGCGGATTTTCAGCTGGGAAACTGAGCGCCTGACCGCGATTTTTTCCGTGGTCAGCCCCGACCCTGATTTCGGCCACGCAGAAGCCGGTCCCGGCGGGCGCCCTTATTCCAAGTTGCTTTCAAGATGAGTTTAAATCGCACCGGTACGCGCTCGCTGCTTCGAATGATTCCCGTTTGTTCGATGGAGAAACGGAACTTAGTTTGCTCACGCAACGGCGTGAAATTCGCGCCCACAGCAAACTCCGGGGAAAGGCAGGAGGAACTAGCATGGACGGCCTCCGGGCCAGCCTCGTCTCCTTGGGCGTCACCGCCTCCACCGGGCGCGTCGTGGACTTCCGCCTCAAAATGTCTCGCTGGCCAGACTATGCGAACTGGTTTTCGGCCCGAAGACCCAGAGCACGCGAAATCTCGTTGGCGGTCCACCGCCAAAACGGCCCCTGCGGGCCAAGCGCACGGAGCACGGCCGCCGGGGCCAGCGCAGCTACACGGGCGCACGTCGGGTGCAGAGAGTGCATGCGAACTTGAAGCCTACTGATCAGCAATTGGTTTTTGCCGCTCCTCGATAAAAAGAAAAAGGGTGCCGATTTGCATCGGCACCCGGTCAGGGAATGTGAAGTTCGGATGAAACCGACGCTGCGTGAGGCTAGACCAAGTTCAGCTTACGCCGCACCACAGCCAAGCCGAGCAAAGCCAGCCCGAGAAGGGACGCCGTTGCTCCGGAATCGGGGACTTTGTCGGGAGCGGAGCTGTCGATCGTGTACGTGACTTGCTCGTTGTTATTACCATTTGCGTATCCGCCGGACGCATGGTAGGTGGCGATTCCAAGATTGTCTTCAAAAACGAGCCGGTCCGCTGTTATATTCAATGGGTTTTCACCGTCCGATAAAAAATCGATCCGAGTGGTCCCGAAGACAGAACCCAGATTAGCATTAGGGTGCAAAGGGTCATAGAGAGGATTAATCGAGGTGAAAACCAGCGCATCGCTAAATCCCGGAACACCCGGTTCGCCGATACCAACAACACCCGGCGCCAATTCGATTGGGGCGGCTCCCCCCTTGCCTTTTACCAGATACGAGGTGACCTCAAGGCCCGCCCACGCAGAGTTCACGGTCGATGGAATGTGGGTCACGGTCACATCATAGGGACCGAAAAATCCACTAAAGTTGGCAGTACCATTGCCAAGTTCGTCCAAACTAATTGCCGCGTCGGCTATACCGTCCACACCGACAAGACCGTTTATCGGTTGGCCGGGGGCATAGGTGCCTAATGTCGTGCGCGCAAATGCCTGGTTTGTGCCTACAGCCAGAAGTAGGCCAACCACCGTCGCATATCCCAATCTTTGGGACATTGATTTAGTTTTGAGAGAATACATATCTTTAAGAGCTTATTTGTTGAAAATACCTGTCGGAGCCTTCTAGCAGCAGTTGCCATACCAACCTTCGCACGCAACTCGCAACCATGACTCAACATGTTGAATATAAATACATTACACGTAAAACAGTTGCGATCAAGTCCTGGGGCAAAAACTGAAAGTGTAAGTTTTTCTGACAAATTCTGAAGAAAACGAGGAAGATATGTTCGTAAACTATTCGTGTTGAGTCACTTAACAACGATTGGTGATAGTGTAAACCGGACCGACGGATTCTGGCTGCCGGGGAATTGCTTTTCCAGGCTGGAAGGTGGCGAGGCGAAGCCGCGCGCCCTCAAATCCGCGCCCCCCCCAGTACTCGTGTCGTCGAAAGTCATGGATTCAAACTCGACCCAGTTTCTTGAGATCTACCCCCGTTTTTCTGAGGTCTGATTGTGGGTTGTACTGTTTGCCTGTCCCCAGTCTTACGGAACCCTCCCCTCCATCGGAACCGTGGTCGCGGAGCGGCAAGTCGACGCGCTGAGCTCAGTGGACGCGCAGCGGTTGATCCCGTCAAAAGCACGGGACACAACCGCGGTCCTCCCGAACCGCCGACGGAAGCGGATTCACGCGGATGGGAAAAGTCTGGGGTTTTTCTTATCCGCGTTCATCGGCGTTCATCGGCGGTTCTCTTCGTTTGCAGTGGCCGCTCACCCTGCCCTCTTACCCGAGGAGAGAGCACCGGTGAAGAACGGATACCCATTATCGGTCCGGACGCGGACAACGATAAAGGGTCGGACGGGTGTCGTGGCGATCCAAAAGGCGGCTGGTGCCATTGTTGTCAACGACCAGCCAGATATTTTTGGCGTCGACCGCCAAACCTTCAAATTGTCCGACCGGTAAGAACGCCGCGTAGCCGTTTTCGACGGAGAGTTCGATCTCCGTGTAGTCAAAATCCGCTAGCACCTGGTGATTTGCCGGGCTGACGCGGAGCACTCGCCGACTTTCCCGGCACAAGACCCAGAGTTCCTCCTCGAACCAAGAGAGGTCCGAGTAGTGAATATCTCGCGCCGCACGCCCAAGGGGCGCGACTTGGAAATCGTCTATCACTTTCAATGTCGATAGATCCACGACCACGATTCGGCCGACCGAGCGTTCGTTGGCCAAATACAAATGCCCATCGGTCCCGGCCGCAATTCCTTCCCATGAGGCATTCCGATCTTTTGAAAACCATTTGGCGACGGGCTTCCAGTCGATGACCAGCCGTTCCAAATGTCCTGAGGCGGGGTCGCAACGAATAATCCAACGGTTCAGTTCTTCGCAGAAATAAATCCGGCCTTGTGAATCCCGGCTTAGGCCTTCGAGATCCCAATGATCTATTTTGTCGGAGGTGAGGTGAGCCACTTGTCCAGGAGTGAACCAACTGGGATCGCGAACGAGATCCGCGGTGGCGTTGGTATGAAGGTTAATCCGATACAGGCCAGGAACTTTGTCGTTCACCGTGAGCAGTGAACCGTCGGACCCGAGCAGGAGGGCGGAAGCGTCAAAACGGGCGCCTTCAGGAAGGTTAAGAAACCAACGCTCGGCCATCCGGAGCGGGTGAGTGGTCGGAGTTACCGGTTGACTATTATTTTGGGCCGAAAGCGCCGCTGTTGGAGGAGCGCCAAAGAGAGAATCGGGGCCCCACAGAACCACCAGAAAAAGCAGGGCTAACGGGAAATAGGAAAAAGCATGCACCACCGATTGGCCGCAAAAGAACCCAGATAATGGGGATTCTTTTCTTTGCGCATGTTGCGTTCGCTCGCGGCTCGGCAATTGTACATCTTTCCCCGTTTGGATTGGCCGCAAAAGAATACAGAGAATTGGGCCTTTCGTCGTATCTCCCGACAAAAGGCCCTCAGTTATCCTCCCAAACAAGAGACCGGACGTCGAAGTAAAAATCCCGACGCCTTAGCGAAGTTTGATGAGCAGTTCTTCGTTTGTCTTGTGCTTTCTGAGCGCGGCAATCAGCGTCTCCATCGCTTCCACGGGTTGGAGGTCGGTCATCATCCGGCGCAGTTTGCGAATCGCCTCCAAATGAACCGGCGGGAATAATCGCTCCTCGTTTCGTGTGCCCGATTTCGGGATATCGATCGCCGGAAAGAGGCGTCGTTCGGAAAGACGACGATCCAGGATCAGTTCCATGTTGCCGGTTCCCTTGAACTCTTGAAAGATGAGTTCATCCATTCGACTCCCCGTATCCACCAAGGCGGTAGCCAAGATGGTGAGTGACCCTCCTTCTTCGACTTTCCGAGCAGCCGCGAACATTTTACGGGGTATTTCCAGCGCACGAGCATCGACGCCGCCGGACATCGTTCGACCGGAACCGCCTTGCACCGAGTTGTAGGCTCGGGCCACCCGGGTAATTGAATCGAGGAGAACGAACACATCTTTGCCCGCTTCCACCATCCGTCGGCACCGTTCAATCATGAAGCGACTGAGTCGGACGTGGGTTTCCAGGTCTTGGTCATTGCTGGAAGCCACCACCTCAGCCTTTACGCTCCGTTGGAAATCAGTGACTTCTTCCGGCCGTTCGTCGATGAGCAAAACCATCACATGCACTTCGGGATGATTGATGGTGATCGCATTGGCCACCTGCTTCAGAACGGTCGTTTTTCCGGTGCGCGGCGGAGCAACAATGAGCCCGCGGGTGCCTCGTCCGATGGGGGTGACCAGGTCAATGACGCGCGTCTCGATGTTGTCAGGCGTGGTTTCAAGGCGAAACTTCTCAATCGGAGTGATCGTCGTCAGGTTCTCAAACCGCATGGCGTGCAAGTAATCCTGATAGGACTTGCTATTCACCTCCAGGACCTCTCGCAACTGGGGACTATGTCCTCGATGCGGGGGGCTCACCGTACATTTAATGTAGCTCCCTTCGCGGAGCCCCATGCGTTTAATGGAATCCGGCGTCAGAAAGACATCAGTGGGTTTGGGGGCGAAGTTGGATTTACTTGAGCGAAGGAAACCAAATCCCTTTTCGGAGATTTCGAGCCATCCCTCTTGTGGGTCCGGCAAGACGGCGGGCAACTCGCGGGACCGCTGTTGGGGCTGTTGCCGGGGCGGATTGTTCTGTGGCCCCCCGCCGCCATTTTGTCGCGATTGGTTATTATTTCCACCGCCTGAACGGTGTTGGTTTTGGCCACCGTGCCGATTTCGACCTTGATATCGGCTTTGATTTCCTCCACTCGGGTTGCCTTGGTTTCCGCCGCGGAAGCCTTCATGCGGCCTGGGAGGGGCACCGGTTCCGGCTTCAGCAGGGTTGCCGCTACCGGCCGCTGGACCATCGCCCTGACCCTGGGGTCGGCGATCCTCGTCGCTACTCTGGTGCGTCATTGGAACGTCTGGGTTGGGATCGGAGCTGGGTTTAGGGTTGGGTTTCGGGTTGGGTTTAGGGTTGGTAGTGAACCGCGAGGCCGACGGGCGGTCGCGATCAGGAGGAGGGTTCGAACCGGGTGACCATTCGTTCACCGGCTGACCCTGGGCATTCTCATTGGTCATTGCACGAAACGTAACTTTGGTAGTTGCCTGAAAGGTCCGAACCCAGCGCGGCGAAGGACAATGGTGCCGCGGTAACTGAGACTTGGGGAAGCCACCGAACTGGGCTAAAGCGGCAGAGGTGGTCAGACCTTAGACACCGAACCAATAGCGCCATCGGTTTGACTTCGCAACAAAAATCTTGCGAGTTAGTAAAAAATTCTATTTGAACCTCTCAAAACCCAATCGCCACCCACCAAAAACCCACTCCCTAAAAAAAATGAGCTGCGCACGGGCGGACTAAAAAAGGCGCATCAAACAATAAAGGCCCGCAAAACACCCTTTTTTGAAGTCCAGAAAACGCTCGAATTCAGCCCCTAAAATTTAGAACTGATAAAACGATCAAAATCCCGTTGACACCCACCGGTCAGGTCCCTACCCATTACAGCCTTAAAGTACGAGTAGTCGGCACCGAATTTCGGTCTCCGCCCGTAGTGGATGGAGCCGAAATATTTTTGTCGTCAGAAATGACAATGAAACGCGGAGTCAACCGTGTTGCCCATGTAGCTCAGTTGGTAGAGCACGTCCTTGGTAAGGACGAGGTCACCGGTTCAAGCCCGGTCGTGGGCTCCACCGGTTGACGATGTGGTTTGACGATTGGACGACTGAACGGTGTAATGGCTCTCGTATGCAAGACAAAGAACACGTTAACCAGTAAGACACATGGCCAAAGAGAACTTCCAACGTACGAAGCCCCACATGAACGTGGGAACGATCGGTCACGTTGACCACGGCAAGTCCACCCTCACGGCCGCCTTAGTCGCGGTCCAGAACCGCAAAGGCTTGGCGCCCGCTGTAGACTACAAAGAAATTACCAAAGGGGGAACCGTTCGTGATGACACGAAGACGGTGACGATTTCAGTTTCACACGTCGAGTACGAAAGCTCGAAACGCCACTACGCACACGTCGATTGCCCGGGCCATGCCGATTATGTGAAGAACATGATCACGGGCGCCGCGCAAATGGACGGCGCCATCTTGGTCGTTAGCGCCGCCGATGGTCCGATGCCTCAAACTCGTGAACACATCCTGCTCGCTCGCCAAGTGGGCGTACCCAGCATTGTGGTTTTCCTGAACAAGGTAGACCTGGCGGATGCGGACCTCCTTGAATTGATCGAGATGGAAATTCGTGAGTTGTTGACCAAATACGGGTTTCCCGGTGAGACGACTCCGATTATTCGCGGTTCGGCGACCGCGGCGATCGACGGCAAAAAGGAGGGCGAGAAGGCCATCGCAGATTTGTTAGAGGCTTTGGACACCTTCATCGCGGAACCAGTCCGCGAGAACGACAAGCCGTTCCTGATGTGTGTTGAAGACGTGTTCAACATCGAAGGTCGCGGAACGGTGGTAACGGGCCGGGTGGAGCGAGGTACCCTCTTGAAGATGTCGGAAGTCGAAATCGTGGGACTTAAGGATACCCGAAAGACCACGGCGACCGATATTGAAATGTTCAGGAAGCTACTCGACAGCGCCACGTCGGGTGACAACGTCGGCGTCCTCCTCCGAGGCACCAAGAAGGAAGACGTTGAACGGGGCATGGTCCTTGCTAAGCCGGGATCGATCACGCCGCACACCAAGTTCAAGGCTGAAGTGTACGTGCTAACCAAGGATGAAGGTGGTCGACACACGCCGTTCTTCACCAAGTATCGTCCGCAGTTCTATTTCCGAACCTCCGATGTCACCGGATCGGTGACCTTGCCGGTCGGCGTAGAAATGGTGATGCCGGGCGACAACGTCTCGGTGGATGTTGAACTTCAAGCGCCAGTCGCCATGGAGAAGGGTCTTCGGTTTGCGATCCGCGAAGGTGGTCGCACTATTGGTGCCGGCCGCGTCGCGGAGGTCATCATTTAAATTTTTCCTGGGTGGAGAGGTTGGCGCCGGTCAACCCCTCTCTCAAACCCTGGAAACCGGTGGGTTTATCAGATAGGGCGTTAGCTCAATTGGTAGAGTAGCGGTCTCCAAAACCGTTGGTTGGGGGTTCAAGTCCCTCACGCCCTGCCAACCCGGAGGGGTGGCAGAGTGGT
>JAYVTS010000377.1:0-5228 GCA_043788645.1 Verrucomicrobiota bacterium
CGATTTTGCGAAAAACCGGTGAGTCATACCGACCTTCAGCAAAGTCAGGAATGGTGTAGGCCCCGAAGCGTCGTAACGGTCCGGCAATAAACAATAATAGAAACAAATACCCGCAGGCGTAACACACCGGATACCACAGCGCATCGTACCCACTCGACATCACCATACCCGCCACCCCCATAAAACTGGCGGCGCTGAGGTATTCGCCGGAAATGGCCGAAGCATTCCACCCAACGGATACGCCGCGTCCAGCGACAAAAAAATCGGCCGCTGACCTGGATTTTCGGGCGGCCCAAAAACCCATCCACAAAGTGGCCAACACCGTGATGGCACTCAACGCAAAAATCCACGGATCAACAAAAGCAAGCATGGGGTTAAAAATTGGCCCGTAAGCGGACCCCGAAAAGATAGACCGGTCCGCGATCCCGGTTATAGCCAGGATGATTCACGGCTTGGAAATCACCGGTTAAATGGAGCCAGGGTTGAAGGGCGCAATCGTAATAGAGTTCAACGATTTCCTCGAGACCCGGGTGCAGTTTTCCGTCGCCCACGGTAATACCCGCGCCGCCCGCAGCCAGAAACGCCCGGTGGATGTTCGAGAGATCGTTCAATGCACCTCCGAGGCCAATTGTGTCATTGGCTCGGTGCCATGCCGTCCCTTTCCAACTCAGACCCAAAGTCGCCGTCGCGTCTACTTCGGTAAACATCCAAGTTTCGGCTTGGCCATTATTCCAACCCAGCCGAGCGAATGCGCCCAGGTTGGCGGTGAGTTCTTGTTCCAAATTTAACCCGAATCCGTGTCGAGAACGGTAGTCTCGCGTCGCGGTAATATCCCCATCCGGTCGCTGGAGAGCGTCGGCGTAACTCCCCATTTTCGCATGGGTCCAATAACCGAGGAGACGAGCCGCTCCCGGGTGATCGCACCAACGATGTCGGTGTTCTAATTCCAAGGTGCCCGACCCGGCCCGATCCAGGGACCAATCAATCGCGGTACCATTCGCCCGTTGGACCACGGTAAAAAAGCCACCACGAATCGACCATTCAGCATGGGTCCATTCAACGGTTGCGCCCGGGAGGAACCCCAGAGCATCCGCTGGATAATCCCAGGCGTCATTGGCGAATAAGCTCCAATTGAGAAATTGAGTGCGCGGATCGTTCGCGTAGGAATTGGCGTCGAAGGTGTCTTTGGCGCTCAACTTACCCACGGTGAAAGTCAGGCGTGACGCCGGCCGTTCGCCGGGCATTTGAAAATCGCTGTCTGCCACTGTTTCCATTTCGTCCCCGAGTCCCAAAGTCTGGCGAAGGAAAAATCGGGCCAGGTTCACATTAGGCACCTTGGTTCCGACCTTAAACGCTTCCCCATTAGAAAAACCGCCTAAGCCCAACGTATCACCGACACCAAACCCCTGCCACATCAGGCCGTCTGCATGGACTTCGGCACCGTTCCAAAGTCGGGCGCCGACGATGAGGTCTAGGGAAACGGTTTCGCGCAATCGGCCGCCAGCTGGGAGGCTGTGGTCACCGGAATAGTTCGCGTCAAAGGCCGGATAGCCTTGGCCAATGGCCGTGCTTTGAGTGTGCCAATGCCACCAGGGACGAGGCTCACTCGTTTGATCGGCTAAGGCGGAAGAAACGAGGGCGAAAAAAATAACACCAAGGGAGGGAGATAACTTCATGCCGGTTCAGTGCGATTTCCCTAAGCGAGATGCGGGTTTCATTTCTCGGACCTCCGCTTGTTCGAGTTGAATCGAGTGCCGGATAAAAACGGCCGCAATGACCCAAACAAAAGGGAAGAAAAGGACTCCCAAAATGAGCCAAGTGAGAGTAAAGCCGCCCAGCTTGATGGCCATAAACTGGGGCGCCGTGTAATTGAGCAGCGGAAGGCCCAGCAATGCGACCAGAAACGTAGCCGCGCAGCGGATCGAGAGGCGGAGTTGTCGCCGCATCAAACTGCGCAAAAAGGCTTCCGAATGCAGCGCGGTGTTCGGCCGCGTTTCCGAGGATTGCATCGCGCCATTGAAGCGGATGAATCGGCCCGGGCCAAGGAACGTGTGGATCGATCTTCCGAAAGAAAGACCCGCCCGCTTGGAATAACCGCCCAGGAACACCCAGACCGCGAAAGATGGGATGGACACGGACACCTCCCCTTCTTACTGGGTTCTCTCTCACGGCGATTCATCGGAAAATGGGCTGAAAAACATTCGGCGGCCGCCCGAAGAAAACAATTCATTCTGCAGTTTCTCCGAAGCATATTTTTTAAATGAACATTCATCATCTCGAGCTCTTTTACTACGTTGCCCGACATGGCGGGATCATGCCGGCGGTTCGCAATATGCCGTACGGAATCCAACAGCCCGCCGTCAGCGGGCAGATCATTCAATTGGAAGCCGACCTCGGCTTGAAGCTTTTCAATCGTCGCCCCTTTGAGCTGACTCCAGCGGGTCAGGAAGTGTTCGAATTCGTTCGTCCTTTCTTCAGTAGCATCGAGCAACTGGGAGAAAAACTGCGCGGCGGCACGGCCCAAAGTATTCGACTCGCTGCTCCCGACATGGCCCTCCGTGATCATTTACCCGAGGTCCTGAAATTCGTACGGACAAAATTCCCACGCTTGACTTTAACGTTGCGGGCGGCCCACCAGCCCCAAGTGGAATCCTGGCTCGTGCGACACGAAATTGACTTCGCCATTACGCTCATTGAAGGCCGACCCGCACCCGGGGTGAACTCAGAAATACTCATCGAACTTCCGGTGGCATTTGTGGTCCCGAAACATCATGCGGCTACCTCAGCCGATTCGATTGTCGAGGATTTCGCGGCGGGCCGAGGCAGCCACGGCAAAAGAGGGGAAAACGAACCGACCTCGCCACTCGTGGCCCTGCCCGCAAACGAGGCGGCGACCCGCCTCTTTCGCGAGTTCCTGAACAAGCGAGGATTGGATTGGCCCACGAGTATTGAGGTCACGGCCTTGGAACTGATTGAGCGCTACGTCGCGGCGGGTTTGGGGCTCGGCGTATCACTGTGGGTGCCCGGGGCCAAAGTGGATCCTCAAGTTCGATTCCTCCCGATCAGCGGAATCCGCCCGCTGAAACTCGGGGCCATGTGGCGCGGGCGATCGACACCGGTTATGGAGCTTCTTTTACAGGGCCTACGGGCTCGCGCCGTGGTTGCGAAACGATCGGGTTCGGGTTGACGCACCCTTCCTGCGGCTTCAGAACGACGGGCTCCCGCTAGTTCCTAAACCGCGAGCGGACCTACCTCGCTGCGAGTTATTACCAGGGGAGAAAGGGACCTGTATCACTCGACCTTCCCCAAGCGTACTACTTCCGGGTTGCCAATGTCCAAATGAAGAATAGGCTTAGAGTAAATAGCCCCTCTGCCTCTCGCGACAGATCGTGCTCCACATTTGTATCGGAGATCACGTTTATGAGCCTACTTGTACTTTCACCGACAACGGCATCCGCAACGTCAACGCGACGGGATTTCCTCGCCGAAGTGGGCCGCGGCATGGTGACCGCCACGGTTGGATTCAGTATGGCTTCGGAACTGGGTTTCGCGTCATCGGTTGATCTTTCGGTGCCTCCCCGGCTCGAGTTCGGTGAGTTAGAACCGCTCGTTCAAATCATGCAAGAGACTCCGGTCACGAAACTTCTGCCCTTGCTCGTGGGCAAACTGCGAAAGGGTGTCTCGCTTCAACAGTTGGTGGCCGCAGGCGCCTACGCTAACGCCCGAACATTTGGCGGCGAAGATTACGTTGGATTTCACACGATGATGGCCATTGCCCCAGGCTTTCACATGGCTGGCGAGTTGGCCCCTGAACGCGCGCCGCTCCCGGTCCTCAAAGTTCTCTACCGCAATACGAGTCGCATCCAGGAATTCGGCGGGATACGCCATGAGGTGCTCCGGCCAATCCAGCTGGACTCGGGTGGAGTAAAACCATCGGGCGACGAGTGGCTACGGGATTCAGTGCGTGGTCCGAATCGGAGCCGAGCCGACCACCTGTTCGCAGCATCGGGACTCTCGCCCGAGGAGATGATCAACGCGGTCCTGCCGATGGTGGACGATGAAACGGAGGTCCACCGCGTCGTGTTGCCCTATCGTGCCTGGGATCTCCTCGGACTGATCGGCCGGGAACACGCCGTCACCCTGCTCCGACAATCCGTTCGCTACTGCGTCAAGTCGGAAATGAATTCACACCCTGATTCGCGAAATGAATCCCGCCGCTTGCTGCCGCAGCTCCTCGAAGAACACAAACTACTCGGCGCCAAGCCGGGCGATCGGATCGTCGAGGATCAATGGATCACCGAATTCAGCGCACTTCTTTTTAAGTCCACCCCGTCGCAAGCCGCCGCGGCGGCAGCAGCGGCGCTCGCGGAAGGCATCGCGCCGGACGCAGTCGGGGAAGCGATTTCGCTCACGGCGAATCAATTACTCCTGCGCGATCACGGTCGCACGCCGTCCATGGAAGTGACCGGCAAACCCATTGGGAGTGTGCACGGAGATTCCATCGGGGTACACGCATGTGATTCAGCAGCGGCGTGGCGCAACCTAGCTCGGGTAGCGAATCCACGAAATACCTTCGCTTGCCTCATCCTCGGCGCCTATCAGGCGGCCTTAGATCGAACGGCCCGGGGCGGCGATTTCCAAAATTGGGCCCCGTTGCCCCTGCAACAGCACTCCGACTCCTCGAAGTTGATCGATTCCGCGGGATTACTCAGGGAACTTGATGAAGCAATCCGGGGCAATCTTCAAGGGCGCGCGGCGGGGATTGTTCATCGTTATGGCGAACTGAAGCACGACCCGGCGAACGTCTTTGATGTCCTACGCGGCTATGCGATCAGCGAAGATGGCGCATTGCATGGAGAAAAATTCTTTCGAACCGTCACCGAAGAATTCCGAACCACGAGGCCCATTTTTCGCTGGCGACACTTGATCGCATTGGCGCGAGTCACTGCCAGCGAATATGGCCGCCCAGGTGCCGGGGTGGCGGAGGCGATTGATCTGCTCCGTGCGTAGACGCGGCAAATTCCAATTCGCGCTCAAGATGAGCTGATGCCGCGCCGATTTTTTTGATGCTGGCGACGCAAGAACGGGGCGCAAATCCAAAGCGCGGTATAACCAACCGCTCCAGAGCACCAAGCAACTGAGGCTGGTTTTGGGTGAGTGATTTTCGACCGCCGCCGCGCAGCCGGATTCGTTGGGTATCGATTGGGTCCGCAGGCGGTGTCTCCAGT
>JAYVTS010000378.1:0-19075 GCA_043788645.1 Verrucomicrobiota bacterium
GTTCGGTATCACCAATGTTCTGGGCCACAATCTTGTAGCTGGCCTGTTTATTGATGTACTTCTCGGGTTCACCCGTCTTGGTAATCTTGAGGCCCGGCTTCACGACCAACGTACACGCATCATCTTTGACCGTGCCCGCGTTGGAGGACGTCGCAACCGCAACGTTGCAATGTTTACCACGTTCCGCGGCTTTGGCGGGAACGGTCACCGTTTTGGAGGCGCCCGGGGCCAAGTCACCGATTTGGAATGACTTTTGGCCGCCACCGAGGCCGGCCGGGATGTCGTCGCTGATCACGACGCCCTTGGCGACCGCGGAGCCGGTGTTCTTTACCGTGACGGTGTAGGCCAGATCAGCGCCCAATTGGGCAGTCTCCGGACCGGACTTATCAATCGCCAGTGCCGGACGGCCGACTACGGTTTGAGCGCAAACCCGTGGATCCGCTGCCACCGTGGCGCAACCGAACAGAGTGCCTTCCTTGTCCGCTTTAATCGTCACTTTGAGAGGTTTGGTCTCGCCTGCATCCAGGTTCCCCAGGTTCCAAACGAGTTTGTTCCCTTGAACGGATGCTTGCGGCTCGGTGCTGACCAAGGTCGCTCCTGCGGGCACCTCGTCCGTGACGACGACATTCCCGGCGCAACCGGTGGCCATCGGTCTGAGTTCATAGGTGAAGGGTTCACCGAGCACCGCTTCCGCCGGCATGGTCTTGCTCATCTGAACGAGGCCGCTCGTGATCACGGAGCACTTCGTGTTGCTCGGAATCGGAGCGACCGGCTTGGGAGCCGCCGCGATGACCATCGGTTTAGCCGCTAGGGCAGGCATGGGTGCCGGAGCCGGTACGCCGGAGCCCTTGAAATATGGAGAACGACCGGTATAAAAGTCTCCAACGATGACCTCGTAGGTCTGACGATCGCGGATCCGCATTTCGCGGTCGGTCTCTTGGGCAACGGCAGGCCCGGCGAGTGCGCCGACGAGGGCGGCCACGTACAAGGCATTAATGAATTTCATTCGCAAGTGCAGTGAGTCTACTTAAGGGGTTTTATCTGTCGACGTGAAGGCGTCCGAACCGAAAAATGCAAGTCTAGGATCGAAGAAAGGTCCTTCCGGATTTCCCAGTAGGCCAAAAACGATCCTAAATTGCAAAAACATTTCGTGGTTGGCGCCCAACACCCGTGACTTATCTCCTTCTGAGCGTCTCGTGTCAAGATGCCCAAGTTTGGAAATAAACCTAACATTTCCACTATCCCAATGAAGACGACCCATCTTTCAACCGTCCGTAACGCTGACTAAAAGTGCCCTTAAACAACGAATTTTGGCCAAATATTGGCGAAAAACGCCTTGCTCGAATTTTCCCGGATCACAGCCTCGATACGTTTTGATTCTCCGCAGGCGTACTTTGTTTAAGCTTATGCGGATCGCGACGGTGCTCAACTCCAGTGTCCAGCCTCATGAGGACTGCTGCGGTTGATTCGGTCAAAAGCACAGGAGACAACCACGGTCAGTAACGTCATCGAGTCGTCGGGCTAAAACGGGTGAAGGCCGGTTTGAAAGAATCATCCTAACCGCGAACAATTGGGAAAAAGACCCAAGCAAGAAATCCCGCCGGATCGCTCCGGCGGGCTGAAATCAGGTCGGCGATAGCCAGCGAAAACAGACTCTACTTCATCAGCAACATCTGACGGGCGCGCTTAATCGCGGTGGTCAGCTTGCGCTGGAAGTGAGCGGGTAAGGCGGTGTACTTGCGCGGCAAAATGCGACCATTATCGGTCACATACTGCTTTAGCAGAGCGATGTTTTTGAAGTCGATCGCATCCACCGTGAAGTCCACCTTGGGCTTTGGGCGAGGAGTACGAGCGGCCGTAGAACGACGTTTTTTTTCGTCGAGCTTGTTCTTGCGTGGCATGGTTTACTTGATCTCCCGATGGAGGGTATGGCGACGAAGGAAGGGATTAAACTTCTTTTTCTCCACCTTCTCAGTCTGGAGTTTTTTGTTGCGAGTGGTCTGGTAACGCGAGACGGGCTTGCCCTCTTTCTTCGCTTCCGTGCACTCAATAGTCACGATTTCGCGCGGCATAAAAATTAATCTTCCTTGCTCTTGACCGGTTTTTCCTCGACGTCGTCATCGTCGTCGTTATCGGCTGCACTGCTGGTTTCAACACTCCCCAAGGAGCCCAGGCGATTGCGTTGCCGCAAAGCTCCTTCGCGCTCCAATTGCAATTGCGCTTCCACTGTAAAACGCGCCCAAGGGTTTGCATCCAGCCGAGTTTTTGGAATCGGTTTGCCGGTCAATTCGCAAATTCCAAAAGTATTCTTCTCGATCCGACGCAACGCTTCCTCAATCTCAAAAATCGCTTCTTGATCGGACGAAAGCATCCCCAATGCGAGATCCCGGTCGAAATTGTCAGTCCCCGAATCGCCCATGTGGAGACCATAACTTTCCATCTCCGCTTGAGATTCCTTCTGGAGCCCGTTGATCTGAAGGCGGAGCCGGTCATGACGTTCCAGGAGGTCTTCGTAGTGTTTTTTCCATTCCGGCTTCACCCGGTTAATGGGCGTCCAGGCCCCAGGACCGAAGGTCGTCTTGCCCTTGGTCAGCGGCCGACCCAAAAGTGCAGCGACATTCGCTGCACCCACCACTTTGGGCGCGAGCTTGCTCTTACCGGCCGAAGCGGCCGGAGCGGCCGCAGCGGCGGGCGCGGCGGGAGCCGTCGTTTTTTTTGCTGGAATTTCTTTTTTCACTGCTACAGAAATTTCGCTCTGAAGGTTCTTCCCCCCTGCCGAAACACAAACTGTTCTGCGTTCCGCTCCGGCATGAAGGCCGCGGAAGCTAGCAACCCTCCCCCGGTGCGCCACAACTTTTTTACAGGACATTACTCCTCCTCGTTGATGCCCCATTTCACGAACCCGCGAGCCTCTCTGATCGAGAATCAATTCGCCCAAGACGCTGCTAACGAAGCGGAGAGCTAGCCCAACCGCTGCCAGCGTCTGGCCTTCAACTCAAACCGAGGAAGAGAGCCCGCCGCAACCGCCCGCACCGTGAGCCGGAGTCCCAACGCCGCTCTAAACGTCTCCGCCAACACGGCCGCCATTGGAGGATCCCCTTCCACTTCCAACGTTAATTCTGGCAACACCGATCGGCCATCGACCGTCATCCGATATTCGCCCAACGCGGGAAATCGCCGAATCAATTCATCCACCGCGCTGGGAAATATGTTTACCCCTCGAACGACCACCATATCGTCCACACGCCCCAAAATCCCGCCGTCGAGCACCAGCGCCGTCGGCGCATTCTCCAACGTACCCACCGCGGAAATCCGTCGAGCACTCACCAAATCACCGGTCCGATATCGAATCAAAGGCGCGCCTGTACGGCGCAAAGTCGTCAATACCAACTCACCCGTTACTCCCTCATCCACCGCTCGGTGTCCGGTGGTTTCAATCACTTCCGCAAAAAAACTCCGCTCCAACACCACCAACTGGCCCGGCCGACCAGGATGTTCATACGTCACCGGACCCACTTCAGTTAGCCCGTGGTGGTCAAAAACTCGGGCTCCACCCCAGGCCTCGCTCAAACGCTCGCGAAAAATCGGCAAACTTCCCCCCGGCTCACCGGCTACGATGAGAGTTCGGACTCGGCAACGGGCACCCGAGGGGTCCGCTTCACGAACCGACGCGGCGAGATGCAACAAATACGTCGGAGTTCCACACACCACCGAGCATTCGTTTTCAATCAGAACACGAGCCCGAAGTGCACTGGACATTCCCCCACCCGGCAATGCCAGACAACCAAGCCGTTGCGCCGCTTCAAACGCAAGCCAAAAGCCAAGGAACGGTCCAAAACTAAACGCCACAAAAACACGATCCCCGGGCGCCACCGCCGCCGCCCGGAAAACCGTTACCCAATCTTCCGTCATCGCACTCCAGTCCGCCGCCGTATCCAGCCAGCGCACGGGCGAGCCCGTCGTACCACTGGTCTGATGACAACGCACGTAAGCGTCGGAGGGCGACGTCAGGTTGGTTCCGTAGGGTGGGCGGGCCGTTTGATCGGCCACCAATTCAGCCTTGGTCGTGAACGGAAAACGCGAGGTAAAATCGGCCAACGATTTAGGTGCCGCGGAGCACCCCGCGGTGGCAAACTTCCGTTGATAAAAGGGATTGCACGCCAGGACTGCCGAAACCACCGCTGACACGCACAACCGAGCGGGCAAACTGGCTAGGTCCTGGTTGGACACGGTCGGCAATCCCAGCGGCTCCGGCCGTTTAAGCTTTAGCGCGAGCCGACGACGGTGTGGGCCCACTTTGAATCGCCGCCCCGGGCTTTTTGGCCGTCGGATTCGGTTTAAATTTGGTCACCAATCCGCCGCCAGCCAAGGCCAGGACGATCCCGAGGTAAAACACGGGATTCACCCTCTCGAAATCAATTTCATGCCGAAATAACCACAACGAAACGAGGGCATTGATCACGGGTGCTCCGGCGAAGACAATTGACATGACGGCGGCCGGTTGCCCCTTGGCACCGAAGGCGAGTAAGGTGCCGAAAGCCCCGACCGCGCCAGCAATCCCCGCAATGAGCGACCACCAAGAGCCGGCGCTCGTGTAGCCACTGAAGGCCGCCCCGCGACTCATGAGGAGCACCAGAGGAGCCAGCACGGCCGTCAAAAAGTAGGCAATGCCGACGAAAAGAAACGCCTTGTAACGTCCATTTGCGGGATCGCCCATCGTCATCTGCCCTTTGTGCAGCAGGATACCGTACACCCCCCAGGTGAACACGGTGATCAACGTGAAATAAAACCAAGTGTTACCGGGAGCGACCGCGGCAGGAGCCGAATTCATACGTAGGCGGATCATATGGCTATCAGCCGGATCAGCAACGGGATTGTTTGGATGCGGTGTCGGATTTCAGGTTTTAAATACCTGACCCCGGATACCTGACAGCTGCTACCCCAAGATTCCCAGGATCGGTCGGGAACCCTCCTCGACCAAACGAACGGGGCGCCCGTTGATTTCAATCTCCAATTTTTTGTGATCGATCCCTAACTGCCGCAAGAGGGTGGCTTGGAGATTTCCCAGGTACTCCGGCTTTTCGACCGCTCGATACCCAAACTCATCCGTCGCGCCATAAACCATTCCTCCTTGCACCCCACCACCCGCCAACCACGAAGTAAACCCTTTGCCGTTGTGATCCCGCCCGGTCGTGTTCTGAGACCAGGGCGTGCGGCCAAATTCGCTCGTCCATACTACCAACGTACTTTCAAGCAGGCCCCGTTGTTTTAGATCGCGAATGAGACCGGCTATCGGTTTGTCCGTCTGTCGACAAAGGGGGCCGTGGGTCTCAATATCATCGTGCGCATCCCAACGCCCATTTCCTCCACCCGCATGGCAGACTTGGATGAAACGCACCCCGCGCTCCACCAACCGACGTGCCAGCAAGAGCTGTTTCCCGAAATCATCGGTTTCAGGCTCGCCAATTCCGTAACCGCCTTTGGTGGAAAGGGATTCCCGTCTGAAATCGAGCAATTCGGGGGCCGAAAGTTGCATCCGTGCCGCCAATTCATAAGACCGTGTTCGGGCCGTAATGGCACTCTCTAGCTCGTACCGCTCACGAAACTCGCGATTCAACTCGGCCAGGGTTTGCATTTGCCGATCCCGCTCCGCTGGCGGCAATGATTTGGGAGGATAAAGATCGCGGATCGGGACCTCGCCCGATTGCAAAGGCGTCGCGGCGAGTTTCGCACCGAGATAACCCCCGCTCAATTGCGCGGGCGACGTCGGCCGACCCAGGTTCACAAATCCCGGAAGATTCTGATTTTCTGAACCAAGAGCGTAGGTGATCCAACTCCCGAGACTGGGGTGGTCTAAGAGTCGATCCCGGTGTCCGGTAGCCATTTCAACGACCGCCGGGAAATGATTGGTCTCGTGACAATACATGGATCGCACGATCGCCAGTTCATCGATCACGCCGCCCACCTGGGGAAACCACTCGGAGACCGGAATCCCCGATTCACCATAGCGCGTGAACGTCCGCCGACAGGGGATTACCGGCCGCTTCATTTCAGCCATGTTATCGCCAAAACCCACGGCATCGATCAGAGTCCCGGCCAGCTTATTGTCCTTGGGATCAAAGGTATCGATATGACTGACCCCACCGCACATAAAGAGAAAAATCACCGACTTGGCCCGCGGCGCCGCGTGAGGCAGGGTCGGGATCGCGCCGAGTTTACCTTCCGCAGCCCACAGGGCGCCCAGGGCAGAGCCGTAGAATCCCAGACCCGCTTGGTATAAGAACTGGCGCCGTGCAATCCGGCCACATGGAAAGAGGGAGTGCGGGTTGGGGGATGATTTCATTTGGAGTAGCCTTCCGCGTCCCATCGGCTGCTCATCGCAAATAAAGCAGTTCGTCCAGATTCAGGAGCAACCACGCAAAACCTGGCAAACGTTGCGGATCCCCTTGCAAGTAAGTCATCGCTACCTGTTTCTCGACGGTTGATGGCGTCCGCCCAAGGGCTTCGCGATAGGCCAGTTCCACCGCCGCCGCAACGTCATCAGTCGTCCGAGCGCGCAGGCGTTGGGCGAATTTGTTCGCGACTGCATTCGAGAACTCGCTGTTCATCAGCCACAATGCTTGCGGTGCGGTCACGGTTTGATTTCTTCGGGGGCAAACCGTCCGCCCATCTTCCGCATCAAACGATTGCAAATAGGCGGGCATCACCTCCGCAAAAGAACGGTAGCCCCGAGCCCAATACGCCGTTCGCCGCACCGGCTTCTCTTCAAGCTTCTCAGAATCATAAGATTTTCCTCCTAACGAAAGATCTAATTGCCCGGCCAGTTGAAGCAATAAATCTCGCAACGGCTCGGCTTCTAAGCGCCGGAGCGGATACTTCCACAGCCAACGATTTTCCGGATCAATGCGAGCATTGGCGCGCTCACTGGCCCCCTCGCTTTGCGACGCTCGCCGGTAGGTTTCTGAGGTGACGATCAAGCGGTGAAGCCATTTTAGGCTGTATCCGTGAGCGATGAATTCGGACGCAAGCCAATCCAGCAATTGTGGATGCGTTGGCAGCCCTCCGAGGGCTCCAAAATCGCTCGTGTTCGCCTGGAGCCCCGTCCCAAAATGCCATTGCCAAACTCGGTTCACGGCCACCCGGGCAAACAAGGGATTCTCCGGCGCCGTTAACCAATCCACAAACGACTCCCGACGACCTTCCCGCAACTCCGGCGTTTCCGGTCCAAAGGGAAATCCCGGGTTGACCGGCCGATTTTTCATCGGACGAGCCGGGTCCCCGGTGTTTAAGATAAAACTGCCCGAACCCGCGCGTTTGGAATCCTCCTCCACCCTCCAAACAACCGGCAATGTAGCGGGTGGTTTTTCCTGACTGATTCGATGCAAATACTCATCGTATTTTTTAATCTCTTCAGTCGTCATAATGTCTTTAATCTTGGCTGGATCTATCCGCAGAATGGGATAGTAATCCTCATAGGTTTTTTGTTCCGCCGCGTTTCGATTGCGCTCTGGTTTCCGAATGGCGGATTGGACCTCGGGCGGAAACGCACTCAGGCGTTCCTCATAAAGGCGATCATGAAATGGTTGAACAAATTTGCGCATGGGCACCACCACCGCGGCCAATCGAGTTTCATATTTCTCGGTGGCTTGGCCGTGGGCATAGATCTGATCCGCCGTGGCCAAATCCTGAGAGCGCACGACCAGCGGATCGAACAACGCCTTCATGGCATAGTAATCCTTCTGTAAAATCGGATCGAAAAAATGGTCGTGGCATTTCGCGCAACCGACGGTCATCCCCAAGAACGCAGTTGAAATCGTTTCGACCGCCGACATCGCCAATTGTTGGTCCCCATCGGCGAGCGAGGTTGCCCCCCGAGCTAGAAATCCTAGGGCAAACCGGTCTTCGGATCGGGGTTCCACTCGGGTCAAATGCCCCGCCTCGGAAATAATCTGCCGTCGAGCCGCCCGATTTCCGCAAATCTGGGCGCGGGCAAATTCATCAAAAGGCAGGTCGTGATTCAACGCTGAAACGACCCAATCCCGCCAGAGATAAAGACCGCTACTGGCCGGCATATTCTCGTCGTAATCCGTGTACCGCAAGACATCCAACCAGTGCCGCCCATCACAGACGCCGTGTTGTTCACTGGCCAACAGGCGTTTGACCACCACATCCTCCGCGTCGGCGGATAGATCGCCTAAATAGTCATCCTGCTCCGGCGCGGAAGGAGGCAGCCCCGTCAGATCGAACGTGACTCGCCTGAGCCACGTCAATTTGTCGGCGGCCGGGAATGGCGCCAAATCTCGTTCCAGCAAGGTCTCCGATACAAAGGCATCGATGGGATTGGGCGCCGCGGGGACGGTGATCGGGACCGAAGGGCGAATCAGCGGTTTGAGGGCCCAAAGCTCCTCCCGTCTGAGCGGCCCTTTGGCCTCAACCGACAGCGCCAGGAACAGCCCAAAAATCCAACGCAAATTCAACGCCGACCCAGCCGACCACCCTGCACTTCCAAAGCCGATCGCCTGGGCATCGCCGAAAGGAGGTAAGTGGGCGCTAGACATGGTTGGTAGACCAGATAAAGAATTGATGAATGCTGATTCTTGTTGAGCGACAGCTAAGCCCCGGCGCATTCGCCGCGCAACCCAGATTTTTGGGGCATCGAACAACAAACAAGTGGATTGAATGATACCTCGGCAAGAACTGGAAAAGCCGTTTTCATTTTCCCAGTACAATGACCACGGCTCCAGCCACCATCACTATTGTTAAATTGATGCAGCTTATTTTTGGGATGGACCGCGGATGGGGGAGAACCGCGGATGAACACGGATTCACGCGGATGGGGAAAAGACATGCCCCACGCATCAAGCGGCTCAAGGTTTCGGTAAGTGGCCCACTAAGACGGGCTTAATCGGGCCATCCAACCAACGCGTGGCGAGCACGAGTTCCAGGCCTGTGAATCCGATCGTTGAAGATCGCTCCAACGTGAATTGGGTCGGGCTGACTCGATGGACCGCCGTGACCGCGTCACCTAACTCCGATTGCGCGCTCCACATCCATGGATGCGCCTGTGCTTTCGAAGCGTTAACCGGATGCCCTTTCAATACCTGATAGCACTGGAAAATTGCATTCCAGTGTTGGATCGATTCAGGACTAAATTCCACGTCCTGATAGACGAGATTCGGTTCCGCAATCATGGCTAGGAGTCCGCGGGGAATGGGACGGGTGGACGCCCCACCAGGAAAAAGGGCGCCAAACAAAAAATCTTGATCACCTTGCCGGATGTGGGCGATCACCGGCTTAATTCCCAGGGGATTGAAGACAGCGACGGCTTCGTGATTCGTCGCCAACTCCAGACGACCGAATAGAAAACCGTTCGTTCCAAAATGGGGTTCGAGCGTCGAAAAAATACGTTCCAGATTGCCTCGGGGATCCGCCACGGGCACCGCTAGCCAACTGCACATTTGTCCGTCCGCCGTGCTCCAGGCAAACACTTGATCGGGGGTTTCCTTTCCGAAAATTTCGCGCGCCCACGCCTGACGTTCCAGCCACGACCTCCCTCCGCGAAACGCGGTAAACTGGGTAAACGGAGCGTGGGCCATTTTTTCCGGCAATCGCCATTCAGGTAATGGCCCCAACGGCGGTGTCATAAAATCCAACGTTGCGTGGGTCATCACCCGATTCGTCGCCAGCTCAGCACTCAGTTGAAAGCGTGGGCAATCCTCCGATGACCCGCTGAAGAGTACCGACGAGTCTCCGTCGAGATTGAGGAAGCTCCCGGGCAAAAGCGGGATCCAGTCACCCTCATCCGTTCCCCCGCTACTCGCCTCCGCCTCAGGCATGGAGGCAACGCGAGCAACCGTCGGCGCAACGGTTTGAGTCTCCAAGAATTGCAATCCGCGGAAGTGCCACCGGACGATTGCGGGCGGGATTCGTTTTGATTTACGACCGCTGCGGTGGCGATTTCCATTGACAACGAACGCGAAATTAGTCGAGCCCGAGCTAGTAACATGATAGGAAACCGTCTTATACCCACTGCGTGCATTCGCCGGCGCATCGGTCAAGGCGACCGTGGCGACCGCTATGACCAGTAACACCGCCAACACGGACCATCGCCCGGGGCGACGGAAATTAGCAATGATGGAGATCCGGCGATGCATTTGCTTTCGATCTTCCAAGATTCCGATCAGCCCTGGAATGGCCGCCGCGGGACGCAGGTTTTCAAGCAGTTTGAGGACCGTTTCACCATACGCGGTGCCGGAGAGATCGCCCGCCCGCAGTAGTGCAAGTTCGTCGCACGCCAGCTCACGATCAGCGCGAAGGCGTGCGAAACCAAACCAGATGAGCGGATTGAACCAATGCATCATTTGCAACCAGGTCACCAGCCAGTTCAACCAAAGATCGCCCCGCTGGACGTGAGCGATTTCGTGCAAAAAGATATATCGCAGTTCCGAGCGAGTGAACTGTCCACTCACGCCCCGAGGCAATAATAGAGTGAGACGCCAGAGACCGAATAAGGCCGGGCTCTGGACCGCGTCAGTTTCAAAAAGTTTGATTGACGTCAACAAGCCAAAATCCCGCTGACATTCCTGAAACAACGCTTGTAATTCCTCAGCCACTGGCGCCCTGGATCGAGCCAGTTTTCGGCGAAAACGGATGATTTGGACGAGTACCATCGTGGCGAGGCTCAATACGCCCAAACTCCACAGCGCGACCAAGCCCGGAATTAGAAAATCCTCGCCGCTCCACGAGTGAGGAAGAGTTGGAGTTGGTCGAGCGTGAGCCTGCGATTCACCGACGGCAACGGATTCAGTAGCAATGGCTCGGGGCTGAGGTGCGGATGGATGAGATTTTTTGATACTCCCTCGGGCGAACTCTCGGGCCACCGCCCTGGGGCCGGTTGTTCACGCACGGAAACGGGGAAGCTCGGCTCCCGTGTCGCTTCGGGCTCTTGAGGAGTCGTGTAGCGCGGCCCGTTGAGTTGAAGCTTGGGTTGGAAAAAATTGAAGAGACTGAGCCCACTTTCCGGCGTCACCGGGAGCAGCAGCCGCGCCAGGACAATCCACCACAACCCAAAACGCCAGCGACTGGTCAGTTGACGCCGGAAAATCCATTGGACCCCGAGCACGAGCAGAACCAAGAGTCCGGCCTGAAACGAATGATTTAACAGCCAGTTAACGCGGGTTTCCCAGCTCTGTGAGGCGTTCATTTTTTATCCTTGGGTTTGAGTAATTCTCTCAGTTCGCCCATCTCCTTCGGCGAAAGCTTTCGACTTTCTACAAAGTGCGCGAGCAGCGGCATCAGCGACCCGCCAAAGACCCGGTCGAGAAACGATTTACTTTGCGCCGTCACACAATCGCTTTCCGCCACCAGCGGCCCGTAAAGGTAGGCGCGCCCCACTTTCTCGAAGCCCAACGCACCCTTCTTGACCAGACGATTCAGCAACGTCTTAACGGTTTTCGGATGCCAATCGTCTCCCGGAGGAAGCGCCCGAATGACTTCCTGCGACGTGAGCGGAGATCGGCTCCAACAGATCTTCATAATCGCCCATTCGGCTTCGGAAATCCGCGGTATCGGTTTCATGCTGGAATGATTACAGATGTAATGTTGATAAGGATTACAGGAGTAATCGTTTTGGTGCAAGGAGTTTTTAGCGAGGGAATCGAGGCCTGTAAATTTCCTGAGCGCCGACTTCCTTTGAGGGCGGCGAACTGTCACCCTGCGCGCCATGCACTTTACCCGTCGTCAGTTTCTCGAAGCGTCGGCCCTCGCAACCGCGTCCGTCCTGACCGGTTGTCAATCCCCGGCCACCGCCCCAATCCCCCGCCCGCTCCGCCGCCTTTCACCCAATGAAAAACTCAATATCGGCGTCGTGGGCGTCGCTGGGCGCGGCGGAGAAAATCTCGCGGAGATTACCAGCCAAAACATCGTTGCCCTGTGCGACGTCGATTCTAAACGCCTCGACGGTGCAGCGGCAAAATTGCCTTTGGCGGCGAAGTACTCCGATTTCCGCCGCCTGTTGGATCGAAACGATCTGGACGCGGTCCTCGTAGCCACGCCGGACCATACTCATGCGGTAATCGCCCTCGCGGTGCTGCAAAGTGGTCGGCACGTCTATTGTGAAAAGCCGCTGACCCATACGATTTCTGAAATGCGCCGACTCGAAGAAGTCGCTCGTAAATCCGGTTTAGTGACGCAAATGGGCAATCAAATTCACGCCACTCGCAACTACCGACGAGTGGTTGAACTCATCCAGGGCGGCCTGATTGGGCCCGTTCGCGAAGTGCATCATTGGGCGGGCAGTGAATGGGAGAAAAAGCCGTTCCCCACCGGTGAACCGGTGCCGGCTACGATGAACTACGAGCAATGGCTTGGCCCCGTGCAACCGGTTCCCTATAGCGCCGAGTATGTTCCTTTCAACTGGCGCCGTTGGTGGCACTTTGGGGGTGGGACGCTCACCGATTTTTGTTGTCATCATATGGACCTGGGAGTCTGGGCACTGCAGCTCGGATTACCCACCGTCATTGAGGCGGAAGGCCCGCCGGTCGATGCCTATTGCGCCCCCTTATGGCTAAAACTGCGTTACCAATTTCCCGCCCGCGGACCACTCCCACCCGTGGTGATGCACTGGTATTCGGGCAAAGCTCGCCCAGAAGTTCCGGGCACCCCTGACCTCACCAAATGGGGCGGCGGCTCCCTGTTCGTCGGAGACCAGGGCCTGTTGCTCGCCGACTATGGGAGGCACATCCTGCTACCTGAAGCTAAGTTTCAAGGGGTGACGCAGCCCGCTCCTTCGATCGCTGATTCGGTGAGCCATCACCAGGAATGGATTCGGGCCTGCAAAGGAGAAAACCTGGCCCTCCCGCAATTCTCCAAACTCGGTCGTACCAATTCTCCCTTCTCCTACGGGGCGGTCCTCACCGAAATTGGGCAACTCGGCAATATCGCTTTCCGCACGGGGCAACGGATTGAATGGGACAGTGAACGACTCCGAGCCAAAGGAGTGTCGGCCGCAGATCGTTTCATCCATCACGATTATCGCAAGGGTTGGAAGATCTGACCTGCGAGGGTTTTTCACCGAATCCGGGTACAAAAAAGCGAGGCCGAGCACCGATGCCCGACCCCGCCTTGCAGTTAAAAATCAATCAACGAACGTCGGCTTAGTACCGGCCGCCACCGCCGCCGCCGCCATATCCGCCACCACCACCGCCACGGCCACCGCGATCACCGCCACGGCCACCGCCGTAGCCGCCACCGCCGCCACCACCACCGTAACCGCCGCCGCCGCCGCCGCCACGGGGACGCTCTTCCTTGGGCTTGGCTTCATTGACGGTCAAAGAACGACCATCCAATTGCGCGCCGCTCATGGCCTGGATCGCCGCTTGGGCGGATTCCGGGGTGTCCATGGTGACGAACGCGAACCCACGGCTACGGCCGGTTTCCCGGTCGAGCATGAGGGCTACTTCCACCACGACGCCGTGGGCGGAGAAAGCGTGCTGGAGTTGATCCTGTGTTGTGTTGAACGAGAGGTTACCAACGAACAATTTTGTGCTCATCTGCGATTTGCTGCCGACCTAGCTGCGAGTCTGGAACTGTTCCCGATAGTCGGGTTTCAAATCATCACTGAACATCACCAAACTGCGTTCAACTGAAGATCCACCAAGTGCCGTAAAGACTAGCCGTCTGACGGATAGCGACCGCACTATGCCGGGCAGACGACCGGGCACAAGGACAATTTAGGTTTCATTTTAACCCCACATCGAGCGCACCAACTTTGACGCATAACAAAATCTGATGGCACACGGTCTGGCTCTTGCTAACCTGCCGCCTAACTTTCATCCCTAATCGCTCACTGTTCATGGAACTATTTCGTGGAATTCTTAAAGCCGCCGTTGAAGGCGGAGCCTCCGATGTGCATCTCAAGGTCGGCACCCCCGTCATCCTTCGGATCAATCGAAACCTAGTCGCCGTGGATTGCCCCGTGCCGACCGAGGAATGGATGATTCAGGTTACCAAGAAAATCTGTCCCGAACACGCCCAGCTTCGCTTGAAGGAGGATCGAGAGGTGGACTTTAGCTATTTCGAACCCGGCGTTGGGCGTTTCCGAACCAACGTCTTCCAGCAACGCGGCACGTTCGCCCTCGCCATGCGGGCGGTAAAAAACCAAGTCCCCTCTTTTGAAGAACTCGGGCTCCCGCCGGTCCTCAAGGACATTGCCCGTTCCCCGCGTGGCATCGTCCTCGTCGCGGGCACCACCGGATCCGGTAAATCAACGACCCTAGCGGCCCTGCTGGAATACGTGAACGCCAACTTCAAAAGGCACATTGTCACCCTCGAAGATCCGATCGAGTTCGTTTTTGAAGACAATCAGTCGGTGATTGAACAACGAGAAGTCGGCCTCGACACGACCAGTTTTCAATCGGGGCTGAAAATGGTTCTCCGACAAGACCCGGACATCATCATGGTTGGCGAAATGCGCGATGCCGTTTCGCTGCAAGCCGCCATGAGTGCGGCGGACACGGGTCACTTGGTGCTCTCGACCCTCCACACCCAGAATGCGTCCCAGTCCATTGGCCGAATTCTCGATTTCTTCAAACCCGACGAACGAGAACAAGTCCGGCGCCAATTGGCCGGAACGCTCCGCGCCGTCATCTGCCAACGAATGGTCGGTACCATTGCCGGCGGCGTCACGCCCGCACTCGAAATCCTCATTAATACGCAAACCGTGAAGAAAATGCTGGAGGACAATCGCCTAGAGAAGATCAATGCCGCTCTAGAAACCGGCGCGGACGACGGGATGCAAACGTTTAACCAAGCCCTCTACAATTTGGTGCAAGATCGAAAAATTTCGGACCGCGAAGCGCTGTCGAAAGCGACCAACGCCCAAGCCCTCGAAATGATGTTCAAAGGCATCTTTCTCAACGACAGCTCGCGAATTATTTCGTGAGCAGGTTTCGGGTTCCAGGTTTCGGACACCTGAGACCCGGCACCTGCCCCACCCACCCCGTCACCGTCCCGTCACCTGCTTGTAACTGGACCGTCATTGCAGCCCGGGCGCACCCGGCCTATCTCAGCTGCGGATGGCTAAGATACTTGTTGTCGACGACGAACCGGACGCTTTGGAGTTAGTCGGATTTAACCTCAAAGCGGCGGGCTACTCCGTCATCACCGCTGGTGACGGGGCCGAAGCACTCAAGCGGGCGCGTCAAGACCTGCCCGATCTCATTCTGCTAGACATCATGATGCCGGATGTCGATGGCCTGGAAGCCTGTCGCATTCTCCGGCTCGAAGCAGCAACCACCGGGATTCCAATCATTATGCTCACCGCGCGAGCGGCGGAGGTGGATCGCGTCCTGGGTCTTGAACTCGGCGCGGACGATTACATTACCAAACCATTCAGCCCACGAGAGCTGGTTCTACGAATCAAGAAACTGCTCCAACGTCACGCTGAACCTGAAACCAAGCTCGACCATTTCCACTGCGGCGAACTCTCCGTGGATGTGCCGCGTCACTCCGTGACCGTAAAAGGCCGCGCGGTTGAACTCACCGCCACCGAATTCCGCCTCCTCCTCACCCTAGCCCAACGCCGTGGTCGCGTGCAGACCCGCGAAGCCTTGCTACGCGACGTGTGGGAGTATGACAATTTGATCGACACGCGGACGGTCGATACCCATATGCGTCGCCTCCGGGAAAAACTCGGTGACGCCGCCAAACATCTCGATACCGTGCGCGGTGTCGGCTACCGCTTTGTCGAAACCTGACGAGCCCCAGCTTCTCCTCTTATGAACCCTGCCCTGCCCATTGCCTGGGGCGGAATCGCCCTCCTAACCGGTGTTACTTGGTGGCTCTACCGCCGCAATACATGGCTCGTGGCCGACATCCGCGAGCGCTCGCTTCGGTTTGCTGAACTCAAAACCGCCCGCCACCTGGAACTCGTCGAAGAACAATCCAAACAACAAGCCCTCCTGGATGCAATGGTGGAAGGCGTGCTCCTGCTGGATGAAAAAGGCGCGATTGAACACGCCAATCCCGCGTTGCAACGCCAGTTCGCCCTCGGACCGGATTTTCGAGGTCGCCCCTTACTGGAAGTCTTGCGATACCCCGGCTTGGGTCAGGCGATGACTCAGGTCAAACAGCTGGGTCGCCTCGAAGAATTTGAACTGGCCACCCTAGGGGATCAACCGCGCACGTTTCAAATCAATGCCGTCTCCCTCCGCGATCCCGACCGTATCCCGGCCGGCACGCTCCTTGTCTTTCATGACCTAACGGATCGGCATCGCCTCGAAGAACTGCGCCGCGATTTCGTAGCCAATGTCTCCCATGAACTGCGTACGCCACTGTCGTTAATTAAGGGATCTGCCGAAACCCTTCTCGGTGGTGCCAAGGACGACCCCGTGGCCACCGCTCGGTTTCTACAAATCATCGATAAACACGCGGATCGACTTACCTATCTGATCGAGGATTTGCTAACGGTTTCAAAACTCGAATCCGGTCGGGCGCTGCTGAACCTTCAACCCATCGAACTTCGCAACGTGGCCGAAGAAGTCCTCGAAACCCTCCACGCCAAAGCCAAAGATCGCTCGATCACTCTGATCAACGAAATCCCAGCGCGCCTCCAAATCCATGGCGATGCGGACCGGCTCCAACAAGTTTACGCGAACTTGATTGACAACGCGATCAAATATGGCCGCCCCCAAGGGCACGTCGTCCTAGGAGCCCATTCGTTACACGAAGACATCGCGGAGGCGTGGGTGAGGGACGATGGACAAGGGATCCCAGCTGACGCTCAGGAACGGGTTTTTGAACGATTCTTCCGGGTCGACAAAGGTCGATCCCGTGAATTGGGGGGCACGGGCCTTGGGCTCAGTATTGTGAAACACATCGTCCAAGCCCACGGCGGCGAAGTACGCGTCGAGAGCGAACTCGGCCGCGGCACCACCTTCTTTTTCACCCTCCCACGGGTGAACGGAGAAGAAGGATGACCCTACCTGCCTTGCACGACTCGTTGGAGGGTCTCCCGGTGAACGACCAAATAAAAGGCGAAAACCAGTAAGAGGCCAATCACCGCCGCCGCGAAGGAATACGCCACGAGCTTCACTTTCCGAACCTTCTCCGCGAACTCAGCTCGATCTTCGTCCAAAGAGCCTCCGCGCAGAATCATCTGTTCGTTCACGAGCTTCTTCATCTGGACTTCATCCAAAAGTCGCAGCGTGTACCACGCCGCAGCGGGATCGGCGAAGGGGGACTTGAGCGCCGCAATCTCCGCCGGTTGCGCGACTTGGAACAATCCGCGCCAAAAGCCCGCGTCCTCCAGCGTCCAAAGCCGGATGACTCCTTGATTACGCACGACAATTTGCATGCGCGTCCACAAAGCTGTCCGGCAAGCATCCGCCTCGCTCTCCCGGGCAACGGCTTCGCTATGAAGGAGGGCTTCGTCGCCGGTGATCTGCAGGCCAATGGCCGCCAGAATGACGCCTTCTTCGCCCGGAATAACTTGGAACTCCGTGAGGAACTTTTCCAACTGTTCTCCGGGCAATCCGGCCCGTTGCCAGAGCTGTAAGAGCGCAGGTAGATCTTCCAGATGAGCGCGACGAGCGGTATAGAGAGAAGCCGATTCCACAAAGTCCGAACCTACGGACGGAGTTCCCGCAAGCAATGCTGGAGTCATCACAAGAATTTGGACCCACTCAGCCTCGGATCGGCGTGCCCAGAAACGGTTCCTGGGAATTACGGCAACGGCACCTGGCCCGCATGCATGAGGTAGCTCAACAAATCGCGAGCTGCGTCCAACGACAGTCCCTCGATTAATCCCTCCGGCATCAGCGATTGGGTGACCGTCTCGAGCGTCGCAAGCTCAGAAATCTCTAAGGTCACGGGTTCTCCCTGCCCTTGCAACACCACCGTACGGTCCGTTCTGGCACTCAGGATTCCGTTTAATATTCGCCCGTCGTTTAGCGTCGCAATCGTCATCCGATAGTCCACCGGAACAACGGCGCTTGGGTCGATCACATTTTCTAGCAGATAATCAAGATTCGCCCGACCGGAGCCCGTTAGATCAGGGCCCACATGTGCCCCTTCCCCGTAGAGCGAATGGCAAACCCCACACCGTTGCTGAAACAATAGCCGACCCTGTCTGAGATCCGCCTGGGCCAGCGTCTCTCCCGAAAAAGTCGAACGAAATTTAGCAATGACGGACCGCTTATCCGCGTCGAGCGGTCGAATCACACCCCAGACTTCGGAGAGCTGTTGAGTTAACGCGGCATCGCCCAACCCGGCCAACTGCCGAGCGTGAAAAGGAGTGACATCGGCTTTCGGAACGCGACCGCTGGCGAGCGCCTTCAGCAACTCGCGGGCTCCGTCCAATCGAGTGACTAAGGCACTCAGCAACGGAGGCCGCTGATCGGCTGCCACCCATTGATATTTGCTGAGCGCGAGCCCCGGTGCTTCCGCATCCCCGAGTTGCAACAAACCAACGAGTGCAGGCGAGGCGAGCGTTGTCTCGGTCGCCACTTGTTTCAAGAGCGGTGCCAGATTGGGAGCCCGATTCTCCAACAACGTGGCTAGGGCTCGGCGGCGTTCATTGGCCGTCGCGTGCTCATCGGCGAGCACCGCACGAACCTGGTCCAAAGCCCGGCCGTCCCCAAACAGCACACCCAAATCACGAACGCACTTCGGCACTTCGGTATCCGGATGTTTCAGGGCGACTTCCGCGAACGCTGCCCAGCCGTGCGGCGCCTCGGCTTTACGCCATCCTTTCGTAGCGGCCGACAATCCGGACACGAGGTTTGCCTGAGCGAAGGAATCCTTCCTCGCTTCCACCAACAATCGGTTAAAACTCTCCGGCGCATTTTCCAATTCCTCTCCCAACCGGCGTGCGATCAGCACTTGGAGCAGCGGAATTCGGCTGGCCGAAAATAGGCGAGCCGCCACGTCCGGTTGCGTGGCTACCAAGGGCTCAATGCCTTGCCAGATGAGCAGCGGCAGATTGTGATCGTTCGCATCCTCGCCGCGGACCACCAGTTTCAACGCCAGTCTTGTTCGTTCCACCACCGGGAAATTCTGCAGCGCGGAAGCCAAATAA
>JAYVTS010000379.1:0-3023 GCA_043788645.1 Verrucomicrobiota bacterium
GGCGCCTTTCAAATCGCTGGCTTTTCAGCAGCCGGTACGGCAATCACCCATTATCTGAATGGCGGTAAGAACGGGACGGGAACCATCGCCGCCACCTTAGCCGACGGCGACACCTCGTTGCTCATTGGAACCCGGGGCGATTTCTTTACCAAGCTCAAGGGCGATCTGGCGGAAATACTAATCTATAATACGGCGCTCTCCGATTCCGAACGTAAGCAAGCGGAACTCTATCTGGCCGGAAAATACGGTCTTTCGATTGCAACACCCACGAACACCCCGCCCACCATTAGCCTCACGGCGCCCGTTGATGGGCTTACGTTAAGCGCGCCGACCAACGTTACCGTGACCGCAACGGCGGCCGATTCCGATGGTACCATTGCGCGGGTGAGTTTCCTGTTGAACGGCGCCGTGGTCGCCTCAAAAACGAACGCCCCTTTTAGCACCGTCATTTCGTTCCCCACGGCGGATAATGCCACGTTGACGGCGATTGCGGTGGATAATCTCGGCGGCTCCCGGACTTCAAACCCGGTCTCGCTTACCATTACTACCACCGTCCATATTCCGCTTCCCGCGGCGTCGAATCTCAAGCTGTGGCTGAGCGCGGACCAGGGGGTTACCGCCACCGGCGGCAGCGTGAGTGCTTGGGCGGACCAATCCGGAAATCTTAATAACGCGTTCCAGATTGCCACCAATTTACAACCGCAAGTCGTCCCGAATGTCGCGAACGGCAAGCCTGTGCTGCGTTTCGACGGAGATAACGATTTCCTCTCGGTGTCTAACGCTCCCAGTATTGCCATCGTCGGCGATGTAACGACTTTTTTCGTCATCAACATCACTGATTTCGACAGTTACCGAGCCGTTTGGACAAAGACCGCGGGAAATCAGCCGGCGAGTTTTGATTGGTATACGTTGCCCAATACGGGTGTTCCGCGTACCTTCCGGGGCAATGGTACGGATCTCGGATCGCTCGATGGGACCACTCCACTGCTAGCGGGTTCCTTTGCGGTGGTAGGGTTTGATATGGCGGGCAAGACGCTGCGTCAATACCTCAACGGCGATTCCAATGGGGAAACACAAATTGCAGCCACTCCGGGTGACTCAGGAGCCCCGCTTTTGATTGGCACACGCGGTGATCAGTTTACACGGATGAAGGGAGATATCGCCGAGATCGTCATTTATAACACCGCCCTATCCGCCGCGGACCGTGCGTCCGTGGTGAGTTACTTAGGGACGAAGTACGGCATTGCGGTCACAAGTGGTGCCGCCCCGGTGCTCGCGATTAGTCGTACGGCGGGAAGCCTCACGTTGTCATGGCCCATCAGTGTCACGGGCTACGCACTCGAATCGTCCGGTGTCTTGTCGGGGACCTCCTGGCAACCCGTGACCGGCGTTGCCAACAATAGCGTCACGGTAACGGTTGGTTCCGGAACTGCCTTTTACCGGCTCAAAAAGCAGTAAGTAATCAACGGTAAAACGGGAAAAGCCGGGGAAGCGATTCCCCGGCTTTTTCGCTTCACTCATTGAACGTACTGACCGGCTGGCCGACTCGTAGGAACGGGCAGAATAATTGGAAATTTGGTGGTGCATTGGGTTCGCTATTCGCCTACGATTATCCTTATCTAGCAATGTCCGCCCCAACGTACGTGGACCCTGCCGTCGCGTTATCTCCAGTCGCTCCGAATAATCTTTATTAAATATGAAGTCACTCCACCGAATTTGTCACCCAGGAAAAGCGGGACGCAATGGCGTCTGGTGGGCACTCTCATGGTTCGCCGTCACATCGGTTATCGGGTTTCCCATCCAGGCCGCTCCAAATATTACTCTCTTCGATACCGGCTCACCGTTTCCCGACCGTGCCAGCCGGATGGATCGAAGCCACTGGACTTCTGTGCCGGGAGACCTTTTGAAGTTAGAGGCTGACCCGGTTAAGTCAGCATCTGATCCGGGTTACTATGGTCGTGAGTATGTTTTTAAGGGGGATGCCGTCGTGGAGAATAGGAACTACCTGGCGGTTTTCTGGGCGACTCAGGGCCGAGTGACCCTCTATGCACCGCCGGTCGCGGCCTCTCTACCCGCGGGCAAGTCGGCTGAGGAGACTTTCATGCTGGGTCGGGTGGTGGCCGAACTCACTCCGCTCTCGGCTAAAACATCAGGAACCACCATCAGCCGTTGTGATATCGTCCGCAACGTGGGGGACGAAGTGGTGGTAGAAGCTTTCTTTTCAGCAGACGGGGCTCCCGAGGTTTCGGTCATGTTTTCCTTTGGTAAGACGGAAATTGTTGAAGTGAAACCTTCCGACGGATTGAAAGGAGTGCGGGTACTGAGTCCAATAGAATACGGAGTTGCGCCAAATTTTTTGGGCGACGACCTCATTTTTGGACCGGCTGAATATCCCACGGTGAAGTCGCTGACGATTCCGGCGAACAATATTCTCGTCGGGCTTTTGCGCGGCGAAGATCACGAGTTGGTGATGACGTGGCCACAGGGGAAACAGCATTTGCGATTGGGCCTGGGTGCCGATTCGGGCGGGAAACGCCATTTTGAAGCCATTGAATTTGAGGCAGCGGGTCAAAGTTTCTATCTGGCTCTTTTATCGGCCCATGGGATATGGCATCGCGAAGCACTCACTCCAGCGTACTTAGAAAAGGACGTGACAAGTGCATGGCAGCGGCCGTTTCCTGCCAAATGGGTGACGCAGCTAGACGAGGCCGATGTGCGAACGACTTTCACTTTTAGGGATTCCAAGGCTCAAATCTGGCGGGGGGTGCCGGGGTCTTATAATTATCCTGTTTGGTTTACAGGCGGGCAAGCCTCCTATCATCTGAGCAAAAAAGTTCCGCCTACCGGTGAATCGCTGGTCTATTTCGTTGAAGGCGCTGAGACGCCGAGTGAGATTTCGGCGCCGGTGGATATTTTGAAGGCGACGCTAGGCCCACAACAAGCGTGATTTTAATACGACAATTGGTATAGAACTTGCTGAAAGGCCGTTGGCATTGCCGAAAACGCATTGCCGTTGATTTATA
>JAYVTS010000380.1:0-31702 GCA_043788645.1 Verrucomicrobiota bacterium
GAAAATCTTTTGGTGCCTTGGTGTCTTTGAGTGAAAGTTTTTGTACGAAAAACCAGACGTGTTCATTGGCCCCAAAAACCGTCTTTGTGCCACCGTCTGAAAAAATCTAGGGTGCGGGCATGAAATCGTGGCTTCGGTCGGCGCTGTTTGCCTTTTTGGCAGGGGCGGTTGTTTCTGTCCCGCTCACCGTCGCGTCGGCCTGGCCCGAACGCACGGACCAATTTCTTTCGCTCGTTAACGCCGGATACCAAGCACTGTATCGCGTCGAGAATGAAGCACTCTGGTTGGCCGGCACGGAGGTATCGGCAGTCCATGACGCGGGCGCGGAGGTCGCCGGGAAGGCGCGGGCGGCATTTAATGGAAATCCGGCGATTATCCGCGAGGCCCGCGAACTCCTGACCCACCGGCAGGAGCTGACGGACCTCCAAATTCGGCAGTTAGAGCACTGCCTTCTGAACGCCGCCGAAGGTCCGATGACCAACCCGGAATTAGTGAATGCGCGGGTCGCAGCCGAAACGGCGCAGAATTCAACCCTCAATGGATTTCAATTCCGTTTGAACGGTACCAACTGTATCGCCAACGACCTCGACCGAGTGCTGGCAAAATCAACGGATCTCAAAGCTCGCCAAGCGGCTTGGGAAGCCAGTAAAATGACGGGGCCAGCGCTCAAATCAGGTCTCATTAAGCTCCGGGACCTCCGCAATCGTTGCGCCGCAGAATTGGGCCATGCGGATTATTTCGCCCTTCAAGTGGCGAGCTACGACATGACGTCCGCCGAAATGTTGAAACTCAACGATGATTTCCTCGGTGAACTCCGGCCGCTCTATCTCCAGCTCCATACGTGGGCCAAATATCAACTGGCGAAAAAATACGCTCGGCCGGTACCCAAACGGATTCCGGCGCACTGGATCAACAACCGTTGGTCCCAGGAGTGGAGTGGCCTGGTTTCGGGTGTTGACTATGATCGCTATATAACGAACCGGGCACCCGAATGGATCACTAAGACCGCTGAAGAATTTTATGTGGGCCTCGGATTCCCAAAGCTACCGGCCACTTTTTGGAATCGCAGTGACCTCTTTCCGGTGGCCTCAGGCGAAACTCGTAAAAAGAATTCTCACGCCAGTTGTTGGCATGTGGACTTGCAGGATGACATCCGATCCCTCATGAGCGTGGAGCCGAACTATTCGTGGTTCAGTACGGCTCACCACGAGTTGGGGCACGGATATTATTTCATGGCTTATTCCCGTCCGGAAGTGCCGCCGCTGCTCCGGATTGGTGCCAATCCGGCATTTCACGAAGGTATTGGCGAATTGATCGCCCTCGCCGCTGGCCAGACTCCGTATCTCCGGCAAATGGGTATCCTACCGGCGGACTACCAGGAGGACACCACCGGCACGTTGTTGGACACCGCGTTGGCTCATTCGATTCCCTTTATGTTTTGGGCCAGTGGCACGATGACCCATTGGGAGCACGATGTGTACGTCGATCAGCTTCCGGCGGCCGAATGGAATGCGCGTTGGTGGAAACACGTATCGGATCTGCAGGGAGTTGAGCCGCCGAACGGAGCGGACAGCCGTGGGGAGGAATGGTGCGATGCGGCCACCAAAACGCATATCAATGATAACCCCTGTTATTATTATAGCTATGCGATTGCCACGGTGTTGAAGTTTCAATTCCATGATTACATCGCTCGCAACATTCTCCATCAACCGCCTCAAACCTGTAATTATGCGGGGAACAAAGAGGTGGGTCTCTTTTTGAAAAAGATGCTCGCTACGGGCGGCACCCGGGATTGGCGAGTGTTGCTCCGCGAA
Organism: Verrucomicrobiota bacterium; assembly: GCA_043788645.1. Taxonomy (GTDB): domain Bacteria; phylum Verrucomicrobiota; class Verrucomicrobiia; order Limisphaerales; family UBA9464; genus CANIZL01. The sequence goes on from JAYVTS010000380.1 coordinate 1,815, forward strand.
ACCACGGGGGAGAATCTTTCCACCCGGGCGATGAAATCCTATTTTGCGCCACTACAAGCTTGGTTGGAGAGGGAAAATGCCGGTCGACAGGTTGGCTGGGAATGAATTGAATCGCCAGACCGACTATGAAACGGATCCTGCGTCGCGCACTCTACCTCTTATGGCCGCTGCTGACGGCTAGTCAGCGGGTCAACGGAGCGGACCTATCGCCCGGGGACGCGGAGCGGATCGGCCAGGAATTGGCCGCCGAATTGCGAGGCGCTCGACCCGGGGGCAGTAGCACCAATGGGGGATCGTTACGGTTGCGCGACGCCAAAGGTCGTCGTCGTGAATTCCCCGTCACCGTGGTCACGTTGGTCGGCGAGAATGAATGGTCCGTATCCTACCAAGCTCGTTTTACGAATGGAGCGAGTGAAACACTGACGGCTCGATACCGATCCGTGGGAGCGCCGATCTATGAGGTTGCCCACGGCTTCCCTGGAGCAACATCGGTCGGTGCGCCGCAGGTGTTGAGTGCGACGGAAACCGCGATTCCTTTTGCGGGTTCGGACTTTTGGGTTTGTGATCTCGGGCTTGAATTCCTCCATTGGCCTGCCCAACGCTACGTAAAAAACGAATTGAGCAATGGTCGCCTGTGCCAAGTATTGGAGAGTTTAAATCCGGGCACCAACGGCTATTCAAAGGTCTGGTCTTATCTTGACGAGGAATTCAAAGGATTGCTCTCCGCCAAAGCGTTTGATGCACGCGGTTTTCAGATCAAGGACTTCAGTACCGGCAGTTTTACCAAGGTCAATGATCGGTGGTTCCTTAAAGATATTCGGATCCGCGACAAGCGGGCCGATACCTTGACGGAGCTGCACTACACCTTGCCGTCGGAGTGAGGGGATGCCCGCTCCTCTTGGCCCACGGAAATGGGTTCCAAACAGGTTGCGGACTACTCCTGACGAGCCTCCAGAAACCGCTTGAGCTCCGCCGCCATCACCCCGCCGAAGCCGGGCACTTGTTTCAGTTCTTCGATCGACGCTAAGCGCAATCGTTGGACGGAACCGAACCGCTTGAGAATCGCTTTCTTGCGCGCTTCACCCATCCCAGGAAATTCGTCGAGCACACTTTCGTTGATCTTTTTCAATCGCAGTTGTGCGTTATAGGAATTTGCAAATCGATGGGCTTCATCGCGGACTCTTTGCAAGAGTTTCACCGCCGGATGATCCAAACCTAAACGCAATGGCTCCGCGTGACCCGGTCGATGGATTTCCTCAAACTCCTTCGCCAACCCTAAAATCGGAATGTGTCTCAGACCTAGGTTCTCCAGCTCGACACAGGCGGCGTTCAGTTGGCCTTTGCCACCGTCGATTAAGATCAGATCTGGCAGCTTCGGACCGCTCGGTGGCCGCGGCACCCACGGGGCGGCGAGTTCCGCTAAGCCAGTTCCTGCCGTATCGGATCCTGATGCATCGACCGTGGGCTCGGTCTCGGACGCCGGTTTCTCCAGCAAGACATTGGGCTCCGAAGGCGGCGCCTCGACCTCGTTCTTTAATCGGGTATAACGGCGCCGCACCGTTTCGGCTATGCAGGCGAAGTCGTTCTGTTCCGTGACCGTCTTCATCTTAAACCGGCGATAGTTGGCGCGGTCCGGGCGGCCCTGCCAAAAGCTCACCATGGAGGCCACCATGAAGGTCCCGCTGATATTGGAAATATCGTAGCCTTCGATCCGTGCCGGTGGAGTCGCCAATCCCAACACGTCCGCCAACGCTCGCAGATCGGATTCGGGGTTGATGGCCACGGGTAGCGTGTAGGGCACGCGTTCAAATTTTTCTGTCTTTTGGGTGGTTCGTTTGAGGTCTTCGAGGGCGTCCCGGAGCTGGGCGGCTTTCTCAAATTCTTGTTTTCCGGCTGCCCGTTTCATTTCCGCCTCCAGTTCTCCGCGCAACTCGTCGGCCTGGCCCTGCAAAAATTCAAGGCCGGCCTTAACCTGCGCCAGATACTGAACGCGGGTAACGTTGGCGATGCAGGGCGCGGTGCAGTGTTTCAGGTTCCCGTACAGGCAATGTTTGTAGTCCGACTCGTTGGGAGTGAGGGCGCGGCAGCCGCGGAGTTGAAACTTGCGGCGCATCAGAGTCATTGCCCGACGGACACTGCCGGAATGCGCAAAGGGTCCAAAGTAAATGCAACCGTCTTCTTTGCGAAGTCGAGTGAGGGTGAAACGTGGGATCGGATCTTGGAGATTGACCTTGAGGAGGAGGAAACGTTTGTCGTCGCGAAAGTCGATGTTGAATCGCGGCTTAAACTCTTTGATGAGCTTCCCTTCCAGCAGCAGCGATTCCGCTTCCGATTTGACAACGTGCCAATCCAGATCATGGATGGCATCGACCAACGCATTGAATTTCAAATCCCAGCCCATTCGGCGGGACGGATGAAAATACTGCGACACGCGTTTCCGAAGATCGCGGGCTTTCCCCACGTAGATCACCGTGCCGAGTCGGTCTTTATGCAAATAGACCCCCGGTTTATGGGGGATTTGCGAGAGCTTATTGCGAATATGATCCGAAGAGGGCATGAAAACGACAAATCGCTCGGGTTGCCCCTTGCCGATTGAATCCCACGACCTTCAATGTACGAAAGTTTGATGATGTTTCCATGAATAATTTAGTCCGTCGATTGGGCCAAAAAGTGCCGCGCCGGTGGCGTAATTACCTTAAATCCCCTGGAAAAGCCGTCCGCTGGTGGTGGTTGGCTCGCCAACCGGATCGTCGATACCAGCCTCAGAATGCGGACAGCTCCTTTCTTTGCCCGCCTTTGGCCATTGAACACGCTTTTAGGTTTCAGTTTTCTGACGCGGAGCAAGCGGCTGAATTTAGGGAGTTTGTCGACCTCCTTCGGCCGCTGAAGGATCCCCTCTTTTTTGATCTCGGTTGTCATTTCGGGCTCTTTAGTCATGTGATGCTGGCCTTGTCGAAGCCGGCCGGTCGGGCTCTTGCCGTCGATCCATCGGGAACCGCCTGTGCGATGGTCCGGCACATTGCGGCGGCCAATTCTTGGACGAGCCGCTTGGAGGTCATTCAGGCCGCAGTCGGTGGGAAAAGTGGCGAACTCGAAATGGTAGATGGGGGGGTGATGTTGGCCGGTTATTTTATGGCCGCGAGCGATCAGCCTCCCGGTGATCGAATCCGCGTCCCATTGGTCACGATCGACGACCTTACTCGGCGAGCGGGAAGAAAGCCGGATGTTGTCAAGATTGATATCGAAAGCTTTGAGCTGGAGGCCTTTGATGGCGCCCCGGAAACGCTCGGTGGCGGTGAAATTCCGATCTGTCTCGAGCTGCACAACCGCTACCTGCGAGATCGAAAAGCGGACCCTCGCCAAGTGCTCGCCAAAATCGCTGCTTTGGGCTATCGGCATTTGACCTGTGGGGGCCAACCGATTAGCGCTGACGCAATTCTGGCCCGGGACCTGATCCGAATCGTGGCGCGCAAATAGGGGCTGGACCCAAAGCACCAGGCACTGCGCGGTGTTTGCTCAGGGCGTCACCGCGAGACGTTCGTTAGCGCCTTCGCGCTTCATCAAAACGCCCTGCTCTTTGTAAGGCCGCATGACGAAGTGCGTGGCCGTGCTCAAGACGCCTTGTAGCGTCGAAAGTTTTTCCGAAACGAAACTCGCGACTTCGCGCAAATTCCTGCCTTCGACCTCTACTAAAAGATCGTAGCCGCCGGACATGAGGTAACACGACCGCACCTCGGCGTGCTGAGCGATCCGTTCCGCGAGTTTGTCGAATCCGCCGCCGCGTTCCGGAGAAATCCGCACTTCGATCAGGGCGCGAACGATTTCGACCCCGAGCCGCTCGGGATTCAGCACTGCACGATACCCTAACAACGTGCCATCCGCTTCGTACGCTTTTAGGCGCTCGCGGATTTGCGTTTCGGTCACGCCCAATTTGGCCGCCAACTGGGCGGGTGAACAGGAGGCGTCGGTCGACAACTGCTTTAACAAAGAATCCATGATCGAATTGGAGCGGATACCGGGCCGGTGTGGAAACGGATTCTGCGAAAAAGCAACGACCCCCTCCCTCTCTCCATTTCTCATCCGCGTTCATCCGTGGTTCCGCCTCCCTGATGAAATCACTTTGGCGAGCTCACAGGAATCATCTGCCTTCCGTGGCGGCGATAGATTTTGAAATCAGCGTCGAGTGTCAACAGAAGCAGCTTCGGATGCATCTCCGACAGGCGCACCAAACAGGCGTCAGCGAGCGACATCGGCACGTCATCAAACCGGTCCATCAAGATGCTGATCGCCTGCACTTGGTCTTCCAGATGGAAGGAGAGGTCAAAGACACCGTCTGCTAACATCGCCCGGAGGCGTTTCAGATGGCGTGGCGAACGCCTCAGCAAAAACCAGGCTTCGCTGATCACCGCATCGCAGAGTACGACGGAGCCCTCGTGCTGTTTGAGCTGCTCCTCGGCCCAGATGTGATGCCGATCGTCTTCAGCCAGATACGCTACTAGCGGCCCGGTATCGAGGATAACGCCCCGTTCAACGGCCATAGCCGGCGAGATGCTTGGGATGACTGGCCAGATCCTTGATGCCGGTCGCGCCAGCCCCCTGGTATTTTCCCAGTCGGTCGTGAATAGACGGCTTCCGGGCTCCGTAGGTCTCGGCCGGCGGTGCGGCGGATAGCGTGCGCAGCAGAGCATCACGCACGATCGCTGATTTTGAAGCCCTCTGCATCAACGCCGCGGCATCCAATGAAGCATTGAGGAATTCTGGAATTTTAATGGTGATCGTCTTCAGGATGCCGCAAAGGTAATACGGATGATACGGATGGCAATACCAAAAAGTCCGTCTCGATTTCCCCTTCCGCGTTCATCCGTGTTCATCTGCGGTTCTACGCCTAGGCCGCTAGCTGAGCCTCATCCGCTAACGGTTCATGAATTTTTCCCACAAGACTCAATGGTCGATCGTGGTCAAGAAAATCTCGGCAAATGGCAAAAAAATCAATTCGATTTACACACCGTCGAATCCGATGGAGAAACTCCGGCCCCACGCCTTCTCCCACAAAATTCATGTATTTCTTCATCTTCTCAACTTGAAGCCGCTCACGAAAATCCGCCGCGGGCGTGGTCGCTTCATACAACGCTCCGATATAGGCCAGCAACTCGCGTCCGCTCGGTTGGCGAATCGGGCGTCCGGCTAAGTGATCTCGAATCTGTCCGAACAACCAGGGATTACGAATGCATCCCCGCCCAATCATCAGGCCCTTTGCACCGGTCAACCGTAGTACCTCGGCGGCCCGTGTCGGAGAGGCTACATTTCCATTGGCCAAGACGGGACATGCCAAAGCTTTCACCGCCTGTGCAATGGAGGAATAGCGAACTTCGGTCCGATACATGTCGAGAACCGTGCGCCCGTGGACCGTGACTAAATCCGGACTGTGCCGGGCGAAAATCGAGAGGAGTTGATCAAAAACACGGGGATCATCAAAACCAAGGCGCGTTTTTACGGTAAACTTAACCGCACCAACGCCGCCCGGAAGAGCCTCGCGTAGAGCGCCCAGAATGGCATCGACCTTGGCCGGTTCTCGAAGCAAACCGCCGCCGGCACATTTGCGATACACGATCGGCGCCGGACAACCCAGGTTGAGATCTACCGCCGCGATGGGCAGCCGCGCCAAGGCCTGGGCTGTGCGCACCAGAGCCGATATATCATTGCCAATCAATTGCGCAACCGCCGGTCGGCCGGTCGGATTTTCGGAAATGGCCTGTAAAATCGGAGCATCAAGCGAGCTGGTGCTGTGGACTCGGAAGTACTCCGTCCAATAGACATCCGGACCTCCATACTGCGAAAGCAACCGCCAAAACGGCAGGTCCGTCACGTCCTGCATCGGCGCCAACGCCAACACCGCATGGGGCGCTGCCATACAGTGCTCCCATTGACCCACAGGTGTCACGAGGGACGTCTTCATGAACGGACCACCGCCCGCTGCCGCGCAAGCCGTCGCGCGAGGCGAATCGCCGACACCATGCTCGATTCATCCGCGCGACCGTGGCCCGCGAGATCGTAGGCGGTACCGTGATCGGGTGAGGTCCGGATGAAGGGCAAACCCAAGGTCCAGTTCACACCGGTTGCGAAAGCCACCATTTTCAAGGGCACCAAGCCCTGGTCGTGATACATCGCCACCACCGCGTCGTAATCGCCCCGAAACGCCTGCTGAAATAGGGTATCGGCGGCGGTCGGCCCGCGTACTTCTAGTCCCAAGGCTTGCGCCGCCGCCACCGCGGGTGCAACGAGGTCGATTTCCTCCCGACCCAGCAATCCTCCTTCGCCTGCGTGGGGATTTAGGCCGCAAACCCCGATTCGAGCGCGAGGCAAGCCCAGGTGATGACAAGCCTCCGCGGTGAGTTCAATGGTTTGTAGGATCGCCGCGGACCGAAGCGCCATCGCTACGTCTTTCAGCGGGAGATGGGTGGTGGCCAAAGCCACCCGAAGCCATCGACCACTCTCGTCATGGCCGAGCAACATCATCGCGAACCGAGTGCAGCCGCTCAAGGCGGCCACAAATTCCGTTTGCCCCACAAACGGTTGTCCCGCTCGAAGAATGGACTCTTTACTGACGGGTGCAGTGACCAACGCGGCCAGTGTACCGGCCAAACATTGCTCAGCCCCAACTCGCAACGAAGCCACCGCCGCTAGGGCCGCCGTCGGATGTCCGGGCGTTAGATCCGTCGGCAATGAATCTTCTGGGCTCAGCAAATAGAGACGGCCCGGAACCTCCGCCCGCTCGGCCCAAGTTGGAAGCGGCTCCTCCACTCCCAACAATCCCGAATAATACTCCGCCGCGCCCGCGTCGCCAATCAACACGTAGGAAGTGGAGTCCTCGTCGCCTAGGACTCGGGCGAGTGCTTTGAGCGCGACCTCCGGTCCGATGCCGGTGATGTCGCCGAGAGTGATGCCCACGGCCATCATCGGTAGATTGGATTCCGATAGAGCCCAACGCCCACTCGCAATCAGGCTAGAAATATCGGACAAAAGCGTTCTTGCGGAGGCGGGCAACCCAGGCCTTTTGGAGACGTTCTTCCTCCGACTTCTTTAGGTCCGCTTCAATTTCCTCGCGCACTTCCGTCAGCGATTTTACGGCACCGTCCTTGCGTTCCTCGACCTTGAGCAGAAACGCGGAACCCTCCAGCAGCACCACTTCACTGGTCTGACCGGCGGCCAGTTTGAACGCGACGTCCCGCAACTCTTTTCGCAGATCCGCATCGCGGTTTTCCACCCAGCCTCGATCACCGCCCTTGGCGCGACTCGCGCTGTCGTCCGAAATTTCCTTCGCCACCACGGCGAAGTCCTCGCCGGCCTTGATCCGGGCCGCCGCCGTGGCCGCCACCGTGGCCGCTTCACCGGCCGGGTGCTTTGTACGATCAAAGAGCATCAGCCGCAGTTTGACCCGATCCAGCACCTTGAACCGGTCTGAATTGGCGGTGTAATAAGCCTCAATTTTTTTGGGCGAAATGATCAAATCCTTCCGCAGATTCTGTTGAACCATGGTGTACACAATGAACCGATCCCGTTGATCTTGCCGATACTGTTCATAGGTCAACGCCTTATCTCGCAACGTCTGCACCATGCTCACTCGATCACCGAAGTCGTCCTTCACCGCTTTCTTGACGACGTCATTCATGACCGAATCCGGTAAGCGATAGCCTTTTTTCTGAAATTCATCGAGGATGAGCCTTCGATCAATGATGCCCTCCAACGTGGACGCCATGATCTTGGTTGATTCATCATTGAACTCCTTCGACTCCCGGATGGCATCGAAAACCGTGTTATCATCCGTGGGCAGACCGGCTCGGAATAGGCGGTTCTGAACGAACGGGCCTAGGTTTTTGACCAGCGCTTGGGTAGGAACGCGGGCGGCGGACCGAACTTCGGAAAGAGGTATGACGTTGCCGTTAACCAACGCCGCCACGCCGTCTTGCAGCGCCGGATCGGCACGAAGCCCAACGGCGAAACCCATCATGACGAGCGTACTGAGGTAAATTGACCGCTTCACAGACCGCCACCGTAGGGAGGCTGACCGCGGGGGTCAATCGGGGTGGATGATGAGCTGGCGGAATAGAGGGGCGATAAATTCGGTCGATCTGATCGTCCGCCGCTTGCATCCTGAACAGGCATTCTTAGTCTGCGCCACATGAAGCGTGCCTTCGCCTCCCTGCTTTTTGCTTCCGTTGCTCTTTCGCCCATCGCTCCCACCGCGGTGGCCGCTGAATTCGATGCCCAGGATTTTCTCATCCTCCGCCAAACTGTCGAAAATCACCAGACTGCCCTGGATCGCCTGGATGGGCTCAATCGGCGCCTTGCGGAAGTTGAATCCAAATTGGCCGAGTCGCGACGCGAGATCGCGGCGTTGCGTCAGGTGAACGCGGTCCTGACCAAAGACCTCGTCACCCAAGACCAACTCAAAGCCCTGGTGGCCAAGGTAGAATTGATTGACCACAACCGCGCCGAGGACAGCAAACGTATTTACGAAACGTTAAAAAAATTCGCGGATGCGCCGCCCATAGCGGCCCCGGTCGGCCCAGCCTTCGATAAACATTTGCCGTCACCCGGACCTGAACCCGCCGCTGGTTCGAGTCGTACCGATACGAGGGATACCACCGATCCTGGAACCAAGCCGCCCAAACCGCCCATAGAACTTCCGGCTACCAACTACGAGCATGAGGTCCACCCGGGCGAAACCTTGAGCGGAATTCTCCTCGCGTATCGAAAAGGATACGGGTTAAAAACCACGATGGCCCACGTCGAAGCGGCCAATCCGGGTCTCAATCCAAAGAAGCTCAAGGAAGGTCAAAAAATTAAAATTCCGATTGTGAAATGAAATGACGTGAGCCGCTTACCCTCTGCGCCCCAGCCTCACTTCGGGCATTCCGCGGTCGGGCTTCGGGTTTGGCGCGACCGAGTCAATAGTGCCCTTCGCGCTGGCGCCACCACGCCGTTCTTTCTATTTACACCCGAGCCTGTGAATGAACGGTTGCGCGTCTTCGAGGCGCTAAACTTCGGCCGACCCGCGACGCACTGGTATTCCACCAAAACTCAACCGTTGGAGCCGCTCCTTCGTTGGTGGCAGGCCCAAGACCGGCCGGCCGAGGTGGTGAGCGAAGCCGAATTTCGACTTGTCCGCCGCTGCGGATTTCCGATCGAACGTATTTTGATCAATGGCCCGGCCAAACATCACTGGCTCCCCCTGCTGAGCGAACCAGGACTTCGAGTAAATTTTGATTCGTTGGCCGAACTCACTGCTTTGTTGCCATTGGCAAAAAGACACCGGTGGCAGATGGGTCTACGCTTGTGTACCCATGAGGAATTTGACCCTGAATCACCCCAATTTCCCACCCAATTTGGCTTCACGCCGGAGGAAGCGGCCAGGGCGCTCCAGCGGCTTCGTAAATCCGATCTGGAACCGACGATCGCTCATTTTCATCTCCGCACGAACCTCCCAGATGCCACCTGTCACCGACGTGCCCTCGCTGAAATCGCCAAATTGTGTCGAGTGACACGGTGGACTCCGCGAGTCATCGACATCGGTGGTGGGCTTCCCCCGAGATTCACCCTCGGGCGCGGGGGGCAATCCTTGGCCGCCAGCCATAACCCTGAGACCTTTCGGCCCTTTGCCGAAGTGATTCGAACAGCGTTGCGAGAATTTCCGAGTGTTACCGATATCTGGCTGGAGAACGGCCGAGCGTTGTTTGCGGAAGGTGGAGTCCTAGTGATCAAGGTATTAGATATCAAAGAGCGTCGAGGGCTGCGTCAACTGATTGCCGATGGGGGTCGGACGCAACACGCCTTGGTTTCGTTATGGGAGCAACACGAATTACTATCGCTCAAACCACGACGTGGAGCCGAGACCTTGACGGCGATCTATGGTCCGACCTGCATGGCCTTCGATCAACTCGCACGGAAACCATTTCCGCGAAGTGTTCGGGTCGAGGATTATCTGATATGGTTCGAGGCAGGAGCGTATCATTTACCCTGGGAAACCCGTTTTTCGCATGATCTCGCCGAGATTTGGTGGACCACCGATTCAAAATGCCGTCGCATCCGTTGAACGTCCGAAACGTTCGGAAGGACGGGTGATACGAGTCCAAAAACCTCAGGGCCCTGTCACCAGCATCGGTCGGCGCCAAATTTTGTCTTTGTCGCACACAAATAAATACCGTCGTCCTGGACCCGCGAAAGCACAGCTTACCGGGACATTATCGGCGCGAGGCTTCGCAATCACTCCGCCCAAACGCCCCGTCCAATCGAACATTTGGATCCCAGCAAAAGACGTCACATACGCTCGACCGTCAGCATCCATCGTCGAACCATCGCCGGCACTTTCCGTTCGACCTGAGGGCACAACCAAAGTCATATATCGCTCCCCGCCGCTCAGCAGACCGTCGTTGCCAATAATAAATGACCAGACGCTGCTACCCTTATATTCGGACACGATCAGTTGTTTGTGATCCGGACTGAGCGCAATGCCATTCGGTCCATTGATACCTCCCGCGACCGAACGTGGACCGCTCAGATCACGAGCAGTGGTCGGGATCATGATCACCTGACCGGCACCGGTATCAGTATAGTAAATTCGACCGTCTTTGGTCACCACTAGATCATTGGGTTTCACGTCTTTTGCAATGGTCTCCACCTGTTTGGTGGCGGGATCAATGACAACGATCCGTTGTTTAAAGTCTCCGGGACCGCCTTGACTGGCCGCGTAGAGTTTGCCGTCGGCACCCCACTTGAGACCGCTGACTTTAGGTCCACTTTCTAACCATTTTTCTGGCTTCCCGTCCGATGGAATTCGCCAGATTTCCGAGCGATTCAGATCGCTAAACCAAAAATTGCCCTGGGCATCGCCACCGGCACCGTCCGTAAATCCGTAACCGCTCCCGACCAACTCCCAATCGCCCGACTGGCCGCCGCCCGGGAGAACTTTGTTGAGTGCTTCGTCACCCTTCCAATTATTGGTGCTGGGAGCAGGGACGGTCGCACCGGACCGCCAGAGCCAGCGAAGCGCGTCCGGCAAAATGGCGCCACCGTGCTGTCCGCTATGAGAACCTTCGCCCATCACTAATTTGACGTCGTAGCCGGCAAACTCCAGAGCACTCGCCATGGTTTGATTCGCCAGCGGCCAATTTCCGTGGACATTGTTTAGATCATTGTGGCCATCTTGCAAAAAGACGCGGAGAGATTTGCGTTCGGTTTTGCGGATTAACGCCGGATAGGCATCGCCGCCCCGGATATTTACATAGCTTCCGATTTGACTGAGAACTTTGCTGAATTGATCTGGGCGTTCCCACGCCGCAGTGAAGGCACAAATCGCCCCACTGCTCATTCCCCCGACGGCACGCTGCGCAGGGTCGGTTGAAAGATTTAGAGAAAATGTTTTGGTGACATAGGGCAGGGCTTCATCCAGCAGGAATTTCACATACAGGCCGCCCAACGAATCGTATTCATAACTCCGATTGCTCCGGTTTGCTCCGGGGCCACCCGCCCGTCCTGGATTCAAGAACACCGCGACGGTGACGGGCATATCGCCGGCGGCGATGAGATTGTCGAAAACGATGGGAACCCGTTGTGATCCCTTTTCATCCGAGTAGCCGCCACCGTCCATAAAGACCATCAGCGCGGCCGGCTTGGACCCATCGTATTGGGCTGGAATATAGACTCCGCCTTCGCGGAGGGTGTCCGGGTACACGACCGAATTCGTCAATGTAAAGGAGGTGAATTTGCCCTGAGGCACACCTGCATGCCGTGCGAGCGAATCGGGGCCGAGAGTATATTGTTCTGCCGCATCGCCGTTGATCCGAAGACCCAAGACGATACTCAACAACACCACGGAGCGGGGGAAAGACATGGTCACAGTTTGTCGCCGGGTTTGCCTGGAAACAAGTGGAGGATTCATTTCAATATCGCTTCGGTCGGGCGAGCGAGTGTCGACTCTTCCCCGGCCCCCAATTGCATCCCTGCCAACAAAAAGGCGGGCCACGCCAAGGCCGGAATGTAAAGACTGAACTCCGCCGCTGACTGAAGGAACCATCCCAGCAATCCGAGCCAAAGTGCCACCGTCAGAGGATTCCTCGGTAAGGTTCCTACTGCGCGACGGCCCAGGGTCCACAGTAAGCCCGCGATCCAGGCGAGGTAGAGAACGGCTGCTGGCCATCCGGCGTCGCTGGCTTGTTCGAGGTAATCGTTGTGGACTAAGCGAGCCATTTCTTGTTCCGGCGATTTCATGGCGCCGTACGGGCGTTGAAACGTACCAGGCCCCGTCCCAACCCACGGGTGAGTATTGGCGGTTGTCCAGGCCGCCCGCCAATAGTCAACGCGGGCACTTGCACTGGTTGCTCCTTGCCGGAAATAACCCGCGTGACGGGCAAAAAACACGCCTAAGCCCACCGCAAAAATCGCCAGCACGGAGAGGCATTTTTTCCAAGCCTGCCCTCGACGAATTAACAAGGCTACTCCTGCCACAAGGAGAGCCACCAACCAACCCGCCTTCGAGCCCGTCCAAAAAAAACAGCTGAAACCCAGCACGGCTGTCAGTCCGATGACCAGTTCGCGGAGTCTTGGGCGGAGCGCTTCGGTCCGGGTCCAAGCCAAGATCAGCGCCGCCGGAAAAAGGAGTAATAGCAGTGCCGCAAGTGCGTTGGGGTAGACCAGGGTGCCGTAAACACGGCCCTTTTCTAGTTTTTTAAGAATGATGGGGTTTGCGATATCGACGCCGTTGACGGTCAGGACCAGTTGAAGACGCTTCAATTCTCCGAGCACGGCGGGCGGAGTATTGGTCCAGCCGGTTCGTTCGTTTTCTCGATAGGTTGCTAGATCTTTCGGAAAATCAAAGGCGTACTGGTTTACCGCTTTCACGAGGCAAAAGGTCATACCCACCAGCAGTCCCGGCCAAAGCCAGCGTTGCAGCCTGAGGTCCCGAAAAAGGAGGTAACCGATAACATAGGCGACGACGATCGCTGTAAAATGTGGCAGCACGAGCCCAGTCAGACCCGGGTCCACCGAGGTGCGGGCGGCTAGATACTGCCACGATAACCAAAGGATGGGGAGGAGTAGCAATACCCACCGGGACCGATTCATCGCGAGTCGTCGGAAGACCGTCATCGGACGAGTTAAAAGCAAGCCGACAATCGCTATCGGTAGAAACGCCGCTTGGGCCCAACGCAGAGGCCAAGGCCAACCCCAAAAATCGGCCAGGGTCCGGGGGACATCCAGTTGACCTTCGAGCACGATCGGATTCCCAAATTTGATCACGGCGAGGCCCAGAAATATTCCCAAGGACAATGCGTAGAGGACGTGGCGCGACACAGGTTTGAGTAAAGAGGTTTGCTAGGCTGGGGGCGAGCCGGATTCCGAAAATCTGACAAAAAGGGGTGGAGGGATGGGACAAGTGTCAAAGGGGGTGTCCGACACTTTATTTGAATTCCTTCGCCCGAAAGCGAAAGCACACGAGGACTGCTCATCATTACCCACAGAAATGGATTTCAAACAAATCCCAACCTCTTCACCACCAAGAATCTCTCCCCTCCTAATCTCAAAGTCAGCTCAAACTGATTTAACCCGAGATCAGGGATTTTAGGGTTCATTCCCGCTTCAAGGCGCACGGGGAGTCGGCGGGGGCGGAGATGAGGGCGGGTTCGGTTCACCCACGGGCTCGACGGATGGCTCGGAACTCGGGAGTGGCGCTCCCGGCTTCTCGATCAGGTCATCGGGTGTTATTTCCTCGGGCAAAACGACAATGGCAATGCGCCGATTTCGTGCCCGTCCCTCGGGTGTTGCGTTGTTTGCCAACGGTCGAAATTCCCCGCAACCCACCGCTGCAAGTCGGTGTGGATCGACTCCAGCATGCGTCTCCAAATAGCGCACCGCCGCCAACGCCCGACCGACCGACAAAGACCAATTGTCGGCAAACCCACCTTGGATACGGCTGCGGATGGGAACATTATCCGTATGCCCTACGATTTGAAGCTGACGTTTTGGATATTGAGCCAACAGCGTCGCTACCTTCGAGAGGACCGCTTCGCCGTCGGGTTTGAGCACCGCTTCACCGGAATCGAACAAAACCCGGTCCAAAATGTTAACAGTCAATCGTCCTTGGAGTTCAGAGATGGTAACGTCCCTCGAATTGAGCGCGGTGCGGAATTCTGCCTCTAAGGACGACTTTGTTTGGGTCGCCTGGTCTACCGCACCTTGCAACTCCTTCACCAAGGCACGGGTTGCTTCGAGCTGACTGTTCAGGATCGCATTGGTGGCACTCAAACCCGCCGCGACGATACCGAGTTCTTCAGCGTGAGCGTGCGCCTCATATTCAGTGCGAGAATTCTCCCGAATCTGAAGCCAGCCCACCGCCAGCAGCACCAGGCCGCTGAGCATCCCCGCGAACATCCAGGTAGATTTCGGCATAGGAACAAATGCGCTGCCACTGGGTCTAGAGCAAGGGCCACCGAGCAGCCCGATCGGGCCTAGCTAAATTTACAACAAGAGGTCGTGAATTCCCGCTTGCTATCTGCGCCAACTGAGGTTTCCCTTTCAAAGCCAAATAGCGGTGGCCGAGAATCCTGCCGCTGGCGGCGTCTTTTCCGATCCGTATGAGCACCAAGTCCAATCATGTCTTGGGGCGAATCGAGTTAGCGCGGCGGTCTTTGACCGTCGGCCTCGGTGCCCTTCTCATCGCTCCCGCCGCTATGGCGGAGGACAACGCCACCTCCGCCCCGGAAGCAGCGGATTTGAAACCAGTGGTGATCACCGGTTCCAACATTCCAACTGCGGAGTCGGAAACCGCCTCGCCGGTTTCGATCTACACGGCGGAAAAAATCGCGAAAATGGGGGTGACCGATGTGAGTCAGCTGATGCAGCGCTTGCCGATCACCAGCAACGGAGGGCTCAATGGCAACAATGGAGGGACGGGATTTGCCGAAGGCGGCACTGGGGTTTCTCTCCGTGGCCTCGGCCTCAACGCGACCTTAGTGCTCCTGAATGGACGTCGCGTCGCACCCTTCGGCTATGCGGATGGCGGGACCATTACGTTCGTCAATCTCAACTCGCTACCGCTCGCAGCGATCGAACGGATCGAGATTTTGCGGGAAGGAGCCTCCGCCATCTACGGCGCTGATGCCGTGGCCGGGGTAATTAATGTGATTACCAAAAAGAACTTCGATGGTTTGGAGATCAATGCCAGGTACGGAAACACGTTCAGCTCGGATATGGGCGAACAAAAGTATAATTTAACCTACGGAACTCACACCAAAGATGAGAAAACCTCGGTGTTGGTGATTGCCGACTATCTGAAACGCAACTCCTTTTTCAATCGAGATCGCGCCTTTTCCGGCAACACGGACTTGACGGGAATTGGAGGCTACAATCTCGGGTCCAGTTTCGGGTTTCCCGGGCGTTTTGTGGTTCCCCGCACCGCCCCAGGACTTGTGGGAACTCCGTTTGAAGCCCTAACGGGCACCCGAACGTTGGTGGCGCCTCGTGGGACCGATGGTTTAGCGGCTCCCGGGGACTACCATCGGTACAATGGGAATGTTACCAATTCGGCGCCCGACTCCGACGCCTACAACTTCCTTCAACACTCCCAGGCAACTCCAGATTCCGAACGTTATGGAATCTTTGGCCAAATAGAGCATCAGCTTTTTGGGGAGAAAATGGTGGCCTTCGGAACTTTCCAGGCTCGCCGGGACCTCGAACACGTCGAACTCGCACCCGCTCCAATCGATTTTGCCGGCAATGGCTCGGGACTCGGGATTCCGCTCGGAACCGTCGTTGACAAAAACGGCTATAAGATCCATGGCAACCAACTGACGATACCGGTTTCGAACCCTTTTAATCCATTTGGCGCCGATCTCACCGGCGGCCGCTATCGTCTCGTCGAGGCCGGGAATCGAACCTATGATACCACCTCTCACACCTATGATTTTGTCGCGGGACTGAAGGGGGATGTGGATGAATCTGGACGACTCAGCTACGAAACAGCCATTAACTATTCGCGATCCGAGGACAATCGGTTTTCAACTGATGTCGGTGTTAATAACCTACAAGCAGCCCTCAATGATCTAAATCCAGCGACTTCACTCAACGTCTTTGGTGGTCCGAATTTTCATAACAATGCGGCCACGATTGAAGGGCTCAAGGTTCGAACGACTCATTTGGCCAATACTCAGCTCGCAAGTTGGGACGGGCGCATTTTTGGTGAATTGGATACCCACGTTTTGAAAGCAGGCAAATTTGGCTACGCCGCTGGAACCGAGTACCGGGAAGAACGTTTTAACGACATTCCGGACGAGTTATCTCGGGCTGGAGCAATCGCCGGTTCCTCACCCAGCCGCTCCGACAAAGGCAGTCGCTCGGTGAATGCGGCGTTTGTCGAAGGCAGGATTCCTATTACTAGTCCGGATTGGAATGTTCCAGGACTCTACCGGCTCGAAATCAAGGCGGCGGGCCGTCTGGATAGTTACAGCGATTTCGGACAATCGATCGTACCCCTGATTGGCGTGGCGTGGCGGCCGATCAATGACGATTTGCTACTCCGCGCTAGTTACGGTCAAAGTTTCCGCCCGCCATCTCTACGCCAACTTTATGCTGGACCCCAGGACGCGCTGACGGGGTCGGCGATCACGGATCCGCTTCGTCCCGATGATCCGCCGCAAGCCCAGGTTCCCATCGTGACCTCGGGGAACACAAAACTGCGACCGGAGACATCGGATGCTTGGTCCGCCGGCATTGTCTTCACCCCAAAACAGGTCATTGGGCTGCGACTCGAGGCTCAATGGCTCCAAATTAAACGGAAGAATGAAATCAACACTTTTTCTCAAACTTTGCCTTCGCTGAGTGCATTGGCCGCCGAAAAAGGGCACTATACCCGAGGTCCCTCAGACGGATCACCGGGTGCTCTGATCGACCCTGAGTCAGGAACGTTGGCGGGCCCACTTATTTCGTTGGCTGACGATTACACCAATGTTGGCTCAACGATTACCGACGCGGTTGATTTTGGGATTACCTATGAGTTGGCAACTGAAACGGCGGGTACATGGACCTTTGGACTAGAGGTAACCCATACGCTAAGTTTCCGGTCAGAATTCGTGGCCGGTGATGGTTATACCGAATTCATTTCCACCGTAACCTCCTTTGACGGGTTCCCGGCCTGGAAGGCGGTTGGATCGGTCACATGGGAATATCGCAAATTAACTCTCGGTGCAATTGCCTACTTCCGCGACGGTATGGATTATCCCGATGTTCAAAAGGACCAAACGGACCATGTTAACTCATACTTAACTTTTGATCTCCGAGCCTCCTACCGCTTGCCCTATCATGCCAAGATCACGGTGGGGATCGTAAATCTATTGGACACCGATCCACCGCGGTATATCGGTGAACAGGGGCAAGCCTACCTCAGCACGGTCGACAATCCTTTCGGGCGCAGCTATTATATGGAACTTAGCAAAAAATTCTAACCCATCGGATCACTCTTTAAGAAACCGAACTCTTCACAAAACCGGACTGAACCGATTCCAAACTTACCAACAGTCGATCCAGGTACGCATCGAGAGTGAACTGCGGATACCGTCGTCGTGCCGCCGCCCCCATCGTTTCGCAACGCTGGGGGTCGCGCAGCAAATCGCCTAAAGCAGTGGCTAAGGCCAAGGCCGATTTTGCAGAAACTTTGAGTCCGGTCTCGCCCGGCCACAACCATTCGTCCACGGCCCCACCTGCAAACGCCACGATGGGCTTACCGTAGGCGAGGGCTTCTACGCCCACCAAACCATAAGGTTCCTCACGTAAAACCGGAAACGCGACGAGTTGAGCCCGCGCATACCACCCGGCAACGACCTGCGGATGCAATTCACCGGGCAAGGAGACTTGACCCGACAGGCCTAGCTTTTGGATCAGTGCTTCCAGAGCGGGTTTATCCGGACCATCTCCGGGAACGACCAGGCGCCAGGGCACGTCTTTAATCAAATTCAAGGCCTCGATTAGAACCCGCACGCCCTTGTGATGAACCAGTCGAGATGGCAATACGACCAAGCCTGGCTCCGTGGGTGCTGCCGCAATTGGCGCCGCGGAATAAAGCGGAATGACGTCAATTCGGTCACTTGGATATCCGTTTTCGAGAAATCCCCGTTTCATAAACTGCGATGCCACTTGAATTCGCAGTTGCCGAAAGCGCAATGAAGCGGTGCGTCCTTGTACCTGAAGCCAACGCCGAAAATTACCCACCGGCGAGCGTCCACCACAACCCTTCACCACATGCCAGGCGAGGCAGGCCACTCCATGGGGTCGTTGGCAGTGGACCAAGTTGCGGCTGACTCGATTACCCCCTGAACAATGCCACGATTCGTCATGCACGTATTGGCAAGACGGATAATGTGGAACCCAATCCGCATACAGCGGCACGACTTCTGCGCTGTGACTCTGGATGATATCAGGGCGAAAATCCGAAATTGCAGAAAGAAGTTGCGGGCGAACCTTCGCGATGGGCTGAAGAGTATCGACCTTGCGAGTCCAGATGTCCGGGCTGAGTTCGGATTGTTGGCTGTGGTAGATACAGCCAACCTCCAAGCCGCGCCGGTGGAATCCTTCAACGGTTTCGACCACCACCCGGTTGGCCCCGCCGTTTAGGTATCTAGCAACGTTGTTGATCAGCAGCAAGCGCATCGGCAAGAGGAGTGTGAACAACGACCGACCGTCGCCAAACTGAGGCGCTCAACGTGAACGACCCAGGGCAAAAGGCCCATGGCCCAGCAAAGCTGGTGCGGTACGGGCGGAGCCAATGCCCCATTTCTCACTTCTTTCCAAAAAACTTATGCAGGTTTTTCAACCCGTTCACCGCAATTTCGTTGCGGGTCGGTTCGATCCGGCGCCAAATCGCGGCGGCGCGGGCAATCACTTTGACATCCGTCGTAAAGGATTCAATCACCACATCGCCCGTGTACTTGATGTCCTTGAGGGCTTTGACGATGGGAGCCCATTGAAGTGAATCATTACCCGGCGTGCCTCGATCAGTACCACAAGCGTGGAAATGTCCAAGGAGCTTACCGGCCCGTCGGATCGCGTCTGCTTGATCTTTCTCCTCGATGTTCATGTGAAACGTATCCAGATGCAGTTTCACCGCCGGACTCCCAATCGCTTTGATTAAGCGGAGTCCCTGCGCCGTCGTGTTGAGAAAGTCCGTCTCAAACCGGTTCAAGGGTTCAATGCACAACGTGATTCCTTTCGCTGCCGCGTATTCGGCCAACAGTTTCAGGTTTTTCACCACCAAAGCGAATTCCTTCGCTTGTTGCTTCGGCTCCACCGCATCTGCCTTTCCCACGACGCTGTACAACGGCCCAATGATCGAAGGACACCCCAGTTCTACGGCTTGATCGACAAGCTTCGTGCAATAATCCATGGCCGTTTTTTGTTCTTCGTTCGAGCCACGGAAATCGCGACCTGGACCCATGCAGGCACAAATACTCCCGATCGCGATTCGTGCCTCTTGAGCCGCCGCCTTGACTTTGGCGGTGTCGATATGCGCCGGATCCTCCACCGGGATTTCGACGGTATCGAATCCCCACTTCCTGAACTGCGGAAACAACCGGCAGCTCGCAGTGTTGAACGGAGAGGCGAAGAGGAAAGTATTGATGCCGAATCTCATGGTCTTTACGGATGTTAGCGTATCGCACTTTGGCCGGGCTGGAAGAGTAATTTGGTAGGCATCGCAGATGAGAGCGTTCAACGTCTACGGCGCCACAGCATATCGGCCCCGAGGTGGGGTTGAGTAGCGGAGAAAGCTATCCAGCAGCAATTGCACTCCGAAATTGTTGACTCCCGAGCCAAAAAACACCGGGCTTAGTTTCCCTGCCAGCACTCGCTCGTGGTCAAATTCCGCACCAGCACCGGCGACCATCTCAATCTGTTCGCAGACTGTCGAGTAAGTTTGTTCGTCAAGTTTCGTTCGAACTAAGGGATCAGCAAGACCGGTCACATTGACTGGCGCCCGGTAAATCCCTCCAACCACCCGCTCGAACAAGTGTACTTTACCCTCTTGCAAATCATAAATCCCCTTGAAATCCGCCCCATTCCCTAACGGCCAATTCATCGCCATCGTTTTCATTCCCAGCACCGCTTCAAGCTCATCCAAGAGACCAATCGGGTCCCGGGCCGGCCGATCAAGTTTGTTCATGAACGTAAAAATGGGGACTCCGCGCCGGGCACAAACCTCAAAAAGCTTCCGCGTCTGTTGCTCGACGCCCTTGCCCGCGTCAATCACCATAATGACGGCATCCACAGCGGTTAAGACGCGATAGGTGTCTTCTGAGAAATCCTTGTGACCGGGAGTATCGAGAAGATTGATCCGATAACCTGCGTAGTCGAATTGGAGAACGGTCGAACTAACGGAAATACCCCGCTTCTTTTCAAGTTCCATCCAGTCGGAGGTCGTCGCCCGTTGATTTTTTCGTGCGGTGACCGATCCGGCAAGTTGCACGGCACCCCCGTAGAGCAGAAGCTTTTCGGTGAGCGTGGTTTTGCCAGCATCGGGGTGCGAAATGATCGCAAACGTTCGACGACGATGAATTTCTTCGGACAACGTCACAGGAAACGATCTGTAGCGGATAGGGCGCAGCCGGGAAAGGTGAGACAACCGATTCCCTCGACGGGATCGCATGTGTCAAATTAGATGTGAGACGCATTATTTAACCAAATCAGAATGTCTATAACGTATATTGATCCGGTATTACTATAAACACCATGTAAAATAACATGTCTTCATTATTGATTACAAATCGTTGCAAGACATTGTGTCAATATATCTATGTGTATGACATATTGTTTGGAACAGGTTTATCAAACAATATGCATGACACATTACTGAAACTCTTTCACACCGAGTTGTTTTTTAACTAAACACAAGGTAAAGTCAAACGATATGCCTGATGTATTATCTTCAGAGTGCTGCTATCATGTGTCGAATGATTTGTCAATCACATTATTATACATCTTGAGTGGCAAGTCATTGTGTCAATGTATCTTTATGTCGGACATTTTATTTTTCAGCAAAGTTACCAAATCGGATCGTTGATCGAAGTTTTGTCAATCTTTGGTAACGGATTACAAACGGGGCCGCAGATAATATATTGATCTAGTCACGATATTGATCTAGTCAAGTTAGTCAAATGCTATTATTATGTCACATTGTAAAGGAACTCAATCCAAATTTGGAAGAGTCTGAGCTCGGCAGCTCTGGGGCACCTATTCAGGCACATTTCGTGCCGGTCTGTTGCTTTTCCGCCTGCGGACGGATCGTGGAGGCGAAATATTTAGGCCAGGCTGGACGCTTTGGCTGAACCGGTGTCACTTCTCCTCAACATGTCCATTCGCTGTTCTTTTTCTGGCAGCCGAGCCTTGGGTTTGGCTTTCCTGATAACCGCGCTAGCCGCGCGCAAAGCCCAGGGCCAAAGTCGGGTCGAGTACAAATACGAGCGTTACCAAGAAGACAACGACCGGACGAAGGTGGAAACCCACGGTCTCTGGTTTGAATCCGAACTGGCTTCCAAAGTTACGATCCGCGGGCAATACGTCCACGACGCCCTTTCCGGAGCCACACCTACCGGAGGCCCGCCGCCCGCCGGGACCAACGCCGTACCGCTCACCCACTTCCAAGACATTCGGAATGCCGGCTTCCTCGAAGGCGCGTTCAAGGCGGGCCGAACTACCACCACCCCTCAAGTGGCGTATAGTGAGGAAAGCGACTACCGCTCCCTGGGGCTGGCCTTGACCGAAGCCATCGACTTTAACCAGAAAAATTCAACCCTGATTCTGGGTATTAGCCGCAACTCCGATTCGTTGAACGGGACCTATCAACGCCAATACGTTTACAAAAACGAGACTTCGATTCTCCTGGGTATCAACCAACTTCTTTCACCCCGTAGCGTGTTGACGGCAAACCTCACCTTTGGCTACCAAGACGGCTATCTCAATGATCCCTACAAAGGTGTCAATTTCACGTTTAGCTATCCCAATCCAGCATTTGATCCGGTAGATTTCGACGTCAACCTAGGCGAGAAAAGGCCTCGCCATAAATTCAAACAAATCGGCTATTTGGGCTTTACGCAGAGTTTCCAGAAACTCAACGGAAGTGCGGATCTCAATTATCGACTGCACCATGATGATTGGGGAATATGGGCCAATACAATTGGCCTGGAGTGGAATCAGAAGCTCGGTTCCCGCGTGATGTTATCTCCGCTCGTCCGGTATCATCGGCAAACCGCCGCCGATTTTTACGCCGTCCGATTCCACGGAGATCCCCTGTTGCCTGACGGCGGCGAATACGCTTTGCAAAGCGACGGAGTAACGGTGCTTTTTACCGGTGATGAAGGTTTTCCCGGCGATGGCGCCGCCCACACGATCCCGGGCCATCCCAATTATTACTCATCGGACTATCGGTTAAGTGCTCTCGAGAGCTTTACGATTGGCGCCGCGCTTCGGGTCAAGCTCTGTGAACACGCTTATCTATCCTTGGCCTATAAGCGATATATTATGCGGGGTCTGGATGGAATAACGCCGAAGGGCCAATATCCGTCCGCCCACGCTTTCACCATCGGGCTCGGGATGGAATTTTAAGGAGTCACCCACCCAGGTACGCTTTTCGCACTTCCGGATTTGTACGAAGTGCCTGGGCGCTGTCGGCTAGTAAAATGCGTCCGGTTTCCAGCACGTAACCGCGATGGCTCACTTCCAGCGCCAAATTGGCGTTCTGTTCAACTAGGAGGATGGTGATCCCACGATCACGATTGATCGCTCCAATTTGCACGAAAATTGTTTTCACCAACAGTGGGGCTATGCCCAACGAGGGTTCGTCGAGCATCAAAAAACGCGGCTGACTCATGAGGGCACGCCCAATGGCGAGCATTTGCTGTTCGCCACCTGAGAGGGTGCCCGCCACTTGCTGTGCCCGTTCTCCCAAACGCGGAAACGTGTGGAGAACATAATCGAGTTCCGCCGCTATCGATTTGCGATCTCGCTGGAGGTAGGCACCCATTCGGAGATTTTCCATGACGGTCAAATTGGCGAAAATCATTCGACCTTCTGGAACCTGGCAAAGGCCCCGTTTGACGATGGCGTGGGGTGGAAGCCGGGAAATGTCTTCGCCCGCAAAGAGCACCTGACCCGCACGAGCACTCACCAACCCGGAAACCGCCCGGAGCGTCGTACTTTTACCCGCGCCGTTGCCTCCGATGAGCGTGACAATCTCACCTTCCGCCACCGAAAGCGATACGCCATGAAGGGCCTCAATGGCTCCGTAGTTGACCTGCAAATTGCGAATTTCGAGCATGAATGATGTCAGTGCTTGGGTTCCTGGCCTAGATATGCCTCGATCACCTTAGGGTTCCTCCGCACCTCGGACGGCGTGCCCTCGGCGATCTTGATCCCATGATCCAACACATGGATTCGTTCGCACAATTCCATCACCAGCTGCATATCATGTTCGACCAACAACACAGCGAGCTGAAACTGATCGCGAACTTGACGGATCAACCGGGTTAACGCGGCTTTCTCCGTCGGGTTCAAGCCGGCCGCTGGTTCATCCAGCAACAACAGACGAGGGCGGGTGGCCAAGGCCCGGACGATCTCCAATCGACGTTGGTCACCGTACGGCAAACTCTTGGCGGGCGCAGAACGAAATCTAGCCAAGTCGAAAAGTTCCAAGAGACCCAACACCTCTCGTTCGACGGCAGCCTCTCCCGCCCGGAATGAATTGCCCCGCCAAAGTGATTGTCGCAGACCGTGAGGACTATGGAGGCGAGCACCCACTCGCACATTGTCGAACACGCTCAGACTAGGAAAGAGTCGGATATTTTGGAACGTCCGGGCCACACCGCGTGCGGCGAGTTGGTGTGACTCCAGCCGTGCCGTCGAAGTTCCAGCAAGGCTAATCCGTCCGTCGGTCGGCTGGTAGACCGCGGTTACCAGATTGAAAAGCGTTGTCTTTCCAGCCCCGTTTGGACCAATGAGGCCGACGAGTTCTTGCGGACGAACTTCTAGGCTGACGTCGGAGACGGCGGTGAGGCCACCAAACCGGATCGTCACTCGGTCCAACTCAAGGAGTGGATTGCTCATGCTCGCAACGGACGTGTTCGATTTAAGGTAAATAGCCCCTGCGGTCGTGACAGCATTAAGCCAATGATTAAGAGCGCATACAAAATCATTCGATACTCCGCCACGGGACGCAAGAACTCGGGCAACAAGGTGAGCAAAATCGCGGCCGCGATCACACCCGTCGTCCGACCCATTCCACCCAGGATCACCATGACTACAATCTCAATGCTCTTATTGAAGTCAAAGCCGGCCGGACTCAAGAATTGTTTATGATGGGCATAGAGTCCGCCTCCCACGCCCGCAAAAAAAGCGCCGATGACGAAGGCCGTGACTTTGTAGCGAGTCGTATTAATACCCATTGCCCGAGCGGCCACTTCATCATCCTGAACGGCAATAAAGCCCCGGCCATAGGTTGAATTCACCAAACAGGCAATCGTATAAACCGTGACGGCCGCCAAACTCCAGGCCCAGAAAAAGGTGGTTTCTTTGGGAATACCTTTCAAACCGCTCGCCCCACCAACGGCCTCGGTATTCTGTAATAATACACGAATAATTTCTCCAAAACCAAGTGTCACGATGGCGAGATAGTCGCCTTTAAGTCGCAGGGAAGGCACCCCTACCGTCAGACCAGCGACCGCGGCCGCTACGCCGCCCATGAGTAAAGCCGAAGCAAACAGAAGCGGTGTCGCCAACGGACCCTCAAACCGGTGAGCGAGCCCCAGCGTGAGCGACGCGGCCGTGTAGCCTCCCACGGCCATAAATCCGGCATGGCCCAGGCTGAATTGACCGGCGTGACCATTGATCAGATTCAAGCTGACGGCGAGAACGATATTGATTCCTACATCAATCAGAACACCCAGATAATAGGAGTTCAGTCGCAGTGGTTGGGCCGCCATCGAAATCGCAGTGGCCACGGCCACGGCTAGGATTAACCAAAGTTGCGCTCGACGTTCCATGCTAAACTTTTTCTTTCGTCGCCCGGCCCAACAGGCCTTCCGGTTTAACGAGTAGTATTAGAATCAATACCGCGAAAGCCACGGCATCCCGGTAAGACGTCAGCCCCGGCTGCCCAGCGACGATTGATTCCACGACGCCGAGTACCAATCCGCCGAGGCACGCTCCTGGTAAGTTTCCAATACCCCCCAGCACGGCCGCCACAAAGGCCTTCAACCCGGGTTGAACACCCATGAGCGGTTCAATCTTACCAAAGCTGAGGGCGAAAAGGATTCCGCCGGCGGCCGCCAAAGCCGAACCAATTGCAAACGTGAACGAGATCACCGAGTTGACATTCACCCCCATCAACGCCGCGGCCTTTTCGTTGAAGGACACGGCCCGCATGGCCATGCCCATGCGGGTGTACTTGACGGTCCAGGTCAGGATCCCCAGCAGAATCGTCGTCACCACAAACACAATGATCGATGTGCTACTGAGCGCCACTCCCGCCCAATGATACGTCGTCTCAGGCAACAACGCTGGGAAACGCTCGACTTGAGGCCCGAAACCCAGTTTTTGATTTTGCGCCGTGTATTCGATGAGCAAAGAAACCCCAATGGCCGTGATTAGCACGACCAATCGGGGCCGATCACGGAGGGGTCGGTACGCTAGAATTTCGATCAATA
This sequence comes from Verrucomicrobiota bacterium, assembly GCA_043788645.1. GTDB lineage: Bacteria > Verrucomicrobiota > Verrucomicrobiia > Limisphaerales > UBA9464 > CANIZL01. Next base: position 27,548 of record JAYVTS010000380.1, read on the forward strand.
CGCCTAGCCCGGCACACAGCGCCATTGCCAGGAGCAATGTCACAAGTGCATTGGGCACGCTGCCGAGAGGAAGAATCGGCGCCAATTTTGGGGCTAAATGAAATCCTGCATAGGCCCCGAGCATGAACAAGTCGCTGTGCGCAAAATTGATAAATCGGAGCACCCCATACACCATGGTGTAACCGAGCGAAATCAGCGCATAAATGGCGCCGAGCGCCAGGCCATTGACGAGTTGCTGAAAAATTTCGGTCACGCGAAAGCGAGGAGGTAGTTCAGCCGAAGTAGGGACGGCGCTAAGAAACCCGGCGGAGTGCCGAGCCAAAGCTTTGATCCAAGCAATCGCGCCATCGTCCGGCAGGGTATCCGGCCGCCGGAGCGGAGCAAACCTCACTCGCAAATCATCTCCATCCAGGTCTGCGAATCCTGCCTCCGAAAGCGGTGAATAAAAAATGCCGTGGATCACCGCCGATGAACAGCGACAGAAAAGATCGGTGCCGATTTCCCATCCGCCCATCCGGGTCCATCTGCGGTTCAGCCTCCATTGCGGGAGTGCTCCAAATCACCCGGCTTTACTCAGGAGCCGTCGTCCCGCACGATAGGGTGGGGGACATGGATCTGGCGCGTTCGATTCAAGAGGTAACCGAGGAGATTCTTTTCCGAATGGCCCGCCAGGTTCGGCGAGAAACGGGGCTCCCCAAACTCTGCCTGGCAGGGGGTGTGGCCCTGAACTGTGTGGCAAACGGACGGATCTTACGCGAAGGCGTTTTTGATGAACTCTGGATACAACCCGCTGCTGGCGATGCCGGCGGCGCGTTGGGGGCGGCTTTGGCCATCTGGTATCAACACTCGGGCAATCCCCGATCACCGGATGGGCAACACGACACCCTGCGCGGTGCTTTATTGGGACCGGATTTTGGTCGTGAACAGATCTTGGAAGCACTCGCGACACCGAACCCAGGGGAGCGCACGACGGAACTCACCGAGACAGAATTGGCACCCCGAGTCGCATCCCTATTGGCCGCAGAAAAGGTCGTGGGTTGGTTTCAGGGTCGTATGGAATTTGGCCCGCGAGCCCTGGGAGCCCGAAGCATTCTCGGTGATGCGCGTTCTGCGAAAATGCAATCCGTCATGAATCTAGCGATCAAATTTCGAGAAAGTTTTCGTCCATTTGCTCCAGTGGTACGCCTTGAACGCGTCGCGGATTGGTTCGACCTGAAGCATCCCAGTCCGTCAAACCGGTTGTCCAGTGCTTGTGAACACGTCGTTCAACGTTCGCGGCGAGCCCATCGTCTGTAGCCTCGGCGATGCGTTGCAGTGTTTTCGTCGCACCAACATGGATGCCTTGGTCCTCGGCAATTTTCTGCTCGAAAAGACCGGTCCACCACTGCTCCTCGAGGCAGATCCCGGTTGGCTCAACGAATTCGCGCTCGACTAAGCCGTAACGATTCAATGGAACAGAAGGAAACGAAGAGAACGAAGCTCGGAGGCGGGCAAAAAGCTCATCTGATGATGCTTGGATTCGCTCACGGTTTCGTGAAGGAGCGGAAATGCGTTTCCGTTCGGTTGCCTCCGCGGCCCTGCTTCGTTTCCTTTGTTTCCTTCGGTTGAGACCTGCATGGTTAAGATGAAGGGCTCGCCGCAAAATTTTAATAAACCAATTCGGAAGTGGACGCACCTGGGTCGAGCCCCCTGGCTTTGCTGAAGATCGAGCTTGTTTCGGGGCGCAACTGCGAAAAAAACGTTGGCCCAGGGTTGTTCCTCAACCCTACGGCCTTGCCATGGGGGCAGGGTCTCCCCAGGCTGTGGGTGTGTTCCCGCAATTACCTGTCGGGGTGGCCACTCTGATGATCTCCGCCACGACAGTTGCTGTTTCTTTCGGTGCAGGCTTGCCGGCCAATGCTTGGCCTGAACCCGCGCAGTTGCCGACCCGCTCCGCTCCGCCGGACCCTTTGGTGAGCTTTGGCGGGCAACCGATCCGCACCCAGCGTGAGTGGGAAAAACAGCGACGTCCTGAACTGAAATCTCTCTTCCAGCATTATATGTACGGAGAGTTGCCGCCCAAACCTGCCCGAATGGACGTCGAGGTCACCGGTGAATACCCCGATTTTCTCGGTGGAAAGGCGACGCTTAAAACGATGACTCTCAGGTTTGGTGAACCTGCGTCGCCCCAACTCGATCTGATGCTGGTTACTCCAAATCATGCACCCGGTAGGGTCCCCGTGTTTCTCGCCTTGAATTTCTGCGGAAATCAAGCGGTGCATTCGGACCCACGCATCCCCCTCACGCGCGGTTGGATTTATGCGAACTGCGCGGGGTGCCAGGACGGGCACGCAGGCGAAACGTGTCGCGGTTCCCAGGCCGTGGATTGGCCGCTGGGGGCGATCATTGATCGTGGCTACGCCTTGGCGACGGTTTGCACGGCTGACATCGATTCAGATCGTCAAGACGTGTCAGACGGTGTTTATCGCTGGCTTGCTGGCCAGACGGGCGGCGCCAATCCGTCGGCGGATCGAGGGACGTTGGCCGCTTGGGCGTGGGGATTTCATCGGTGCGTCGATCAACTCGTCACGGAACGCCGCTTAGATCCAAAACGCATCGCAGTAGTGGGACATTCCCGCAACGGTAAAACCGCTTTGCTCGCTGGGGCGATGGATGAACGGATTGCGCTGGCCATTCCACATCAAGCGGGCTGTGGCGGCACGGCCCCAAGTCGAGGTCGGATCGGCGAGTCGGTTCAGCGCATTAATACGGCCTTTCCCCATTGGTTCAACGGCGTGTATAAGGCGTTCAATGAGGACCCTACCCGCCTGCCCTTTGATCAGAATTGTCTCGTAGCACTCATGGCACCGCGACCCGTTTTGATGGGCAACGCCGTGGAGGATACCTGGGCCAATCCGGCCGGGCAGTTTGAAATGCTGCGTGGGGCGGAACCGGTCTATCGCCTTTTGAAAACCGGCGGTTGTGATGCCCTCACGCAACCACCGGTGGGTGAACTCGTGAAGAGCCGACTCGGTTACTTTATCCGACCCGGAAAACATTCCATGACCGCTGGCGATTGGAATCTCTTCATGGACTTCGCTGACGTGCAATTAAAAAAACACAAATAATGAGTCGCTGGACATACCTAGCTCGGAACCTTCGGTGGTCGATGCAAATGGCCCTGCTCAGTGCGGCCGTTTGGGCTTCTATCCGGGCGGCCGATCAACCACAATTTGGTCAGGCGTGGTCGCGCAATATGGCTTCGACGGAACGAGGGTTGCCCGCCGACTTCGATCCCGTCTCGGGCAAAAATATCAAATGGACGGCAAGCCTGGGTACCGAGGGTTACGCCACGCCCGTCGTGTCCGGCGGTCGTGTCTATATCGGCACCAACAATGAAAATCCACGCGACCCCAAACGGCAGGGCGATTGCGGTGTCCTCATGTGTTTAGCCGAAACCGATGGTCACCTACTCTGGCAGCTCGTCGTTCCCAAGCAGGAAGAGGATATTTTTATGGATTGGCCCAAGACCGGCCTGTCATCTCCCGCCACGGTCGAAGGAGATCGGGTCTATCTCGTTGATAATCGTGGTGCAGTGCTTTGCCTCGACGCTTTGGGATTAGCCAACGGCAACGATGGACCGTTTCAAGACGAAGACCGGTATTTCTCGCTCCGCGGCACGAATGCGCCCGCAACCCCTCAAGCGTTGGGACTGCTTGATGCGGATATTTTGTGGAAGTTCGACCTCAAAGCCGATCCGGCAGTGGGTATCTGGCCCCACGACGCGGCGCATAGTTCGGTGCTCATTCGTGGAAATCACTTATATATCAATACCGGCAACGGTGTTGATAATACTCATAAAGTGATCCGGCGCCCGCAGGCACCTAGCCTCGTCGTTTTCGATAAGCGCACTGGGCAACTGCTCGCGACGGACGGAGAATCAATGGGGGCCGACATCTTTCACTGCACCTGGTCCTCGCCCGCTTTGGGGAGGGTGAATGGACAGGAAACCATTGTTTTCGCAGGTGGCAACGGCATTCTCTATGGCTTTCAACCCCTCCAAGAAAAAAGCAAATCCACTGATGTTCCGCCGTCAAAACTCAAAAAACTTTGGCAAATTGCCTTCGATCCCACATCGCCGACCGACGATCCGCATCGGTACTTAAATAATCGCGC
>JAYVTS010000381.1:0-24304 GCA_043788645.1 Verrucomicrobiota bacterium
GGGTCTGTCCGCTCAAAAACATTTGGCTGTATCCGCTCCACCCGGGCTTCCGGAGACTCCTGCAAACTTAAATTAACTTCCCAGCGGCTTTGACTCAACATGGCTTAGTACGAATTCACAACGGCCCCGCCAGAAAATCAGCGCAGCTTCGCGGCCACCGGGTTTACCGAATGTTTACAATTCTTTCGGTGGGTATTTGACCGGATCCAGAAGAGTCGTTACCAAGATCACCGACTGGGTGCGAAATCCTTTGACCTGGGTTTGCACTTTAACCACTCGGACTTCGATCGTATCGGGCAGTAAATCCCACTCGGATTGGGTCATATAGCGCGGAGAGACTAGCCCTTTTTTCCACGACACCAAGCGGTCGTGTTTGCCCCATGATTTGCCGTGCCGAAAATCGACAATACGGCTTGCGGTGTTGGCGCGGAAGACGCCGTGGATGCCCCGTTTCAGACATTGCGCCAGCACCGGGAAATTGCCAAAGCCGCGGTCGCCCAGCATCACCTCGCCTCGGGCCAATTGATCGAGCAATTGGGTGAGCAGCGAGAGTTCGTGTTGATACCAAGTGCCGGTGGCCCAGTGGGTGATCATCGCCGTGCTTAAACAAAAGAACGCCAATAACTTACCAATCGGAAAGCCACAGCCTGGCTTTTGAGGAAGAGCGGGAGAGTTGGGTCAGACGCTGAGCATTGCGCTTCAAATCATCGGACCAATCCCCGAAGAACGGAGTTTCCATGGGACAGTATTTACACTGTCTAATATTTGACAAGTAAAAAATGTCGAATAAAAGTACATCTATGAAAGAACCGCAGGAGCATTCTGAAGCATATCGCCAACTGCGTGACGCGTTGGCGCAAATCAGTTGGGTGGCCATCGGTAGCCTGGTGGAACGGGGCGAACCCGGACAGGGCGGCCCTCGCTACCAGTGGTCGCGGCGGGAGAAAGGTAAAACCGTGACCGTGGCGTTAAGTCGCGAGCAATTTGAATGGATGCAAACCGCCATTGCCAACCAGCGGAAGGCCGAGGAAATCCTCGAACGGATGCAGAAATTGAGTCTGGTGCATCTCTGGGAAAACCTTCCCAGCACCACTCGACGTAAACGGCTCAGCAAAAAGACTTTAGGGCTTAAGTAAGTGCCATTCATATCTGACCCCTTTGCCCTCGTTTTCACAGCATTTGTCTGGACGCTCACTCCTCAACGCGCACGCGGTAAAGGTACGGGCCGACGCCCGCCGTGTTGGTGTCGCTGAAGGTCGTGATGTTGGTGCCGGGGTATCCAGGAATGTCGATCGCCAACGGAACGAAGAGCGGGATGGAATTCAGGTTGATGCTACGTTCCAGCGTATAGGTGCGGTCGGGCGCGCTTTGCCAGCTTATGAGCCGGGTATTGCCGTCCGCAACGGGTGTGAGCAGGCGGAGGAGGGAAAGCGGGTTGGTGGGATCGGTGCCGGCGCGCCATTCTTGGAAGTTGGAGAACCGGTCCCCATCGGAGTCGGCATGGTCCGCCGAGCCATCAGTGGGCAGGGCGTGCTGCTGGAGCCACGCGTATGAGACCACCGAGGTCGGAGCCTGATACTCGTAGGCTCCAATGTCCACCGTGCCGCCCACGATGCGTGGATTTCCTTCCAGGTCGAAGCCTGCAGGAGCATAGGAATTTTTCCCGGCGTTAATACATGGTGATTTGGGATCCAGGTGCAGGATACCGGTAACTTGATCGATAAAAATGGGCGCGTTGGTGATATTGCCGAAACCGCCGTTTGGCATCGGAGTCGTGCAGCAGTAATTCAGGGTGCATTGATAGTAATTATCGGACGGATTGTAATAGACGATACAGTTGTTGAGGGTACTCTCGTAGGCTCCACTGCCAATTTCGTCCGCCAAGTTTCCGGTCAACGTACAGTTATTCAGCGTCCCTGCAAACGCTCCACCGCCATACGAAGCCGTGTTGACGGTTAATGTACAGTTGTCGAGCGTGCTCTGGTACGCTCCACCGCCATCATAAGCCGAGTTTTCGGTCAGCGTGCAGTTGTTGAGCGTACTCTCGATCGCCCCGCCGCCACGGCCGCCAGCCACGTTGCGGGCCAAGGTGCAGTTGTTCAGCGTGCTAGCAGACGCTCCAGCACCACCTCCGTCAGATAAGTTGCAGGTCAAGACGCATTTGTTCAGCGTGCTATCAGACGCTCCGCCACCACGACCGAAAAAGCCATTGTAATTGCCGTTGAGCGTGCAGTTGTTCAAAGTGCCGCCGAGCGCCCCCCCGCCATCAAATTTAGCCGAGTTGCCAGTGAGGATACAGTTGGAAACCAAGACGGTTGCCGAGGCACACCACACCCCGCCGCCGGTATCGGCAGTACTGTTGGTCACAGTAAACCCTTCCAGAACGGCGCCTTTAGTTAGATAAACGCCGCGAAACTCTGCTTGTCCGTCGATGACTGTGAACTGAGGACCGTTGATGCTTTTCAAAATTAAGGGAATCTCCAAAGCCACTCGATTAGTCGTTCCGTTTGTAATCCGACCTCCAGTGGCGTAGATGCCGTTGGTCACCCATACGACACCACCGGAGAGGGTCGCCGCATCCACGGCATCCTGAATGTTCCTGGCGGCTGTCGCCCAAGTGGCGTAGGGCGATATCGGGTTGCTAGCGCTGGCCGCGACATAATGAATGGGCGGCGCCACGACGTGGATCGCTACGACTGCACTGACGCCGTCTGGGTGGTCTTCATTGTAAGCGCGCAAGGCAACCGAATAGTCCCCGGGCGCACTCCAGGCATGTGAGATAAACGGCTGGTTGGTGATCACGAGACCGTCACCAAAATCCCACGAGATAGCTCTGGCACGACCCTCAATCAGCGCTATGAACTCGACGGCAAGGCCGACTGCGACATTGGTATACGCAGTGGCAATCCCCACGGTCAATGGTCCGAGGGCTGCTCCGGCATGATACTCATCGCAGCCCATGGAGGGAGGATTGGCCCAGACTTCGCCGTCGAGGTCCGTGCCAACGGCAAACGCGGCGTTGCCTACTCCTCGACAAGAGGAAGTTGCGCTCAAGTGACTGGGGCTGGACAATTGCGGGTCGGCGCTGAGATTGCCGGTGCCATTTAACGGCAATGGCGTCGTGCAGGAATAAGTCAGGCCGCTTTTTTGGTAATTCGCTCCGGAGGGGCAAGTGTTGAAATAGACGATACAGTTATTCAATACTCCCAAATAGACGCCACCCCCGCCGTCAGCGGCGGAGTTGCCAGTGAGGGTACAATTATTCAAGGTAATCGGCGCGTCGTGAGACATGAATTCGCCGTGGCCGAGGCCCGACGCTCCACCCCCAATCCGGGCCGAGTTGTGGCTGAGAGAACAATTGTTCAGTGCGCCCCCGAACGCTCCACCGCCCTGATCAGCCGCGTTACGAATCAACGTGCAATTGTTAAGGGTAGAGCCAGAAGTACCGCCGCCGTGGAAGTTGGCCAAGTTATCAATCAACGCGCATTTGTACAATATCGAGTCTCGAGCTCCTCCTCCATCGCCGGCCGAGTTTTCCTTCAGCGTACAGTTATTAAGTGTACTGTCGTAAGCTCCTCCGCCGGAGCTGGCCGAGTTTTGGTTCAATACACAATTGTTGAGAGCACCTCCGTAGACTCCTCCACCTGCACCATTGTCGACCCTCCCGTGGGTCAGAGTAAACCCGGATAGAATAGCGCCGCTGGTTAGACCCGTACACCGAACCACCCCATCGCCATTAATTACAGTCAACTGCGGTCCATTTACGCTTCGCAATTGAATTGGCCTGTTCACTGCCACGCGATTTGTAGTGCCGTTAACCGTCCGTGCGCCAACTTGATACACGCCGTTGGTCACCACGATCTCGTCAAAATTCAGTGCGACATCCACCGCATCTTGGATGGTCACCGCCGCCGTGGCCCAGTTGGTGTACGGCGGCCTGGGATTGGCGTTGCCTACGTTTACATAGTGTACGGCTTGGAGACCTCGAACCTGAACCGTCATCGTAACTCGAAGACCAGTAGGGTGATTGAAGTTGTAGGCTGTGAACGCGACCTCATAGTCACCGGGCGCGTTCCAAATATGCGTTGTGTGAGTCAGATTACTTACGCCCGTGCCATCAGCGAAATCCCAACAACTGCTACTGACGTTTTCTCCAGCAACAGCCGTGAACTGCACCGGGTATCCCACTAGCGCGATGTCCAAGTTGGATTCGATGGTGGGGGCCAGCACTTCCCCGGAAAGAACTCGCCACTTCAATCCATCTCGAGACGTCACCAAGGTGCCTCGCCCCACAGCGACGAACGAATTGTTTCCGTAGCAAACCCCAGAGAAATCTGATTCCACTCCAGATATCTGTTGCGTCCATTGTAGCCGACCGAGACGTACCGTCCGCTTCCATAAGTGACCCCTGCTAATCCTAGTTCGGGCCAGGTGGGCGTGGTGTGCGAAGTCCACGCAGAGCCATCGGGAGAGGTGTAAACCAACCCGCCTTGACTGACGGCCACAAATTGATCATTCAGAAAACTAACGTCGACTAGATTATCGTTCCCGTTCGTTTGCTCAACCCACGTGCGAGCATCGGTGGAGCGAAGTATTAGACCGTCAGACCCAACAGCAACGAACACGCCTAAACCATAAGTAACGGACTGCAATACGTTCCTAGGTTGGACTCTCGCCGTCCAGGTTTTGGCGTCAGCAGAGGTAAGAATAGCTGAGGTGCCGACAACGACCCAGATTCCCGCGCCGTAAGCGATGCCTTGGGGGACCCTCCCGCTTAATTCCCTATAATCCCACATTTGGCCGTCCGCAGAGGTGAGAATTGCCGCGTCGATCCCATTGGACTCTGCCGCCACTAATTTTGAACCGGCGTAATAGATTGCATTCAGGAATTCTTTCGGCTCGCCCTCGCGCCGGAGGAACCAGTCCACCGCATTGATCGAAACCAGTCAGATTTCTGCTTCTAAAATCAGTGTCTGATACCAGCAAAATGTGACGTTGGTGTTTTCATACGTCGACGTTTGATTCTATTCTGATCCATATAGAAATGGTTATTCCTTTGAAGTCACGGTTACCGGGTGTGAGGGATTCCTTCCTGCAGCCATTTGATATCTTCTCGATCCTTAGCGTCGACAATGGGGGTCTGCGCGTTAGAGTAATCTTTAACCAGCCGATGAAAGTGCCACCGGTGAGACTCAGCGTGGCCGTCCGCGAATGATACATTCGCTCTATTGTTGTGCCGATCACCAGGAAACGCCCCCCAGAAATCCGGGAGTCCGGGATAAGCCCAAGGGTTAGCGATGGCGAAAATGCCGTCGTCAATGCTCGCCGTAAGTTCTGCGATGAACACCCATGCCTGGCTTGGCGCCGGATCGACGAGTTGTGAGACTTTTCGTAGGTTGAACGGCGACTCATTGACGCCGTCGAGGGCGGTACCGCTGCTGACATCGCAGTTCAGCCAACATTGCATTGAGTAACTACGCGTTCGCCTAAGCCGAAGATCAAGAACGGTGGATTCGTCGGCGGGGCATTGATAAGTGCGAGGGGAACCGACTTGGAGAAACATCACACCCGCTTCGATTCCGATAGTGTTGGTATCAAGCTTGGCATTGCCCACAACCCAAGCGCCGGTCACATTCATCTGGTGAAACCCGCTAGTCCGCGAGATGTTGGGCGGAAGAATCTCGTGGTGCTCTTGGACATACATCAGCCAGCCGTTTTGAAGTTGCTTCAGATTGCCCAGGCAGGCTCCGGATTGCGCCACGCTTCTGGCCCGCGCCAGGGTCGGTAGCAGCAGACCTGCAAGAATGGCGATGATTGCAATGACGACCAGCAACTCGATGAGCGTAAAGCCCATGGAGACAATCCGAGGCGGGAATTTTTGTGGGCTGGGTTTCATCACACTTCCCTATTTTTTCGGCTTGAACGGAGAAAGGAATTGGCCGGGAATCACTTCGCGTTCGCGGTCAGGTCCTTGCCAGGCGACGGCGCAGTAGTCAAATCCTGCGTTCTGCTTATGTAGCACTTCGAGGTAGTACGTCCGTCCCGCGACGAGGGAAAAAGTCGCAGAATGCTGACCCCGCGTGTCCCGCACATGTGCCCCGGACGACAACGCGATAGCTATTTGCCGCCAGTTTTTCGGCTGGTCGTCCGGACTGAGCAAAAGATCGGCATTACCGTCGCCCGCCGCGATCCAGAACGTATACTCACCCGTCGTGGGTGGATGCAGGTACCCTCGAATACGTGCGCCATAATTCTTACCCCACTGACTTGGTGCTTCAAATTTGTCCAGTTGCTCGCGACCATCGGGATGGTCGGGAAAGGCCGGATGTGACTTGAGTGTAAGGACGGCAAGACCTGGCAAATTAGTCCAATATTCTCGAAAAATTCCTCCAGGGAGTGGTTGTACCGCCAACTCGACGCCTTTTGAGGCGACTGAAAAGTTGCCGGTCGTCACCTTCACCGACGCGCCATCACTCGCGCGAGTAAAGCGCACCTTACCTTCGGTTACATCGAGTTGCGTGGCGTTGGTGGTCGCAGAATGGATGAAGCGTGTCCCCACTACGCGGGCTTCCGCTTGCGCCGGGGTGAGAATCATCGGACGGAAAGGTGCTTGCCGCGCCACCGTCGCTTTGATCGTCCCTTCGCGTAGCTCGAAGCGTTTGCCTTGCTTAATTGAAGTCAGCTGCACTTCAGTTCCTCCGCTCAATTCGATTCGCGTCGATTCCGCCCCGAAGGAAATCGCTACTGAGGTGTTACTTCCGACACGCAGTATATCGCCGGGTCAAAGATTCACGCCGGTCGCCGCGGGAACCAACACCGCCCCGCGTTCGATGAACACATCCGAACCCCGGAGGTTCGCAAGCGCCGACCGGCCCATCGTCGGGTTAAAATACCAGACGGCCAAACTAACGAGGAAAATAATCGACGCCGCGAGCGCCAGAACTCGGTGCCATTCGCGAGACCCAGGGAATTGCAAGACCGGCCACCGATGCGACGGGTGGGATCGCCCCGATTGCGAATTCGCGTGCTCCAAAGGGGTATCGGCTGGAGCCAAAGAAATTTCCCGCCCCCGTCGACTCTCCAGCGGTAAATTCGCTAGGTCAGGGAAAGCAGTGGGGCTGTGGACTTCGGTCGTCGGCGACACAACTTTTCGAATGAGCGCGTCCATCCGCAATCCTTCCAGCAGTACGCTGACGAGCTCAGGCTGCGCCCGGAGCGAAACCAATAACCGGGCGCTTTCCCCAGGCGTCAGCGTTTTCTCCAAGTAGCCTTGGACGAGCGCTTCGGTGTCGGCGTCAAGACGCGGCGGCTTCATATCAAGCGTGGGTGAGGACACCTTGGATGCAGTCGCGCAATTGTCCGCGGAGCCGAAAGAGCGCGCGGCGGACGGCATCCGCTTTCATCGCCATGCGTGTAGCAATGTCCACGGAAGTGAGTTCCATGAAATAGTGGAGTTCGATCAGTTGACGGCTTTTGTCGGGCAAGCGGTCGAGGCATTGACGCAATGCTCCAGTTTCTTCCTCGTTTGGCCAGTCAACGATCTGGTTCTCGGCTAGCGCGCGGATGTGTTCAGCAAGTTCACGCGTCTGTTCCGGGAGGCTCCGGGTGTGGTCGCGCCAACAACGGCGGGCGACGTTCCGCGTCATGACCGCAAGTAGCGGTTGCACGTCGCGCGTGAGATCCCATTAATCCGCTTTAGCAAGGAACTCGGGGAAGACCTGTTGGGCGACGTCATCGGCCAGCCCGGGCGCAGGCGCGACCCGCAGCGCGAGCGCGCGGACGAACGCGGCATGTTCCGCGACGATTCCGGCAACGGTTTGATGGGCTTCGGCCATAGCGATGTCTCTCTGTATCCCACATGAACGTTCAAAACGTGACGAAGAATTTCAGAGAATCCGACAGGCATTGCCGGCGGGCCTTTTTCCTGTCAGTGGAATCTATGCCGTGAGGCTGTGCCGGCGCTGCCCGGAAGGTGGCATCGAGTCGCTCGAATTTGGCTGTTAGCCCGCCATCCCCATGTTAGCCCTTTTGAGTGCGCAAGGGTGCTTCCATTCGCCGAGGCCGGTTACGCCAGTGTCACCGAAGTCGGGTGATGGTTCCGTAGTGGCGCCGCGGGGCGGCATCGTCAACAGCGAGGAATCTGGGGCAGTTGCTGAAAATGGGTGTCGGACGAGCAGAGCACCATGTGATGTTGAACCGCCAGCGCCGCAATCCAGAGATCATTCGTCGGAATGGGCGTCGATTTGCGGCGGAGCTGTTGGTAGATCTGAGCGTAATGATAGGTGGTCTGTTCATCCGGCGAGAGGATCGACACTCGCGGACTGTTGAGGAAGCGATCCAAGTTCGCGGCATTGCTGGATTCCTGGCGTCCCACGGCGAAGCCCGCGCGGAGTTCGGCGAGGACAATCAGCGGCAATTGTAGTGTTTCTGCGGTGCGAAAGATCTGCACCCGGGCTGATTGACCTCGCATGAAATCGCGATAAGCATTAGTGTCGATCAAGACGTTCATTTCCACGCCTCCGGATCGACCTGCTCAAAGTCAGTGATCGCCCTATCAAATGTCGGATCCTCGCGCCATGATCCGATCAAGCCGTCCAAGTCGCTGTATTCCTGGGATTTTGCCGCCAATTCTACACCGCGCGACAACGCCTCCAACGCCACCGCGTTGAGGCTTTTGCCGGACTCCCGGGCGCGTCGCCGGAGTGCCCGATCCACGGGCAACGGAATTGCCCGGAGCGTGTATTGAATACTCATGGTGCAGGCACAGTATGCAGGCAGTGCAGGCAAATCAACTGGCATTTCTTGTGCCGGAAAAAAGGGACAGGCAGTTTGAAAAAAACAGCCGCGCTCCGGGGCGGCAGCAACGTCTTCGAGGGAGCGCGGGTGTGTCGCGGCGACCACCCGCAGCAACGTCCTTGGCAACGGCGGGTACGATTCCTGATACGACGCGCCATTCGCTGCGGACGCGCAGCGGCTGATCCCGCTCCGAGCGGGACACCGCCGCGCTCCGGGGCGGCAGCACCGTCTTCGAGGGAGCGCGGGTGTGTCGCGGCGACCACCCGCAGCAACGTCCGTCCGGAACGGCGGGTACGAGGTTTTCAAAGGATGCGCCACTCCTCGCGGCGCGCTGCGGCGCTCCGGCTCATCCCGGGCGTCATTCGCCCCCTAGCCGACGCCGATATTACCAAGTACACTGTTGCGGTTATGAACACCTCAAAGTTGCCCCTCCACGCCAGCAGTGGCCTCGGTCCGATTCAGGCAAGAGATTCGATTTACCCGGAGTCCAAGCTCAGCGCTCAACTCGCGACCCAAGGTTAGTAACCTAGCCGCCCAACCGGACCTTTGGCCTTCAATCACTTCCCAACCGTGCGCTCTGGAAAACTCGCTAGCATCCTTGCCATGGGGGTGTTGTTGGCGCCAGCAGTCGTGCCCGCGTCGGCTAAATCGACGCCCCGCGGACCTTCGGTCGACGCCGAAACCCGGGCAGCCATGGCGATCCTGGGGACCGAATGTGTTTCCTGTCACAATGCTGAAAAACACAAAGGCGGACTCAATCTCACCGCATTGGATGCAGCCCTCCGTGGCAGTGACGATGGCCCCGTTTTAGTGCCCAAAAAGCCCGAGGCGAGCCAGCTCTTGCTAGTGCTCACGGCCTCGGCCGATCCCCACATGCCGCCCAAACGGCAGCTCACGGATTCCCAAATTGCTGTCCTGCGCACCTGGGTGAAACGGGGCGCCCCGTGGAATGCCGATGCGTTGGTCGGCGATGATGCACCGCTGCGCTCCGTCGTGCTGGCACCGTTGCCACCCGGTTATCAACCGGTGAATGCGCTGGCGGTGTCGGCCGCTGGAACCTGTCTCGCGGTGGGTCGGGGTGGCCACCTCACGCTGCACGAAGTGGGAACGACGAATTTTCCGGTGTTGAGCGACTTCGCCGCCCATGTGGACGCCATCCAAGCGTTGGCCTGGTCACCGGATGGGACACAACTCGTTTCCGGGGCGTTTCGGCAATTGACCTGGTGGGAGGTCGCCACCGGAACTGCCCTGCGCTCTGTTACAAACTCGTTAGTCGGCCAAATCACTGCGCTGACGTTTACTCCCGACGGCACGAGGTTGCTGGTGGCAGACAGTACTGCCACCCGTCGCGGGACCCTCCGAGTTCTCGATGCGGCCACCGGAGCAACCCAGGGAACTTGGTTCGCTCATGCTGATACAGTGTTCGCCTTGCAACTGAGTCCGGACGCCCACCAACTGGCCACCGCGGGGGGTGATCGGCTGATTAAACTTTGGGATCTTGACACAAAAAAGGAGCTGGCGCGTTTTGAGGGGCACCAGGGAGCCGTCATGGGAGTCGCCTTCAACACCAATGGCACGCAGCTCGTCAGCGTGGGTGCGGACAAGGAAATCAAAGTTTGGGACGTAAAAACTCGCGAGAAACTCATTGCCCTCGGCCAACACAAGGTGGGTTTGAGTGCCGTGGCCTGGAGCGCTGCCAGCCAACAAATCATGGCCACGACGCAAGCCGGCGAGGTGTTTGCCTACCGAAACCTCCAGGCCCACACCGGAGCGCAAAGTTCAGATTCCGGCAATGAACGACGCATCGGCGACGCTGGGGACACCGCTCTCAGTCTGGGAATCAGTCCAGACGGAAGCATTATTTTCGTCGGCTCGCAGAACGGCGTGGTCCATGTCTGGGATCGGGAAGGGAAACTCCTCGCCCAGCTGTCGCCACCCACAAATTCAGCATCGAAGACGGATTCGTCCGGCCTATTCGCCGTCGGCTCGGACCGACTCGTTCGTCCGATCAAAGCCGGACATCGCTCGCCAACGATTCGGCTAGGAGGTCAGCGAATCAAGACTCCTATCCCCGCACTACCGCTCACCGTCACCAATGGACCCGCTAGTTTCGTCCGCGACGTCCTGCCCGTGCTCAGCAAGGCCGGCTGCAACGCAGGCGGTTGCCACGCGAAACCGGAAGGGCAGAATGGCTTCAAGCTTTCCGTGTTTTCTTACGATTCTCGCGCTGATTTTGCGGCCATTGTGAAGGACGCCCGCGGTCGGCGAGTTTTCCCGCCTGCGCCCGCCGAAAGCCTACTGCTCCTGAAGCCCACGTTGGGCCTTCCGCACGAGGGCGGAAAGCGCTTCGAGGTGAATTCAGAACCGTATCAGTTGTTGGTTCGGTGGTTGCGCGAAGGCATGGCCTACCAGGTGCCGGGCGAGCCAAAACTAGATCGTCTCGCCGTCTTTCCGCACGAACAAAGCTACCGCCCCGGGGCTTCCCAAACATTGCGCGTCGAGGCCCATTACAGCGACGGATCCATTCGCAATGTAACCCGGTTGGCCAGCTTCGACGCGAATGACAAGGAGATGGCGAAGGTCACGGAGGCCGGGGTCGTGACCGTTGGTAAACTGACCGGTCAAGGCGTCATCGTGGCCCGCTACCAAGGGCTGGTGGCGGATGCGAAAATCACCGTGCCGGCGGACCATCTCTTGCCCCCGGAACGTTACGCGCACTTGCCGAGGAACAATTTCATCGACGAACTGGCCTACGCCCATTTTCAACAATTGGGCCTCTTTCCTTCGGCGCCCTGCTCCGATTCGGAGTACTTACGGCGTGCCTCGCTCGATACGATTGGTGTCTTGCCCTCGGCGGCAGAAGTCCGGGAGTTCCGGCACCACCGGGGTTCATCGTCCGGAGAGATCAACCCCGTAGTGGACCCGGCCAGACCTGACCCTAACCCCGATCGCCTCGCCCTCATTGATCGACTCCTCCAACACCCGTCCTACGCGGACTATTGGGCGAATAAGTACGCGGACTTGCTCCGACCCAATCCGGATCGCGTCGGGGTGAAGAGTATCTACATACTGGACCAATGGTTGCGCGAATCCTTTCGAACCAATCAACCCTATGACCAATTCGCGCGCGCCATCCTCACTGCCGAGGGGTCGAATCATCGGGACGGACCCGCGGTGATCTATCGCGACCGCCGCGAGCCCGCCGACCTCACCACGATGTTCAGCCAACTCTTCCTGGGTACCCGCCTGGAATGCGCCCGGTGCCATCATCATCCCAATGAAAAATGGGGGCAGGAGGATTTCTACCAGCTCGCAGCATATTTTGGTCCGCTCAAGCAAAAAGGGGCCGGACTTTCACCGCCCATCTCCGCGGGTACGGAATCCTTCTATTTCGCCGCCGGCGGCAACGTCAAACATCCCGTTACCGGCGAAATCATGTCGCCGCGCCCACCCGACGGCCCGCTCGTTCAATCGGCGGACGATATCGACCCACGTTTAGCGCTCGCCAGTTGGCTCACCGCACCAGAAAATCCCTTCTTTGCCCGCGCTTTGGTCAATCGGATTTGGGCGAATTTCTTCGGGCGCGGTCTGGTCGAACCCGTGGATGACTTCCGTATTTCCAATCCCTGTGTCAATCCAGCCTTATTGGACGCTTTGGCTGCGGACTTTGCGCGCCACGGTTACGACCTAAAGCACCTAATCCGGACGATTCTAAGCTCGCAATTGTATCAGCAAAGCTCCGCGCCCAATGAGACGAATCTCGCCGATACGAAAAATTTTTCGCGAGCCTACCGCCGCCGATTGCCGGCCGAAGTCTTGCTCGACGCCGTGAATGACATCACAGGCGTGACCGACACCTTCGCCGCCCTGCCGATCAATGCCCGAGCCGCCCAGACCTGGAGCTACAAAATTGATTCACCGTTTCTCGACGCGTTCGGTCGGCCGAACTCAAGCAGCGACTGTCCGTGTGAACGCGACACGAAAAACAGCGTGGTCCAGGCGCTCCACCTCATGAACTCGAAGGATCTTAATCGAAAATTGACCCAGAGCGACGGATGGGTGGCGCAGCTCGTCGGGAGCCCCCGCACGACCGACGAGTTGATCACCGAACTTTATCTCGCCACCGTCAGCCGATTTCCCACATCCGCCGAACTCACCCAAGCGACCACCCCGTTCATAACGCCTGATGCCAGTAGACAAAACGCTGCCGAAGACGTTCTATGGGCCTTGCTTAATTCGGCCGAGTTCGTGTTTAATCACTAGAGCTGCCACGATCATGAAAGAGATGCGATTCAACTGCGCCGGGCTACCTCGCCGGGATTTCCTCCAGCTCGGCCTGGGCGGAATGCTAGGGCTGGGCTTGAGCGACGTTCTCCGGCTACGAGCCGCGACCGCCCACGGACCCGCTGTTGCCCCACCCGCCGCCGTCCGCAACGCCTCCAAGAATGTTAATTGCATCTTGGTTTGGCTCGATGGCGGTCCTTCGCACTACGAAACGTTCGACCCCAAGCCAGATGCTCCGGCGGAAATCCGCGGCGATTTCAAAGACATCCCCACCAAGGTTCCCGGAATTCGTTTCAGTGAAGCCGTGCCGCGCCTGGCCGGGGTAGCCGATAAGTTCACCATTCTCCGATCGCTTTGCCACAAGGATCCGAACCACGGTGGGGGCAACCATTACCTAATGACCGGCGCCCCGACACCCGTGCCCGTCGCCTGTGGGGCTTTCGTGACGTTTCATCCTTCGTTTGGTTCGATGGTCTCCTACGACCGAGGTCTGCGCCACGGATTGCCGGCGTATATGTCACTCCCGCAGGTGTCCCGTAGCGGGGGACCCAATTTTCTCGGGGCCCAGCACGCGCCCTTTGTCATCGGCGGTAATCCGAATGACGACACTTTCCAAGTACGCGATGTGGTCTTGCCGAAGGGCATTAGCGAAAGCCGTGCTCTTTCCCGCCGTCAACTCCGAGCTGAACTCGACCAGATGCGCCGTTATACGGACAAGCTGGCCGAAGATCCCGCGGTCACCTTGGATCAGTACTATCAACAGGGCGTCGATCTGGTCTCATCGTCCGAGGCCCAAGCGGCGTTTGATATCCACCGGGAGGATCCCGCCCTTCGGGAGCTCTACGGCAAGCATGATTTCGGTCAACGATTGCTGCTCGCCCGACGGCTCGTGGAAGTCGGAGTTTCGTGGGTCACCGTCTATAGTGGCGGTTGGGATCATCATACGAAGATCTTCGACGCCTACCGAGGCGACGCCGTAAAACGTCTCGATCAAGGTGTGGCTGGCTTGATCACCGATCTTGACCAGCGCGGGCTGCTGGCGAACACCCTGGTCATTGTCCTCGGAGAGTTTGGCCGAACACCTAAGGTCAACAAGGACGCCGGCCGCGATCACTGGCCGCATGCGATGTCAATCTTGATGGCGGGGGCCGGCTGTCCCCGGGGGGCCGTCATCGGCGCGACCGATCCGAAAGGTTATTACGCCTCGGACACTGTTCTGAAACCGGAGGACTTAGCCGCCACGCTCTACACCAAAATGGGCATCGATCCGGGACAAATGCTTCACACCAACACCGGGCGTCCGGTTCAGTTGGTGAATGGGGGCCGGGTGATCCGAGAACTCATGACCTAAGCGCACGCACCGCGAACAATGCGCTTCCCCTGTTTGGCCTTAGTGGTCGGCGGTTTGTTCGCCACGGCCGCCGCCCCGAATCTCGAACACTTTTTCCCGGTCACCGTTCAAGTTGGGACGACCAACCACCTCTTAGCCCTCGGCGCCTTCGATCCCTGGCCCGTTCAACTGACAGCTGACTCGCCGGGGATTCTATTCACGGCGGAGACGAACAAGGCAAAATTCACGGCGGTGGTGAGCCCCGAAACACCGCTCGGCCCCCATCTCATTTGGGCGTTCAACGAAGAGGGTGCCAGCGGTCCGCGGTTTCTCATCGTGACACCGGAGGCAGCCGTGGCCGAGGTGGAGCCCAACGATGATTTTCGGAAGCCCCAATGGATTACGAATTTCCCGGCCCATGTAAACGGTCGCTTGGAAAAGAACGGCGATGTCGATTGCTTCGGAGTCACGCTCACCGCCGGCCAGACCTTGGTGGCCGCGGTCGAAGCGTACACCCTCATGACCGGCGTGGACGCGCTTCTACGACTTACGGACATCCGCGGCCTTCAGCTCGCGTGGAATCACGATGACGGACGCACCCTGGATCCCTTGCTCGCATGGACCGCGCCGGTAGCGGGAACCTACGTTGTCCAAGTGATGGGCTTTATCTATCCGGCCGGGTCGGAGGTAAGGCTGCATGGCAGCGAAAAAACCGTTTATCGTCTCCACCTCCACACCGGGCCGTACGTCCATCATACCGTCCCGCTCGGCGTACAACGCCATGCCCGGACAGCCCTCCATTTAGTCGGATGGAATCTCGGAGCCTTCGCCGATCATCCGTTGGACTATGATGCCCCGGCTCTCTCCGCCGAAGAGACCACCCAACGGCTCATGATTCCCGGCGTGGAGAATTCCGTAAAAGTGCTCGTCGGCGAGGGTCCTGAACTCGTCGAAATCGAGCCCAACGATGCCCTGACCAATGCGCCGGTGTTGGTTGTTCCCTGTGCCGTCACGGGAGTGATTGATCCGGCGAACGACCGGGATCGGTATGCCTTCGACGCCCGAAAAGACGAACGTTTGCTTTTTTCGGTGCAATCGGCCGCCCTGGGTTTCCCCCTTGATCCCTGGTTGGAAATCCAAGATCCCGCCGGCAAAACCTTGGTGACCGTGGACGACACCAATGGAGCCGATCCCGAAGTGACTTGGACGTCGCCGAGCGAGGGTCGGTTTCAGGTCGTCATCGGGAATCGATTCCATCGCGGCGGTCCGGATCATCAATATCGACTCAGCGTGCTTCGGCCATCGCCGGAATTCCGCGCGAGTGTGGCCGCATCCACCTTGACGCTTAAGCAGGGTACCACGAACGAAATAAAACTCACCGTGACGCGGAACCACGGTCATACCAACAAGCTCGTCGCCGCCTTCAAAGGACTCCCAGAAGGCGTATCCGTCGCCCCCACGGAGGCTCCTGAAAAAAGCGGTGACCTGACCCTAAAAATCATCGCCGCCACGAATGCGCCCCTTTTTAGCGGTCGAGTTCAGGCGGTGATGCGGGGCGATTTTGGAGAACGGCCGGCTTGGTTCGAACTCGTTACGGCGGGCGAGAACAACGGTGTTCCACAGGGCTTCAAGGAACTCGTCATTCCTCGCACCGATCAACTCTGGCTGACCATTGCCCGTCCGGGAACCAACACGGTGGTGGAAAAGAAATAAAATAACTCCGACCAGAACACCTGGTTTGCTGCCGAGCTGATGCCGATTGAAGCTAGCGACGTCTTTCTTGCCCATGGTGTCCCGTTTGTCCTTACCGCTCAATGATCGGAATCGCTGCCGGAGAACTTCCACCGACCGTGGGTGTTGGGTTGCTGCGTTGCTGTTAGCAGTTTGGGTCATGGCGCGCCCCGCGGCCGGTTCGTCATCGCTCCCAGGAATTGTCCCGATTGATTTTAATCGGGATATTCAGCCCATTCTTTCGGACAAGTGCTACACCTGCCACGGCCCAGACGAAAAAGAGCGCAAAGGTAAGCTCCGGCTGGATACCCGAGAAGGTGCCTTCCGCTTGAAGGACGGAATTGCTCCCATCATTCCCGGTAAGAGCGGCGAAAGTGAGTTGGTGCGTCGCTTAGTGACGGCCGATCCCGAGGACAAAATGCCGCCGCCGAAATCCAATCGCCAACTCACGGCCCAACAGATCGAGATGCTCCAGCGTTGGATCGATCAGGGCGCTGGCTGGGCTCGGCATTGGGCCTACGAAACGCCCCGCCGCCCGACATCTCCCAGCGTCCGAGATCAGTCCTGGGTCCGAAATCCGATCGATGCGTTCGTAGCCCAGCGACTCGAACACGAGGGTTTGCTGCCCTCGTCGGCGGCTGAGGCGCGGACCTTAGTGCGGCGGGCAACGCTGGATCTGACCGGCCTACCCCCCACCCCTGATGCAGTGGACGCCTTCCTCCGGGACGTCGCCCCTAATGCCTATGAACGGCTCGTGGATCGCCTCCTGGCCTCACCGCGTTACGGTGAGCGCATGGCGTGGCCGTGGCTCGAAGCGGCCCGTTATGCCGATTCCAACGGCTATCAAGGTGACGGCGAACGCACCATGTGGCCTTGGCGTGATTGGGTAGTCGATGCCCTCAATCGCGATCTGCCGTTCGATCAATTCACCCGTTGGCAACTCGCTGGCGATTTGCTTCCGCAACCCACGTTCGAACAACGGCTCGCGACTGGTTTTTTGCGCAATCACATGATCAACGGGGAAGGCGGCCGCATTCCTGAAGAAAATCGCATCGATTATTTGTTCGACCAAACGGAAACCGTGGCCACGGTCTGGCTTGGGTCGACCTTCAATTGCACCCGCTGTCACGACCATAAGTTCGATCCGTTCACCACGCGCGATTACTTTGGATTGCTGGCCTATTTCAATCACACCCCGGTGGATGGGAGTGGGGGCGATCCGCAGGCGCCCCCGAATCTCGAGGCGCCCTCCGCCAAACAAATGACCCAGCGTTTAGCCTTGGAAGCCAAGTTTTCGGGCGCCGTACGGATCATTCAGGAACTCGAAACGGAAATGTTCGTCCGCCCGGAAGGACGGCCGGTGGAAGAAAACTCCATCGCCCAAGGGCTGCCCGAGGAAATCCTATCGTTCTTGAAAATTGCCCCCGAGCGACGCGACGTGGGTCAAATTGAGAAACTTGCCGCCTATTGGAAAGCGGGGCATTCTGGTTACTCCCAACGCTTGAGCGAACACCGAACGGCGCTTGAAGAACGCGATCGACTCGTCCGCAGTATTCCCCGTATCATGGTCATGGCCGACGCACCGCAAGCTCCACCCCGAGATACTTTTATATTAGTACGAGGGACCTATAGCCAGCCGAGCTCCAAAGTGACCAACGCCGTCCCCGCGAGTCTCCCACCGCTCCCGGCCAGCGCCCCCAATAACCGACTAGGCCTCGCCCAATGGCTCGTTGCCCCCGAAAACCCACTCACCGCCCGGGTCATCGTCAATCGCTACTGGCAAACACTCTTTGGCCTTGGCTTGGTCAAAACGGCCGAAGATTTCGGCGTCCAAGGCGAACGGCCTTCTCATCCCGAGCTCCTCGATTGGCTGAGTTCCGAATTCGTCGAGTCCGGTTGGAAGGTCAAACCGCTCCTCCGATTGATACTCACCAGCGCGACTTACCGACAATCATCCAAAGTTACTCCCCTGCTGCTCGAACGGGATCCGGAGAACCGACTCCTGGCTCGCGGGCCGCGTTTTCGGTTGCCTTCGTGGATGATTCGGGACGCTGCCCTCGACGCGGCCGGCCTCCTCGTAGAACGCCTGGGTGGCTCCGCCGTAAAACCCTATCAACCCACCGGGGTCTGGGAGGAAGCAACCTTCGGAGCCAAGCGCTACGAACAAGATCACGGGGAATCCCTTTACCGCCGCAGCCTTTATGTCTTCTGGCGACGGATTGTCGCGCCGACCCTGTTTTTTGATGTCGCTAGCCGACAGACCTGCACGGTAAAGATTCCCCGGACAAATGTGCCCCTGCACGCCTTGCTGACCTTAAACGACACCACGTATGTGGAAGCCGCCCGGGCCTTAGCTCAGCGCATCCTTCAAAGCCCCGCGGGCAGCACCGCTGAGCGAGTGACGGTTGCGTATCAGCTCGTATTAAGTCGCCACCCGTCGGCCGCTGAACAATTGCTACTAGAGGCTGCCGTCACTCGCCACCACCGTGCCTTTGAGGAAGATCCTGCCTCCGCCATGAAGCTGTTGGCGATTGGTGAATCCCCGCGCGATGAACGGATCGATCCCGTCGAACACGCCGCCTGGACCGTGATTTGCAGTACGATTTTGAATCTCGACGAAGCGTTGACCAAAGAATGACCCACCCCAAGCCGAACGGATTATGAACCTGGCCACGACTGCCCAAACGCTGCTCTCGCGCCGAGCTTTTCTTGACCAAACGGCCACCGGCCTCGGGGTCGCTGCCCTGGCCTCCTTGCTCGGACGGGACGGCTTCGCGGCGGCCCCCGCGAGCCCCCTCCCGCTGACGAACGGCGGTTTGTTAAAACACCCTGGGCTGCCCCACTTCGCGCCCAAAGCCAAGCGAGTCATCTATCTTTTCCAAAATGGCGCGCCCACTCACGTCGACCTTTTTGATTACAAGCCGAAGCTGCAACAACTCCACGGGCAGCCAGTACCCGCTGACTACATTGTCGGTAAACGCTTCAGCACGATGACCGGCCAGGCCAGCGGCAAACTCCTCCTGGCCCCGGTTGAACCCTTTAAACGGCGGGGCCAAAGCGGTGCCTGGGTCAGCGAGTTTCTGCCGCACACCGCCGGTATGGTTGACGACCTGTGCTTTATTCACAGCGTGCACACCGACGCCGTCAATCACGCACCCGGCATCTCCTTGGTCTTGAGCGGAGCGCAGATTCCGGGACGCCCTACCCTCGGCGCTTGGCTGACGTACGGGTTAGGGAGCGCGACCGAAAACCTCCCCGCGTTTGTGGTCATGACGTCCGTGAGCAAAGGCACCTCTTGCGGCCAAATTTTCTACGATTTTTATTGGGGCTCCGGATTTCTGCCCTCCCGTTATCAAGGAGTGAAATTCCGCGGGACCGGCGAGCCGGTGCTTTATCTCAGTGACCCGGAAGGACTCGCCCGCTCCACGCGTCGGGCGATGCTCGACGATTTGGCCCGACTGAATGAATTCAAGCTCCAGAACACGGGCGATCCCGAAATCGCTACCCGCATTGCCCAATATGAAATGGCCTTTCGGATGCAAACCAGTGTTCCCGAACTCACTGATCTCAGCCAAGAGCCGCGACGAGTTCTCGATCTGTACGGACCGGCCGTAAAAGAACAGGGAAGTTTTGCCTACAATTGTTTGATGGCCCGACGCCTCGTCGAACGCGGCGTTCGCTGCGTTCAAGTCATGCACGCGGGGTGGGATCAACATAATAGCATTACCACTGAACTCTACCATCAATGCCGGGACACCGACCAACCATCCGCCGGTCTCATCACCGATCTGAAACAACGGGGCCTGCTCGACGATACCTTAGTGGTTTGGGGAGGTGAATTTGGCCGCACGCCGTTCATTCAAGGTGACCTCAATGATCGTAAGCGTTGGGGACGGGATCATCATCCGTATGCCTTCACGATTTGGTTAGCCGGCGGCGGGGTAAAACCCGGCACCATATATGGTGAAACCGACGATCTCGGCATGAATGTCGTCCGCGATCCCGTCCATGTTCACGATCTGCAAGCCACGATCCTGCACTTGCTCGGGATCGACCACGAACGACTCACCTACCGATTCCAAGGGCGCGATTTTCGCCTCACCGACGTTCACGGAAAGGTGGTGGGCGGTATTTTGGGATAGACCCATCCACGGAAGAACCGAAGCCAAATTGGGCGCTGAATTCTGTTGGGCGCTACTGACATTTAGAGACGGGCAGAATTTGAATTTTTGAAGCGGTACGACCCATCAAAAAGATCGTGGATTTTGAGAAACAAGGGACAGGCATATTGAAAAAACAGACTTCACATCATAATAGTTCATGATATTTAGTGTCTGGGCGGAAACTATTTTTCCCAGCAATTCTCTTTTTGGCCGAATTGCTCGCGAAATGGGCTGATTTTGAGCTCAGGCTGACCCCGATGGAGTGGCGCTGTGGGTGTTGGAATTGTAGAATTTGCAGCGATTTTGCGCTCTGCGGTCAATTCCCCGCGACGTGCGAGTGATTCCAACAGGCTGCGGACCAGCGAAACCGTCAAAATGAGAATTGCTGGCAAAATCGACCTCACCTTACCGGTTCAGCGCCCCGCCACACCCTCTTCAAGACCTCCTTTTTCTTCCAAATGTTGGACACCGTTCCTTTATTTTAGGCGACCCGCCATCAGTGACCCGGACGTCAGTCACATGGAAATGGGCGAAATATCAAACTTGCCCGACCGCGGCTCCTTCAGGTACGACTTTTCCATGGAACGGCGTCAGGAATACCCCAGCGCATGGACCGGTGTTCGATATTGGAAAACGGCACTCGCGTTTTGCGCCATCGCAATGTCCTGTGTTCTGATGGCCAGCACCGGAGGGATGGTCGATCCGGCATTTCACAACGGCTTTGAGCTGCACTCGACCGTTTCAAAGATTGTCGTTCAAAAAGACGGGAAGATTGTCGCCACCACCGATGAACTGACGTATGACGGGCGCGATATACCGAGCATCGTGCGTTTCCTGCCCAATGGCGAACTGGATCCATCGTTTCGCTATAAAGATCTCGAATTTTCTGGGGGAGGGTATTTTGATTTTAGGCTCGACCGCGAAGGTCGCGTGCTCGCCATGGGCAGCTTCTACACGGCAGAATACAACGAGGTCGTTCGGTTGGTGCGCTTGAAAACCGACGGCTCGCTGGATCGTGCCTTCGCGACGCAAACGGCAACGGATGACCGCCTCATCACTTTTCTCGCGATGAAGGACGGATCGATCGTGGTGGCGGGCGAATTTGCGCGCTTCATGAGCGGATCCCGAAACAGTCTCGCGCGGATCCGGCCGGATGGAACGTTCGACACGGCCTTCAATCCTGGAAGGAATTATCCTCAGGGATCGGTCGACACGTTATTGGAGTTAGCGAATGGCGACATCCTGGCCGGATATTTCCATTGGACCCCCCGTTCGGACCCCAACCAGGGGCTCGTCCGGATTCGCGCGGATGGGAGTCAGAATCCTGTCCTTCCCTACTTCCCGGAATCCCTCGCGTCGCCTTTGCTTCTTTGGAATGGCAAAGTGCTGCTGGACCAGGGATCGGCAGCGCCCCTCCGGAGTATTCGTGATGATGGGTATTTAACACCTTGTTTCGCGATCGGGATTCAGCCGTATCCCAAAGCCTTTCTTTGCCTGTCGGACGGACGTATTTTGGTCTATTACCGGCCGAAAACAGACCACGGGAAATTGGTCAGATTATTTGCCGACGGATCGGTGGACTCAAGCTTCAACTTGGATGTTTACGATGGCGACCTCCAGTGCATCCAGGAAACACCGGACGGGAAGTATTTAATCTCGGGATTTTTTCAAACCGTAAACGAAGTCTTCTCCCCGGGGCTTGCCCGCGTTTTCAGCGGCAACGAGGGATTAACGTCCTCGATCCGGTTCAATGGCGCCAAGTTTGGCGCGCTGAGCGACGAGGCAATCATCCAGATTCCGGTCCTTAGAACAGGGGACGCCACTCAATCGGCCGAAGTCGCCTTTGCGACGACCCTATCTGGCAGCGACCTGGCCGGCACCCAGTACCTTCCGACCAATGGAGTCATTCACTTTGATCCGGGCCAGCGGTTGGCGGCCTTCAACATCGGCCTAATTCCCGGACCGGTCGACGTCGCGGGGGCCACCGTCGGTCTTGAGCTGTCGGGTGCGCTGGTCGACCCGCTGGGAGCCAAGGCTGCGATCTGCCTCGCCAGTACGATTGGTACGATCGAATTCGCGACCAATGCCTATACGATCAAGGAATCGCAAGGCAGCAGCTATGTTGGGTTGGTCCGGAGTGGTGGTCCGATGGGAGAAGCACAGGTGAGTGCGAAACTCCTGCTGGAGACTGCTCGAAGCAATGACTTCGTGGGCGGGATTAGCGGGGGCATTTTTTACGCCGGATCCTCAATCGCACGGGCTGACTTCAGCACTCTCGACAACAACGTGGTGGAAGAAAACCGGACGTTTTCATTGGAATTGGATTCGCTTCCCACCGGATACCGGGCAGGGATTACGAAAAGTACGCGGGTGACCATACTGGATGATGATCGTCCCGGGCACCCCGGGGAGGCCCTCAACCTTGGCGCGACCGAAATGTGGGGCACGCCGGACGGTGGTGTGCTGCTGAGCGGAGACTTCACTAACATTTTCGGGCAAATTCGACCGGGAGTCGCCAAACTCGATGCCGATGGCCGGCTTTCACCGCTCTTTGCGGACCTGCCATTTTCAGTGACCCGCATCCTGGATGCTCATCCGGACGGACGCTTCCTGATCGAAACCGCAACGAATGTCTTCATCCGCGGGTCAAGTCTAGGGCAGCTGCCTAGAACGGAATTGCAATTGCGAAAGCCGGACGGAAGCATCCTGAGCACCTACCGTGGAACCAACAAAACGTTGGGTGTCGGTTTGCTCGAGGGAGGCGGCTACATTCGAGCAACCGCGCGAACTACGGTTTCTCAGGGAGTGGCCCTTGATTTTTATACGCTTTCGGAACTGACGGATCTCGGAGATGTCCGCACCAATTACCTGACCGCGTTTCGATCGCTTTTTAGCCTCAATTTTAACTCCACGCCGGCGGTTCAGTTTTGTTTTTCGCCGGACGGTTCGGGATACATTTTGGGCTTTGTTTATCGGGAGCTGCCGAATTTTTTTCATGCCGAATCGGTTCTTCGATTTGACCGGAACAAGGCGGTCGACACCCAGTTTTCAACCGAGATTAGTGGTAGCGACTGGTTCTACTGGTCTACCCCGGGATCCATTCGATGCTGGCCGTTGCCGGGCGGAACGGTTCTCGTTGCGGGGCAGTTTCGTGCTTACAACAACTCGCAGGGGGCGGGAATTCTTAGATTGACCAAGACCGGCAGCGAAGATGCGACTTTCGCCGTTTTCGGGCAGGGTGCGGTCGCCGCCAGATCTTCCTCCGGGAATGCCGTCTACCGGCTAAAGGATGGGAGGTTGCTGGCGGTGTGGTATCACGACCGGGTCGCCCAGCTTGTCCGACTTGGCCCGGACGGCGACCTGGACAAATCGTTTTCCAAGGAACCGGTGGCCAATGATCAAATCGATTGTCTGACGGTTGTCGCCGACGGGCGGATCGTCGTTTCCGGGCGATTCACTCAACTTGCCGGCCAGCCTCGGACCCGCCTGGCGTGGCTGACTCCCGAAGGGGAGTTGCTTCCGGATCAGCCGCTCGCCGTGGAGCGGGAGAATTTCATCGGGGACGGATTGATTGAACTGGGGCTCCACAGCCGCCGAAGCTCCATGATCGTCATCGAATCTTCGGTGGATTTCAAGGAATGGTCACCTATCTCCCGGCAAAACATTCCGCTAGGCCGGAGCCGGACGCTGATTTCGACGGACTCATCCGATCTCCGGTTCTTCCGGGTGCGCATGCTTCCGTAGTTCACCGCCGAATGCCGTCAGGGCCTGCCTCGACAGACTGGCGGAGAGAAAGGGGTTGGGGAAAGGGCCGAAGGGCAACGAGCGACGGGGGAGTAAAAAAATGACATGTTCATTATTGGTGACAAATAAATGATGACCAGGCACGGTTAGGGAGATCGGAGAGAGAACGGAAACGCTCTGCGCATGGCGCGAATCAAAATCGAGGGAACCTCGGCGGTCTATCACTGCATTTCCCGAGTGGTGGGAGGGCAGATGC
>JAYVTS010000382.1:0-7962 GCA_043788645.1 Verrucomicrobiota bacterium
GGCACCCTCAAGTCCAACGCCTGGACGAAGCCAGTGATCGTTTTGGTCAATCGCGACACCCGGGGCGGGGCCGAAGCACTCGCGGCCGGCCTGCGTCAACAACGCTCCGGACTCGTGATCGGTGCTCGTACCGCGGGGGTCAGCGCCGTTTTTAAGGAACTTCCTTTGTCCGACGGGTCCGGAAATCGTCTCCGACTCGCCGTGGCTGCGGTGAAAACCGGGAACAAGCTTCCGATTTCGGCCTCCGGAATTGAGCCGGACGTACTCGTAAATGTGCGACGAGAAGATGAACGGGCTTATCTCGCCGATCCCTACTCCGGCACTGGAGTGGTGGTGGTCGGATCGAGTCCACCCACCCTCGGAAGCAGTGCCGTGGTGATGGGAGTGACGACGGTGAAACGACGGCTTTCCGAAGCGGACCTCGTTCGGCAAAAACAGGAGGCGGAAGCGGCGATTCGCGGTCGTCCGGTTGAACCTTTACCCAACACGAATGCCGCCCCCAAGCTGCCCGGTGGAACCGAAACGGCCGGTCAACGTCCCGCCTCAACTGAAGTCGTCAAAGTCATTAAGGACCCCGTGCTGGCCCGGGCCGTTGATTTGCTGAAGGGCCTGGCTCTGCTCGGAGTCCAACGCCCGTAATCTTTTGCCGGAAATCTCTGAGCCCGCTGCTTCTGCCTTGCCTCAGGGACCCCGAAACCCGTCCCTAGCAAGAAATGACCGAGGAAATTTTCGACGTGGTCGATGAATGCGATGTGGTTATCGGCAAAAAAAACCGACAAGAAGTTCATCGGTTGGGCCTCCGTCACCGGGCCGCACACATTCTCGTCTGGAACTCCCGAGGAGAGGTGTTTGTCCAGCAGCGCGCGCTCACCAAAGACATGTCCCCGGGCCTCTGGGACACCTCGGCGGCAGGGCATGTGGATACCGGCGAGGACTACGACGCCTGCGCCGTGCGCGAACTCGGGGAAGAGCTTGGACTGATCCTCACCTCGCCGCTGGAAAAGCTCTTTCGACTCGAAGCCTCACCCGCCACGGGGATGGAGTTCTGCTGGGTGTACCGCACCCAACACGATGGCCCACTCACGGGGCAGGTCAGCGAACTCCGCGGGGGCGGCTGGTTTGCTCCCGACGCATTAGAGGCTTGGCGACAAAGTCGACCGCAGGATTTTACGGAAGTCTTTCATCTAATATGGGAAAAACTCCTTGGCCACGCGCCACTGGCGATCACTGACGGGATCACCTACCGCCGAACCGTTGGTTTGGGCATGGAGGAAGCACTCGATCTGTATCGGGCTTCAACCCTCGGGGAACGCCGTCCCATTGGTGATTCAGCACGTTTTTCAGCCATGTTGGCGGGTGCCAACTTGACGATCACGGCTTGGGATGGCCCGCATCTCGTGGGCGTAGCGCGCAGTCTTTCGGATTTCGCTTTCAGCACCTACCTGAGCGATCTCGCCGTCCGCGCCACTTATCAACGCCGTGGGATTGGTCGGGAACTCATTCGTCATACCCGGACGTGCAGCGGCCCCGCGCAGCTCATCTTATTGAGCGCGCCCAAGGCCATGGAGTATTATCCCCATCTGGGCTTCCAAGCCCACCCCTCCGCCTGGATATTGCCGGCGGCCGAGACATTGCGATAACTCTCTTCGTTAATGGTCAGAGCCAACCCCATCCGTTTCTCCGCTCGGATCTTCTACTTCACTCCTACATAGACTTGAGCATGGACGAGTGTGGGGAGCAACCGGGTCATCCCCACCTCTACTTCAGCGGCCCACGCTTTAACCTCGGCGGCGGAGTAAAGTCGGCCCTCAGTGACGGCGAACAAATTCGCAGAATACAACGCCGCGGGGAGTGGACCGCCGAGATCGCCATCCAGAAAAACATCGTGTACCAATAACTGTCCGCCGACCGGAAGCGCTGCACCGCAGCGATGAACCAGTTGGCGAGCTTCGGGGATGTCCCAATCGTGCAATATATTCGATAGCAGCAAGACGTCCGCACCGGTCGGGAACGGATCCTTGAAGAAATCTCCCGGCACGAGTTCCAGGCGATCAGCCACACCGCTTTCGGCCGCAAATTCCGCGGCGACGCGGAGCACTTCGGGCCGATCCCAAACCACGGCCCGAAGGTGCGGATTTGCCCGCAACAGGGCAATCGAATACAGCCCGGTGCCACCCCCAACATCCACCAGTCGGGTTGCCGTTGGCAGTGGGAGTACGTGGGCCAAGAGTGGGGCCGCATTTTTAGCACGGCCGGCTAAGGCCAAGGTAAATTGTCGAGCGGCCGCCGTTTTTTCCATCGCGGATTTCAACCCCTCGCGGAAAATGAATCCCGCCCCCGCCCCCGCTTCATCCGCGCCCTTCGGCCGATTGGTACGGAACCGAACAATGAGTTCGCGAATATCCGAGGAATCTCGGGCGAGACCAAAGTAGTCGCCGATAAAGTAGTCGCCGCCGGGCAGGAGATGCTCACGCGCCAACGGGGTTAGGGCATAGCGTTGGTCCGGTTCGCGGGTGAGGGTATTCATCGCCCGGAGCGCCGTCAGTAGAACGGTCAATGGACGATCCTGAAGTCGAGTCGCCGCTTTCAATTGGTTGAAATCGAGCGAATTTCCCGCCAGGGCACTGAACACGCAGAATTCAGCGACCGCTGCGACGAGCAATCCCGTCGCGTAATTTCCCCGGTAGAGGTCAAACAACGGCGTCGGCGAAGTCGTCGGAGGAAGCGAGGGAATGGAAAACTCAGGAGCCATGTGCGGACAAATCTGCATGGCCCAATACCTGCTTAGCCAGTTAGATTCTCACGATTGAAACAATCCCTCCGGCTGGGCGCAGGGTGAGCCAGCCACGGATTGACCCATCGAGCGAGCGCCATACTCTCGCGGTGATGCGCTCTCGACCTTTTCACTGGTTCTGCGCTTGCCTGGGTTTATTCCTCGCGAGCACCCAACCGCTGAGCGCGCAGGCCCTCATTGAATTAGGAGAAACGTGGAAATTTACCAACGCTCCCCCCGAATTAGTCGCCACCAGCGAATGGAGAAATAGAGATTTTTTGGACACCGGTTGGCGTTCGGCACCCTCAGGGTTTGGTAATACCACCTACGGCGAACCCACCCGGTTCGACGCCTTCACGGGAGATTGGAGCACCGTCCTCTTTCGAAAATCCTTTCTGGTGGGCAATCCTGAAGAAATTCGCGAGTTGTTGTTTCGGGTGGATTACAGTGACGGCCTCATCCTTTACCTCAACGGCGAGGAAGTCGCTCGACGTAGCTTTCCAGCAGTCAATCTATTTCCAGAAGTCCCACCACAAATCGTTCCAAGCTATCGCAACTACCAGAGTGCCGAGGTGATTCCTTTGCCACTTCATCCGGGGTTACTTCGGGCCGGAACCAATGTACTGGCCGTGCGGGTTCAAGATTTCAATCCCCTCATTGGCCGACCCGTGTTCGTACCCGAGTTGTTGGCGAACTTTGTACGCACTCCCTATGTGCAGCTCGTGACGGCCGAATCGGCCAGCGTCCTTTGGCGGCTTGCCACCCCTTCATCCGGTCGGGTTGAAATCGGGATCGGAGGGGAGTTTGAACACGTTTTTAGTTCACCTCTTTCAACGACGAACCACGAGGTTGCTGTCACGAATTTACAACCGGATACGGTCTATCATTATCGAGTGATTCTGACCCGGGCCGACGTCACGACGAGTACGGTTACGAACACATTTCGCACCCTGCCCACCAGCGGAAATCTGACCGTAGCGTTGTTGGGGGATTCCGGTTGGGGTTCTCCCGGACAATACGCGATCGCACGGCAAATCGAGCAGAGCGGCGCGAATCTAATGTTGCATCTAGGCGACATTGTCTATCCAGGATTCTACACCAATTTGGCCGACCTGCGTTTTTTAAGTGTCTACCGGCAAACTCTTCAAAGCACCCCGTTTTATTCGGTTTGGGGTAATCATGATTTTCTTTATACGACCGAATGGAATGGCCCGTATCAAGACGTGATTCGACAACCACGGAGCGGGGTTTCCGAGGTTGACCTCGCCAGCGAACGGGCGTGGCCGGGAGCCTATTATTCGTTCGATGCGGGCGACGTTCATTTTTGCATGTTATTCTTGCCGCTCGCGAACATTCACACCCTCGGCACCAATACCCCTCAGTACCGCTGGCTCGAAGCCGACCTCGCGGCAACGGCCAAGCCATGGCGGGTTATCTGCGAACACATTCCCCTGTTCAGCAGCTCACTCCATCGGTACGACTCCTATGGCCATAGTGCTTTAGGGCTGTATGACCGTCAGATCGTGGCGGCTAATTTATTGCCGTTAGCTCGGAAATATGGCGTCCAACTAATCTGTTCCGGTCACGAACACGTCTATGAACGGATGCTGCCAATCGATGGGATCCACAGTGTGGTGAGTGGGGGCGGCGGTGCAGGATGGTATCCACTCGTGGAATATGACGCACTCAGTTCTCAATTCATCAACGCTTATCATTATCTGCGCCTGTTTTTTGAGGGGGATACCCTCAGGGTGAGCGCGGTGGGTGCCAACGGTGCCAAGATTGACGGTTTCAATATCCGTCGGACCGCCCCTGCCCCGATCATCCACGCCGCGACGTGGCAGACCCCGGTCATTGAAAACACTCCGGGACCCGTCGATGGCAATCATCTGGGCCAAAGTTTTGACCTTGCTTCCGCAGGTGTCGTTGAAGCCAAAACCGGGCGTTTTAGCAATCTCGGGCGCCTTCACGTAGCGCTGGACAAAACCAACCTCTATCTCGGCCTCGAATTTCTCATGCTGCCCGCCGATAGCGACGCCTATCTCTTTATCGGTTGTCCGAGGAAAACCGGAGTTTCGACCCTCGCCGGCTTGGGCAATAGCATCGCCGATCCCGCAGGTCAGGGAGTGGATGCGATCGATTTTCTTGAAAACCTGAGCTTTACTAACTTCACCCCGGCTTGGGTGGCCGTGTTGGGCGATGAATATGCCGATGATACCTACCGGGGCTTCGCTCGAACGACGAATGGACCTGCCCTCGGCCAAGGCGTATTTCGGCTTGAACGCGAACTTCGGTCCGTGCCGGGAATTCGATTGCAACAATTCAATCGTACGCCCCAAGACCTGTGGATGGCACCGGAACACAATGCGGATTTTGTTGAGTTAGCAATTCCCCGGAGTGAACTCGGCGACCTCTCCTCTGGCGACACGCTACAAATCGGCGTCGTCGTCGGTGGTGGGCAAATAGATACCTTTTATCAGACTCGCAACTTAGACACCGGTTTCGTGGGGGAGGATTTTACCTTGGATCCCGGAGGTGCGGGCATCCTGTCTGCGGTACGTTTCAAACTTCCGGCGGATCCAGACCCAGACGGGGACGGACTGGACGCGGCGCAAGAAGCCGCGGCGGGAAGCAATCCTAACGATCCCGATACCGACCATGATGGACTCCCGGACGGCTGGGAAGTGCAGTATCATTTGAACCCTATTTCCGCTTTGGGCCCGGACGGATCAGAGGGCGATCCCGATGAGGATGGCGTGGTCAATCGGGACGAGTTAGCCAGGGGAACCGACCCCAATAATTTTGCGTCTCCACCGCCCGCGCTCGTCGCCCGCCGCGCCGCGCTGAACACGGTCACCTTGAGCTGGCATACCCGTGCGGGCCGAGCTTACACCGTAGAAGCCTCGGCTGCCCCGAGTGGTCCCTTTCATCACTTGGAAGGATTCCCGCGAACCGCGAGCGGGAGCGAGGATGAGATTTCTCTCCAGCCAGCGGCCGATGTCCAATTCTATCGCGCACGCGTCCAGCCCTAATTCGCGAACTCATCCACTCATCCACTCATCCACTCACGCCGACACCAAGTCGTTCTGCCGCGGAGCCCCATCCCTCCTAGGCCGGGCCAAATAGTGAGCGAGACTTTGGCGGGAAACTTCCAAACCTTCGGCGGCCAGGGCTTCGAGGATACGTTCTTCCGTCATGATAAACCGATCCCGCCTATATAAGAGGTAATTTCCCCGAACCTCTTCGGGCGTAAGATTGATGGTGCAGAGGTTGGCACCCGTACGCAGTCCGCGTCGATACCCCGTCCCGGGTCCGGCCAAATTCAAGGCGCTAACGGCTGGGATCACCCAGTCAGGGCGCATGAGTCGCAGGGCCGCCATGCAATTCAGGGCGAGATCGACGCTAGCCCCGGAAGCGAGCGCGGTGGGGGTGCCTTCCCCGGGCACAAACGGACTCACGCTACAACCACTCAAGGGGAGATCGGCGGCGAGCCGAAAATTGTCGCGCACTCCTTCAAGCGTCTGGCCGGGCAACCCGGCGATGAACCCAGAACTGATCTGCCAACCTTTTTCAGCTAACCATCGGAGGTGAGTGGTTCGTTCCCTCAAGGAGCCCGGCGCTTCCAGGTGGCGATACAACTCGGGGTCAGCGAGTTCAAACTTGATAATGTACAGCGTCGCCCCGGCGGCCTGGAGTTCATCGGTCAAGGCTGGCGAGAGCGTGCCGAGACAAACACTGAGTCCCAGATCGGTCTCCTGAGCCAGGGTCCGAAGGAGTGGCAGCACAATCGCCCGCGTCGCCACGGGATCTTCGCCGGCTTGGAAGTTAATATCCGTGATGCTGGCCGGGCGATGGTTGAGCAAGAGATCCGTCAGGTCTTCCAGTCGGGCGCGATAACGATCAAGAGTCTTGTTATCCCGGCGCATGCCACAGTAGTGACAATTTTCGCGACAATAGTTGGAGACCTCGACCACCGCGCGGACAAACACCTTTGATCCAAACTGAGCCCGGGTAGCGGCCGCTGATCGGGCATGAAATTCCGCCTGCGCCGTTCCAGTGAACTGCAAAGCAGCGAGCGTGGGTAGAGGACCAAAATCCACCTCCTTTCTGTAGGGTTCACGGTCCGGTGAGAGCAAGCCGTAGAACTCGTCCTTCCGAATAGGTGCTACCATCCGCCCGTTCCGCTGCCGCCTCATCCGCGGATTTTGAGCATTGGCGCCAATATTGGCCTCGGCGCCTTGTACTTATTGAATCGTTACCCCAACGCACACTTGATTTCCGAGAACGTCGATCTGCTGAAACTCGATATTGAAGGTTTTGAGTACGACGTCTTGGAAAAGGCCGAGATCAACGCTCAAAAGGACTCATCGCTGATCATCGAGTTTCACGACTGCGAGAAAAACGGCCAAAAGTGCGCCGTGATTCTAAACCGACTCGTTAACGAGCGCGGCTATCGACTCGCTGACGCCCACGGCAAGGCAATGGATATCCCCACTTTTTGCCAATGTCCAGGTGCCACGTTGGCAAAGCTGACGGCGTAGGCACCGCCGCAAACGGGGGATGAAAAAACGGGCCTATCGCCCGGGTCCCGTTTCCAGTAGACTGGCCCGACAGAGAAAGCGAACCCTCGTGAACGCAAGCCCCATTACTTTTTCGTCCCGGCGAGTGAGTCGTCGCGGATTCACCTTGATTGAACTTCTCGTCGTGATCGCGATCATCGCGATCCTGGCGGGGATGCTTCTCCCCGCGCTGGCCAAGGCCAAGAGTAAGGCCAAACAGATTGCCTGCATCAACAACCTCCGCCAACTCGGTATCGCCACAACCTTGTACGCCGAGGAGTACCATCAGTATCCCGGGACGTTGTCGGTTACTTTCGGCTATTACTACGTCTGGCCCACCCGCCTGCTGACCCAGACCAGCGGCAATCGACAGGTCTTCCATTGCCCAGCCGCCGCTCCGAACAGTGCCTGGGATACGAACGTCAACAACACCCTAGGGGCTCGGGGCACAGACGGTAAATTCGACCCCTTTGGCGTCAGCGACCACACTCGATTCTCTTTCGGCTACAATGATTGGGGGCTGAACATCAGCCATTTACCGCAACTAGGAATGGGGGGCGATGTCAACGGCTCCTCCGACAAAGGACCCGTCACCGATAGCATGGTGGTGAGTACGAGTCAGATGATTGT
>JAYVTS010000383.1:0-14781 GCA_043788645.1 Verrucomicrobiota bacterium
GTAAAGGATAAAATGAAATAATATGCTTTATAACGTGCCTACATTTATCGACATGAAAAAACGACGTAACTAACTACATTTGAACATGTTAACTCAAAACTACCCCTAAAAATCGCTGGAACTTCCGCTGGAAGACATCAACTTGTCGGAGAACGCCCCATATCTGCTATTCTCGTACAGCAAACAGAACAACTACCCAGCGGATGCCGAACTGGACCAGGCGGCAAACATGCTGCCGCGGTTCTGGTCGCCGTTCTGCAGCCGCTGGCTGCTGGAATTCGTGCCCACTCCCAGTTTTGAGATCGAAAACATCGACGACATCGTCATTGAAATCGCCCTGAAATCCGGGCAGCCCAACCGGCCTGCGGCATGGAATTGACGAAAGCTTTAATAATATATTTTCACCATGAAATTCCTCCCGCTTTTAATCCTGGTTTCATCCCTTGGCATGGCGCAGGATGCCGGTAACGTCATCACGTTCCAAGGCCAGCTGGCCAATCAATCCGGCCAGCCGATTTCGCCGCCGAGTCCCGGCACGCTGGTTTTCCGCCTGTACCGCCAGGCCGTGGGCGGCGTCGCCCTCTGGGAGGAATCCCAGCCGAATATTTCGGTGAGTGCTGGACGGTTCAGCGTGTTGTTGGGGTCACGCACGGAACTCCCCGCCGCGCCGAATTTCAACACGACTCTCTACCTCGGCATCACCGTGGACGATGGTAACCCCGCCACCGCCGATGTGGAAATGCGTCCCAGGCAGGCAATTGTACCAGTGATTTCCGCCAGCTATGCCAGGAACGCCGACAAGCTCAATGGTCATGATTGGTCGGCGATACTTGAAGGAGGAAGCAATGATCCAACGACAACAACTATAGCAGAAGGCAAACTCCCGCCGGGAATAGCCATTCCGATTGGCGGCGTTATCATGTGGTGGGGAAGCATCAACAATGTTCCTGCGGGTTTTGAGATTTGCAATGGGGGTCTTCCCACCAGCCCGGGTGCGACGATGCAAGGTCGCAAACCAGATCTCAGGGACAGGTTTGTCAAGGGCGCGCCTGTTGAAAAGGCCGACGTAAAGTCAGACCCGACGATCGGCGGACAACATTTCCTGGATCTATCCCACGCTCATGCAACGGTTGCTCACCAACATACGGTTCCTCATGATCATGGTTCCAGCGGCCTATGGGTGCCGATTGCAGCCGGCCATGCTGGGGCGATCTGGTGGAGAGAACATGGATTTGATCGGGGGGATATCGGAGCCCCGGGTTACGACTCGGTAAAGGCGCGTGAGCGAGGCTCGGCTAATGAAGTGAGTTTCGGGACTGCCGTTTTGGGACGCGTGGACGGCGCCACCCCGCTCACCAGCTTGGAGGCTCCGAATACGTTAACCGCATTGCCTTCGCCAATCGACAATCGGCCGGCTTTCTTAGAGATGATATTCATCATCCGGGTCAAATAGACATCCGAAGCATTTCTGTCTGCCATGAATGATATGTATCGCAAACTTGTTTCAGCGCGAGTCATCCTGATATTTGCGATTTTCTACCCTTTAGTCGCGGCGGGTCAGGACATGGGCAACGTGATTCCGTTCCAAGGCCAGCTGGCTAATCAATCCGGCCAGCCGCTTTCGCAGCCGAGTCCGGGCACGCTGGTTTTCCGCCTGTACCGCCAGGCCGTGGGCGGCGGCGCCCTCTGGGAGGAATCCCAGCCGAATATTTCGGTAAATGCCGGCCGCTTCAGTGTGCTGCTCGGTTCGCGCACCGAACTCCCCGACGCGCCGAATTTCAACACGACTCTCTACCTCGGCATCACCGTGGACGATGGCAACGCCGCCACCGCCGATGTGGAAATGCGTCCCCGGCAGGCCCTCGTTCCCATAGTCTCTGCCAGTTATTCGAAGAATGCCGGCAAACTCAACGGCTACGAATGGAGCGTCCTCTTCGGCACGAACAACCCCGCAACAGGCGTAGTTCTCTCCTCAAAAATCGCAACCAACAGTATCGCCGGCGCACAGATTGTAAGCAACAGCATTACCGCAGGCCAAATCTCGCCTGGCACCATAACGCCAACCGAGATTAAGTCCTCCTCAATTACCCTTGCTCTCCTGGCGAGGGAGATTCTCGATCAACTTGTGCCTCCCGGCACTGTCTCCGCGTTTGCGGGCCACACGAACGTGATCCCGGACGGCTGGCTCCTTTGCGATGGCAGGGCTTTGAGCTCGGGTCCATACCCTCGGCTCTACGCTGGAATATCCACGAACTGGGGTTCGGGATACACCTTAACTGGATCCAATACCTGGCAGAAGAGCGGCGATTTCAATCTGCCAGATCTGAGGGGTATGTTCCTCAGGGGTGTCAATGGCAGTCGTTCGGACGCCTTCGCGGATCCGGATGTGAGCCTGCGCACCAACACGGCCCCTGCTGGAAGTGCTTCAAACATGGTTGGCTCCGTCCAAGCCGATCAGCTTGTGCAACATAATCACAAAATTCCGTATGGGCCGAACAATTCCGGAGGAGCGAACGCCGTTATCGACTCTTCCGTTGGCAGCACAGGACCCTTCCGTCCCATGGGGCAAACTTCATATGACACAGGTGGCAACGAAACCCGCCCCAAGAACGCCTATGTCAACTACATTATCAAGTATTGAACCAGGAAAGTTCAATTGATTCTCCGTCGGACCGGAACCCGCGTGAGGAGACCTCCGCCGCCCCCGGAGCGCGGACATTCTTGTCCGTAGCAATGCCGGAGTTCGTCCTTCCGCCCTCAGCCATCAATCACCAGCTCTTCCTGCCCCCCTTCAGCCTTCAGCCTTTGACCTTTGGCCTTTCCTGTGCGTTTTTTTGTGGCCGATCCACCCACGATTCCACCCCCGACAAATCCGGCGTCAAACCTTAGAGCCTCGCCCAGCGGCCCGGTCCCCTGGGGTTCGTGCTGCAAGCCTGCCGCTTGTTCCTCTTCTGTGGCTGCATCCTATCGCTGGAGCCCGCAACGAACGCGGCACCTCCCGACAAATCCGGCGTCAAGCCTTCGGTGCTATCCCTCCCCTCCGGCCCCGGCTCCATCGAAGGGCTCGGCAAAGCCTTTCAGCCGCAACTGAATACCGGCACCGCGACGTACGGCATCCCTCTCAAGCTGCCGCCGGGAACCGCCGGCTTCGCGCCGGGTATCGAGCTCTCTTATAATTCCGGCAGCGGCAATTCGGCCTTCGGCCAGGGTTGGAGCTGTTCGCCAGGTATTTCCATCGAGCGCCAGACCGACAAGGGTTTCCCCCGCTATCGCGATGCCGATCAAGGCAGTCGTCTCCGCGATGTTTTTCTTTTCCACGGCGAAGAACTCGTGCCGCTGTCGGATGGCACGTATCGCTGCGAGAATGAAAACGAGTTCCGTCGCTTCCGCCCGGTGGCTTCCGGCAACAACGGCGTGGACTCGTGGCTGGTGGAGGATCGCAACGGAATCAAACATTGGCTGGGCCGTTTCGGCAACGACCTCGTTTCGGACCGCCGCAGCCGCATCCCCAACCCGGCGCCGCTGATCGATGGTGGGGGCGATCACTCGGCTTTTGAGCAAACCTATCAATGGCTGGAAGACGCCGCGGAGGATCTGAACGGAAATCGGATCGAGTATGATTATTTGGAGGATTCTAGTTCGCCCGGCATCCTCTATCCTGACCAGGCGCGCTATTTTGCCCGGAACAACGCCACAAATCAGCACCTGGCAAAGTTCCTCTATCAAACACGCCCGGATCGACTGTCCGACAATCACGCCGGTTTTCCGCGGGTGATCGGCCTTCGCTGCCGAGAAATCAGCGTCGCCAGCCTTTATGCCGGCCAGGTTCATCCCGTTCGCTCGTATGTTTTGAGCTACGATCCCGCCGACGGCGCACTCGGCGATTTGGATGCGGCATCTCCGTTCTCGCAGAAGCGCGTCAATCTCGGATTGAGCTATCTGCACGCGGTGACGGAGTTCGATGCCACCCGCAGTCCAGGCGGGGGCGGCAAGGCCGGGAACTATTTGCCGCCGATGCGCTTTGCCTATTCCGGCTTCTACTTGCAGCCGCCTCCTCCCGAGGTGTTTCAGGCCCTGGCGCCGCTGACAAACCGGCTGCGGGCGGATGAAGCGAGTCCGCTCTCGTCGGGTCCCGTGCAGGGCGTCCTCACCCAGATTGCAAATCCCGATTCAGAAGGCCCGCTCTCGACTGCCTTCGATCTGCAACTGGAAAATGCGCGCGTCCAGTTTGCGGATATGAATGGGGACGGATTGCCGGATCTGCTCAATACGGAGACCGACGATCTCAACACCCTCTATCGGGTCGCCTATAACCAGGGTGACGGCCGATTCAGAACCAGCACCGCGGTGACACGCAGTCCGGTGCTCATCGATCTGGCCGACAATTCGACCAAGAATTCGGTGACCCTGGCCGATGCGGACGGTGATGGATTGGTGGATCTGGTTCAGATTGTGGACGATGGCGGCGGCTTGAAGACGCGCATTCACCCCAATGTCTTCGATCCGGGCCGCGCCGACGGCGCCACCGGTTTTGCCAGCTTTCCCATCACCGATGCCAGCACGCCTGTGGAGATATCCCTGGGCTCTCCGAACGTGCGACAGATGGATCTCGATTTCGACAAGCGGCCGGATGTGCTGGTTTGCAATCAACAGGGATTGGTCGGGTATCGAGCGGAACCGGGCGGCGGTTGGACGGATCTCGGGCGCCAGGATTGGAACTTGGGGGAAAGCCGATTGACGCCGGACTATTGCTTCTCGCGCGTGGATCCCCCGTTGGCGGAACGTTCCAATCCGCTGGTGCATTTGGTGGATATGAATGGCGACCGCCTGCTGGATCTCGTCCAAATCATCGCCGGCCTCGACGGCCGCGCGGAAGTGCGCTACCGGCCCCTGATCGGCCCCATGTCTTGGGGACCCGAAATTACTCTGGATTTCGCGCTGGTGGACGGCAGTCCTTCGGGAATTCCAGCGACTTTGGACCTTCCATTTTTCCTTTCTGATCCAATCAACCCTCACAATAACTGGGTCGCCTTGCAGTTGCTTGATGTCAATGGCGACGGACTCACGGACTTTGTCTACGTCCTCCAAAACCATAGCGTCCGGGTCTATTTCAATTGTGCCGGGCAGGCGGTACTCGGTCCATTCGATATACCCGAGACACCTGTGTATCAACCGAACGACCCAGACAATCCCACAATTCTTCGAGCCGTCGATATCAATGGCAATGGCTCGACCGATTTGGTTTTCTATCACGCATCCGGTGGCAATGAACTGGCCGGATTTCGTTACCTCGAATTCTCCGGGGGGCAAAAGTCGGGGCTGCTTCAAGTCATCGATAACGGCATCGGACGGCGGACGTTCATCCGCTATCGCGCCTCCACCGACGATCTCATTCGCGCGCGGAAGAGCGGGCATCCCTGGCTCACAACCATGCCGAACCCGGTGTGGGTGGT
Organism: Verrucomicrobiota bacterium; assembly: GCA_043788645.1. Taxonomy (GTDB): domain Bacteria; phylum Verrucomicrobiota; class Verrucomicrobiia; order Limisphaerales; family UBA9464; genus CANIZL01. Next base: position 5,454 of record JAYVTS010000383.1, read on the forward strand.
CGCCGGCATGGTGGACGATATCGGACTGGATCTGAACGGCGATGGCGAACCGGACCGATACACCGCGTCGTTCGATTATCGGGACGGATATTACGACGGTTTTGAAAAGCAGTTTCGGGGGTTTGCTTACGCGCAGAAGATTTCCTGGGGCGATGACGTGGATCCTGCCAGCGGTTTGCCGACCGGCCAGGGACTGGGGACGGTCAGTGGCCCCACTTCGGTCACACGGTATCGTTTTATGACGGGTTCTCCGGATGGTGCGGATAACGATCAATACGCGACGGGACCCGATGTTGAACCAAGGCTCATCGATGAAACCACGGAGCGCGGCGGTCGCGAAGAAGAGGCACTCAAGGGCAAGCCCGTCTGGGAGGAGGCGATCGACGGCGAGGCCTTGCGCGATCCTGCGGCCGACTTCGACGCCGATGCCGACGCGACGGGCCGCGCCGCCTGGGTGGGCGATCCTTATGGCCTGGCCGCCAGCCGTTGCACGCCGGATAAATACGTCTATTCACGGACTCATAGCCGCTGGGCTTTGCGGCGGCTTTATCGTCCGGACGGCGTTGCGTCACCGCACGGCCGGTTGCTGTCCGAGGAGCCTGGCAAGGTCACGCTGGACGGCAAATCCGTAACGTTTCCCGTCCTGCTCGGCGCCACTACGGAAATCATCGAAGCCAACGAGTTGCTGCAAAAGCAGTTCTCCCATCCCAACGCACCGGTCGCCGCCCGTCCGCCGGTCAGCACCGGCAAGGAGTTCGACTATGACGATTTTGGCAATTCGATGCTGGAGCGGGATTACGGCGTCCTCTCCGGAGTGTCGCCGCCGCCGGATGACGAACGGGTAGTGCGGCGAAGTTTCATCCTCACGCGGGGCGGCGATGGTTCCGTGGATCGGTGGATTGTAAACCGGGTCGCCACCGAACGGACGGAGGATGAGAACGGAGTGTTCGCGAATGAAACACGTCATTATTACGACGGCCTCGCTTTCGCAGGATTGCCGCTGGGCCAGATCGGCGCCCGGGGTTTGGAGGTGCGGACAGAGCAGCGAGTGAAGGATCCCGCCCAGACAGTGGCGCCACTGAGCCTGTCGCCGGCGGCCGAAGGTGGCGTTGCCGCGCTGATGGTTCCGGGGGATCCGCGCCCCGAGAGCCCGGAGTGGATTTCCGTTTCGCGAAAGCTCTACGACCCTTACGGCAACGTTACATTTTTGCTCGACCCACTGGGTGCCGCCAGCGTCGGCGTTGCCAGCGCCTCGGCCGGGCACGGACGTCAGTTGGCTTACGACGGAGTTTACCACACGTTCCCGGTCGAGGAACGCATTTTCGTCGGCAACGGTGGTGCGGACCTTGTCATGCGGGCGGAATATCAACGCCCTCGCACCGAGAGCGGCGGGGAGGTGCCGTGGGGCTTTGGCGTCGTCACTCGTTCAATCGATTTCAACGGCAATGGGACCGACTATTACTACGATTCCTTCGCCCGGTTGACGGCGATCGCCAAGCCAGGCGACTCGGAGGTCCTACCGACCGGATTATTCGGATACCGCCCCGCCGATCCTCATCGGGGTCTCCTCTATAACTATGAACGTGGAGGGGCGCTGACCTTGGGAACCGGGCCGTTGCACGGCATCGCCAACTCCGTGCAAACGGACGCCCGGGAAGTTGCTGGCCAACCTGGGGTGTTCACGACGCTCAGTTACACGGACGGCAACGGAAGCAAGCTTCTCACTCTGACCGAGGATGCGACCCCCGGCGTGTTCAACGTCAAAGGAGCCACCCGTTACAATCTTCGAGGTTCTGCTCTGGCGAGTTTTCAGCCGTATCAGCAGACCGGCAGCGGGTTCGCGCTCCCGGCGCCCGCTCTAACCCGCACGGACCACTTCGCGGATGGCGTGGGCCGCGTCATCCGCACACTGCTGCCTCCAGAAACGGAAGCTCATCCCGACGACCGCCGCGAAACGCGAACCCATTATCTGCCGCTGACGGAATTCAGTTTTGATGAGGAGGACCTGATGAGCACCGACCCGGCGCAATCCCACCTCAACACGCCGATGGTGCATTACATAGACGGCTTGGGACGCCTAATCGGGGTGGATGAGGTGGTCAGGCTTAATGACGACGGCACACCGGCTCTGGCGACGGTCTCGTGGCCCACCCGCTACGCCTACGACTTGAACGACCAACTGGTTCACATCCGGGACAGTCATGGCAACCAGAAGTGGTTCCGTTACGATGGCCTCGGGCGCAAGTTGTTCATGAACGACCCCGACCGGGGCACGATGACCTACACCTATGACGACGCTTCGAATCTTCGCGAGACCGTGGACGCCAAGTCGCAACATATCCAATACGCCTACGACGGTGTGAATCGCCTGCTCAGCGAGGATTACCTCGACGCTTTTGGCCGTACGCCGGACGTGGCGTATCACTACGATGTGCCTTACGCGAACGTCCCCGTGGGCGACGGCTCGCTCGCCACCGGCAACAACACCAAGGGCATGCTCGCGTGGGTGCAAGACCTCTCCGGCGAGGAACACACCTCCTACGACGCGCGTGGCCGTGTCGAATCCGTGGTGAAGCGGATTCCTGATCCACAGTTCCTATCTTCTAACTCCAATCTCCTAGCTCCTTTGGTGAGCTTCCGCACCGGTTTCGCCTACGACTCGCTCGACCGTGTGACCGCGCTGACCTATCCCGACAACGACCAGATCGGCTACGGCTACAACCCTCGCAACCTCCTCCGCCAGATCACCGGCGGCGTGAACGGCCTCACGCAGGGCGGCCTTGTCATCTCCAACATTGTTTACCAACCGTCTGACCAGTTGGCGCGGATTGATTACGGCAACGGCGTCCGCACCACCTACGCCTACGACCCCCGCTTGCGCCTGAATTCACTGCTGACCGTTTCCCAACCCTCCACTCTCAGCTCCCAGCTCATCAACTTCACCTACGACTTCGACGCCGCTTCCAACATCAAATCAATCGCCGACAACCGCCCGACCTCCGCCGTGCCGCTGGGCGATCCGCGCCGCAACACGCAGGTGTTCGCCTACGATGACCTCTACCGCATTACCCGTGCGACCTACAATCCGGCCACGCTCAACAATCCCAGCGCCACAAACTCCATCAGCTACCGCTACGACCGCATCGGCAACATGATGGCGCAAAACTCCGACATCGTGCATTTGGAAAAAGGTTTGAGCGTCACCGACCTCGGCAACTTGTCCTACGGCGGACCTTCCGGTCGGGCAAATCGCGTTGGCCGCAGCCCCACCGACGCCCCCGGCCCGCACGCACTCACCGGCGTCAGCGGCGGCAGCCGCGCGTATCCCTACGATCCCAACGGCAACATGACCCTTATTGACGGCCTGACCAACACTTGGGACTTCAAGGATCGTCTCGTGGGCGTGGAAAATTCCGAGATGCACGCCGACTACACCTACGACTACACCGACCGCCGCATTATGAAACGGGTGTGGTCCAAGACCACCACCGACTCGCCATCAACCGTCAACTCTCAACCATCAACTGTTTCCTATCCCGACAAATACTTTGAAGTCCGCGAGCACGATGCGCCCACCAAATACGTCTGGAACGGCAACACCCGCGTGGCGCGCGTGACCGGTTCATTCACTACCAACCAGCGCGTCCAACGCTTCCGCCTCTGGCCCGGCTGGAATCTCGTCTCCCTCGCCGTCACCGCTACCAACGCGCTCCAACTTAATGGTGGGGCGAGCGTCCCCACGAGCCTGCTCGGAGCCTACAAATGGAACGTCGTAACGAACGGCTGGGAAACGGTGGTATTAACCGCCAGTCTTCCCGCCAACACCGTGCTCTGGCTCAAAGCCGCCACGAACACCACCGCCCAGGTGACCGGCACATACACCGACCCCGTGAACCGCACCGCCACGGCGGGCGCAAGTTTCCAACCCGGCGCGGGGCTAGAAGAACTCCCTCTCTTGGTGGAGAGGGTCGGAGTGAGGGCGGACGTTCCCCTCTGGAAATTTGACGGCCCAAACCAGACCTGGCGCGTGCGCTACGGCACAAACATGCCCAGCCAATCCGACTTTCCGGCAACACTGGCTGTGGGCGATGGCTTCATGGCGCGCGTGGACAATTCAACAACGCTGGAAGTGCCGGAGAGTGCTTTGCGGCTATATTACTACCATGAAGACCACCTAGGAAGTTCATCCGCACTTACTGACGCATCAGCAATGTTGGTGTCTGAATCTCATAACTACGCTTTTGGGTTACCACGGAAGGAATATGAACCTCGAAACATTCGTGATCCTTACCAATTCACGCAGAAAGAGAGAGATCGAGAGTCACAGTTTCAATATTTTGAAGCGAGATATCTGCATTCTTGTATTGGTAGATTCTCCTCGGTTGATTTTATTTCGTTTGGTGGCGAAGGCACAGATGAAAGTAATGCTGACCCACAACGAATAAATCCTTATTCCTATTGCCGAAACTCGCCGGTAAATTTAACTGATCCAAATGGGAAAAACCCTATTGCGTTAGCGCTCTGTGCGGCTGGAGCGGCAGGAAAGGTGGTTTCACAGGGAGTTTCGGACTTGGTATTGCGTAAGTCACCGGACGGCTGTGATTACGCTGCCGCAGCAGTTGGAGGCTGTGCTGCTGGTGCTACAGCAGGGTTTACCGCAAATCCATGGGCAGCAGCTGCCGCGGGAGGAGTAGCTGGTACTGCAACGAAACAAGTCTGTAAAAAGCTCACCGGACGAGAAGTCGATTATAAAGAAGCTGCAGTGGATGTTGCTAGTGAGTTTGCCGGAGAAGCAGTTAAAAAAATCGGCGGGAAAATTGCAGGAAAAATCCTCCAGTCAAAATCTTCAGGAGGAAGTTTGGAGGCTATTACAAAGCAGATGGCTACCAAACTGAGAAATGGGACTGCTGCAAACATATCTGCCAAAACAACTCTTAAAATCACTAAGGGCGCGGTGGAAGGGGCTATTAAAGAAGCACCTCGCGGAATTGCACTAGATGCTGTCAAAGATAAGGTCAATGAAGAGATAAAAGAAAAAGCCGAGAATAAGCAAGATTCAGCTTCACAAAAAGAATCCGAGAAAAAGTGATCCTATTTCGAACCAGTACATAAAAAGTTCAAAACCCACCAGCATTACAATATCAATGCCCACTCAACTTCATACCGCCAATGCGAAATCTGATCTGACCGTCAGAGCTTACCTTGGAGATGGCTCGATTCTCCTCGGCTTCAACATTGAAAATCATCTGGCCGAACAACTGGCCGGCTGGCAAAACTGAACCGCGTCAATTTCAAGACCGCGTTTACCGCCTCCACCACGGCCAAGAACCGCAAATGGACCAACAAGTCGCCGTTCCAGAAGTTTTGGTGGGTGTTTTCGACGGGCACGTGGGACTGTTTACCCTCGAATCGCGACTAAATTCGCATGAAAACTTCAAGATTGATGTTCGTGTTGGCATTAATGGTGTATCAGGTAACAGGCACTGTCGCGCAAGAGAGTGGAAACGTCATTCCATTCCAAGGCCAGTTGGCGAATCAGGCCGGACAACCGCTCTCGCCGACAAGTCCAATCACCTTCATCTTCCGTCTTTACCGTCAAGCCGGCGGCGGCATCTCATTCTGCGAAGAATCCCAGCCCAACTTCTCGGTGAACGCCGAACGCCTCGGCGTCCTGCCCGCGCACCGCTGCAATTCACTCGCCCATTTGTGACAAGATGAATTTCTCCACTCCGACAGTTACGAAGAATCTGGCTTCCAATCCCAGCCGTTGGATTTCGTCGCGCACGTTGGGAATCCAGCCGACGTCTCTGGCGTGCAGCAGTTCGCCGATGTTCCCTGTCCTTTCAGAGCCGCAGCTTGACGCGGCGGCCCTGGTCCGCCTTGCCGGTAGCTTTCGTGGACTTTGTGCGGCGCAGGTTGGCACTGCCGGTTCCCGTGATGGGATTGAACCTGCGCAGTCGTCGGAACGGGATGAAGTCGGCGTCCGCCGTGTGCCGCACGGCGTCATGCTCCATGGCCATGGCTGCGAACGGTCACTCCGCGCCGTGAGGTTCGAGCAGTCGGCGCGGCAGATCCCGGCGCCCGTGCATGGCCCGACGAAGCACCAATTCGTCGTCCCGCACTTCGTAGAACAGGGCATGTTTGTTGAACGGCCGAGACACGAGGAAGAAGCGCCACTTCCGCAACCGGGGCAGGGTGAAACCGCCGCCAGGTCCGACGTGCGGATGCTGACCCAGCAGCCGGCAGGTGGCCTCGACCGCCACGAGGTACCGATCTGCCACCTCCCAGCCGGCGTTGATTGCGTACCACTCAAACTGCCGCTCAATATCGGCGATGAAGTCGTCCGTCTTCCCGACGTTCATGCCTTGGAGATCCGGGTCCGCGCTCGTACGCGCTCGCGGAGGTTGTCGAAGTCTATCTTGGTTAGAGGGCTAACCGGTTTGTCGGCGGCCTCCATGAGCCAGGATTCGAGTTCAGGGGTGACCTCGAATGGCTGGCGCTGTTGTTCGCGCATGCAACGCAGAACGTCGTTGGCCAACTCGCTGGGATCGGCACAGACCCCCGTACGAACCTGTTCGTCCAGGAAGTCCTCAACGTCTTTTGCCAGCGCTATTGTCATAATGTCACGGTCCTCCGTTAGGTGCGAGGTGTCAACGTCCAGGCTTCGCACCGCGTCCGACTCGGGCAGTGGCGATGCTCATTTCCTGAAGGCCCTTTTCCCTGTCCTTTCAGAGCCGCAGCGTGACGCGGCAGCCCTGGTCCGCCTTGCCGGGAGTCTGGCGTCGTTGCCTGCCGAATGCCGTGACCAACGGCAATGCCGGGCGGCGATGCGTCTGCGTTTCTCGTCCGAAAGCAGCAGTGAGGCAGTGCCAAAATCATGGCCGTGCTCGGTCATGAACCGCGGCCTTTGCCACACGACAATTTGAAGCGAGTGTCAATCTAAAAACCCCAATTGAATCATGATAAGGCAGACATCAAATCCCAAGTTAGTCGCGCTCATGGCGGCCTTGAGCTTGCTGCTCATCGCGACCGCAACCGCCCAAGACGCCGGAAGCGTCATCCCGTTCCAAGGCCAGCTGGCCAGCCAGTCCGGAGAGCCTTTGTCGCCGCCCGCACCCACCACGCTGGTCTTCAGGCTCTATCGCCAGGCGGTGGGCGGGGTGGCGATGTGGGAGGAGTCGCAGCCTAACCTCTCGGTGAACGTGGGCCGCTTCAGCGTCCTGCTCGGTTCCCGCACCGAGCTTCCCGCTGCCCCGAACTTCAACGCCACCCTGTACCTGGGCATCACTGTCGACGACGGCAACCCCGCCACTGCCGATGTGGAAATGCGCCCACGACAAGCTATTGTGCCAGTTATTAATGCGGCCTATGCCCGCAACGCAGATAAATTGCGCAATTATGATTGGAGCGTACTTTTTGGCACCAACAACCCGATCGACGGCAAAATTCAGGGAACAAGAATTGCCAACCGTTCAATTACATCTGCACAAATAGGTCCAGCACAGGTCGGGCGCAGCGAGATCGCGAATGGTACCATTGATGCCATTCATTTCAACCCAACACTTGCCCTCCGAGCGCTTAACCCAACAGGAACCATCGTACCGTTTGCCGGACCAAACGCACCGGACGGTTGGTTTCCCTGTGACGGAAGATTCCTATCCCGGCAGGATTATGCCGATCTTTACGCCGCGATAGGGCAAGCTTGGGGAAGTACCGCTTCCGAGAATTTTCGCGTACCTGACCTTCAAGGGGTTTTTCTTCGAGGTTTGGACACCGGGGCCGGATATGATGAGGAGCGTCCCTCGCGCCACGCTAGTAAGGAGGGCGGGAATGCCGGGGCCAATGTCGGCAGTATTCAGGGGAATACGACTCGTTTGCCAAATAGGCCGTTTGTCACGGGTGGGGAGAGCAACGGCCACAGTCATCCATTCGATGACATTTACTTCTCGGAGAGATTCGGCCCTAGTGGCAACCTCGGCTGGGTTGGAAGCGGTTCTTCTGACAATGATAATGGGCCGTATACGACAGGATCGAGAACCGCAGGGAACACCCAAGATCATACTCATCAGGTCGTCGCTGGAGGCGATTTCGAAACCAGGCCGACAAACGTTTATGTCAACTATATCATTAAATATTGAAATGATAGTACTGATCCTAATCGCACCGATATGGAGAGCGCCTTCACATGTTTTCGCTGATAATGCGACATCCGAAACAGGGGTGATTTCAAATAAAAATATCCAATACGTTTTTGAATTATGAAAAACTCAGTATTCATCGGTAATTATTGCCTGACTTTGATTGCCATTATTCGAGGCCTCACATTCGTTGCGAATTGCCAGGGCATCCCCGGACTCCCCGAACCGGGGTACGTCATGTATGGAACCGTGACCAATTCAAACGGAAACCACGCAGTGCCCAACCCCAACGTGGCATGGCGCGTCATCGCCGGGAACACCGTTATCGTTCCACCAAGCACGACAGTGTTCGTCAATGGTCAGGCTTTCTACATCTGCCGCGTGCCGTTCGAGACCCGGTCCATTCCTGGTGCGCCCTCCTTTGCGGCCACGCCCGGCACGCTGGAACTCACCGATGGAGCCTCCTATGTCCGCTCCGCGGTCGTCAACGGGACGACCGCCGTACTCTCGGCGCCGGCGACCTTCAGTTTCGGCACGGCGGACCGCGGCAAAGTGGAGCGGGTGAATCTGTTGGTGAACTTGCCGGCCGAAACCTTTGAACAATGGGCGCAACGGATTTTTGGCGTCGCGAATGTCAATCGCGACGCGGATCCCGACGGGGACGGCGCCAGCAATTTTGCGGAGTATCAAGCCGGCACGGATCCCTTGAGCAAGGATTCCGTATTCAAGTTCATCGACATTTTCCCCGCCCAACCCGGCGGTATTGGCCTTCGCTGGTCCAGCGTTCCGGGTAGGTTTTACCAGTTGGAACGTTCCGTCGGCGACGCGGGCAAATTTGTCGGCTTGATCCGCGGACTTCCGGCTGACGGTCCGATTGCCACTTACACGGATCCTGATGCCAGCGGCCCGGGACCCTACTTCTACCGTTTACGAACGGAGCTATAAAGGTGGAAGCCGGAATTGAATCCACCAGGGCCTCAGCAGTTCTCATTTTGAGATTTAAGCGGGAGATGATGTGAGGGTGCCCATAGGTTCAAAGCCGGGGTCCACGAGCACCACCTTTTTTCTGTGGCACGCGCGGGCGGAAGCAAAACGGTCTCATCGTCACGTCAGCCCGCCGTCGTCGGGCAGGAACGATTCTTCTTCACCGAGTGGGCTTTGGGGGACGGAATCGAGTCGGAGCGTGGCAT
>JAYVTS010000384.1:0-24108 GCA_043788645.1 Verrucomicrobiota bacterium
TTAGCTACCCGCTCTTCAAGCGAGTCACCTTGAATCTCAATGCGTTCGACGAATACGATTCTAAGCCGGCCGCGTTTGTTGAGAACAATCAACTCCAGGTACAATCGACCGTCGGGATCACCTTCTAACTCCCACGGGCTACCGTCGGCCTCCCCGCCGCCCGCCGCCACCCGCTTTTCGACGGGCCACTTGGGTATCCTCATCGGCGCGGTGGGTCGCGCCGGGACGAGCTAATTCCTGGCCGTTTAAACGGGATTTCAATTCTTTAATTTGATCTCGGAGCAACGCGGCTTTTTCAAATTCCAAATTGTTTGAAGCCTCAACCATCTCGCCTTCCAATTCACGAATGGTCTCCATGTAGTCAAATTGCCCGACGCTGTCCTCCAAAGCGCTCGCCACGGCGCGTCGGCCCGAGCCTAAACTGCTGAGGCCCTCTTCCAACCCTCGAGTCACGCTGCGAGGAGTGATGTCGTGGGCGAGGTTGTAAGCGATTTGCTTTTGCCGCCGATAGCCGGAGATCGCGAGGAATTTCTGAATGCTTTGGGTTTGGACATCGCAATAAAGAATCACTTTACCATTGATATGGCGGGCGGCCCGGCCGGCGGTCTGTATGAGACTCGTGGCGCTCCGAAGAAAGCCTTCCTTATCCGCATCCAGAATCGCCACCAACGAAACCTCTGGCAGATCCAGTCCTTCACGAAGTAAATTGATCCCCACCAACACATCGCAATCGCCGCGCCGGAGCGCTCGCAGAATCTCCACTCGCTCGATCGCATCGATTTCACTGTGAAGATAGCGGACGTTAATCCCGATGTCCCGAAGGTAATCAGTGAGTTCTTCCGCCGTGCGTTTGGTGAGGGTGGTGACGAGCACGCGTTGCTGGAGTTCCACTCGTTTTCGGGACTCTTCAATCAGATCGTCAATCTGTCCCTTGAGCGGTTTGAGTTCGATTTCGGGATCAATGAGGCCGGTGGGCCGGACGACTTGCTCAGCGACGTTTGCCGGGCCTGCCCATTCCATTTCGGTGGGACCCGGGGTTGCACTCACATGAATGGCTTGGTGGATGAGTTGCTTGAATTCCTCAAAATTCAAGGGGCGATTGTCCAGCGCACTGGGCAGGCGGAAGCCGTGTTCGGTGAGCACTGTTTTGCGGGATAAATCGCCGGCATACATCCCGCCGATTTGCGGCAGGGTGGCGTGGGCTTCGTCCACGACCAAGAGGTAGTCCTCCGGAAAGAAATCCAGCAACGTTCCGGGTCGTGAACCCGGTGGACGGGCGCTGATATGCCGCGAATAGTTCTCAATCCCTGAACAAAAGCCGAGTTCCTGCAATTGTTCGAGGTCAAATTCAGTCCGCATCTTAATGCGCTGGGCTTCCAACAATTTCCCCACTTTTTCAAAGGCGGCGATGCGATCCGTCAGCTCGGCTCGAATGGTGAGTTGGGCGGCGTTAATTTTCTCTTGGGTCGTCGCAAATTGCTTACTGGGGAAAATGTTGACCGCCTTGAGGATTTCAAACGCTTCACCCGTGAGCGGGTCAAAACGCGTAAACCGTTCAATTTCATCCCCAAAGAATTCGATGCGCAAACCGTCTTCGGCATAGGCGGGATGCAATTCGATGGTATCGCCCCGCACCCGAAACTTGCCCCGGGTGAGGTCGAAATCGTTGCGCACATATTGCAGTGCGACGAGCCGTTCGATGAGTTGCTGCCGTGACACCGATTGCCCCAGTCGCAACGGGATCACCATACTCTCGTAGTCGTCGCGGTCCCCGATTCCGTAAATGCACGAGACACTGGCGACCACGATCACATCCCGACGCGAAAGCAGCGAGTTCATAGTGGAAAGTCGCAATCGTTCGATGTCCGCGTTCACCGAAGAATCCTTTTCGATAAAGGTATCGGTCCGCGGAATATAGGCTTCGGGTTGGTAAAAATCGAAGTAACTGACGAAATACTCTACGGCGTTATGGGGAAAGAACGCTTTGAATTCCGAGTAAAGTTGGGCGGCCAGCGTTTTGTTATGGGACAAGACGAGCGTGGGGCGACCGGTATTGGCAATGACGTTAGCGATCGTGAACGTCTTGCCCGAGCCCGTGACGCCGAGCAACACCTGATGCTTCACGCCGCGGAGTACGCCGTCGGTCAGTTTAGCCAGCGCCATCGGCTGGTCACCAGCCGGTGAGTAACTCGAGACGAGTTGAAAGGTAGATGTGGACGACACGGTCGGAATGAAACCAGGTGATGCCCGAGGAATTACGCCGAATAGTCCAAGTACACCGTTTTGGTCCGGGAATAGAAATCGAGCGCGGCCGTCCCCTGCTCGCGGAAACTATCGGTTGAACTCGCCTTCATCCCGCCAAACGGCGCTTGCAGCTGCAATCCGGTACTGATCTGGTTCACCTTGACGACGCCGCATTCGATTCGTTCAGCGTATTGCATCGCCTTCTTGAAATCCCGCGTGACGAGGCTCGCACTGAGTCCATAGGCAGTACCGTTCGCGACCGAAATGGCTTCGTCGAAACCGTCCACCCCAATGATACCAACCACCGGTCCAAAGACTTCCTCCTGAGCGATTTTCATCGCTGGCTTGACGTTGCCCAGGACCGTCGGCTGCATGAAGTAGCCATGCGCCAGGTCGCCATCGCTGAGTCGGGCGCCGCCCCAGAGCTGTTCAGCCCCCTCCGCTTGGGCTTCGGTGATCGCATCAAAATTTCCCTGCAGTTCCTCAGCATTCACTGCGGGGCCCATTTGGACTCCTGCCAAAAGCCCGGGACCGACTTTCCAAGACTTGGCTAAGGCCACCAGTTTGTCCGTAAAAGCAGCTAATACCGGACGTTCGACAATCACCCGGCTCGTCGCGGTGCAGGCTTGTCCGGTGAGCCCGAAGCCGGCGATCGCGACCAATTTGACGGCCAGATCGAGATCGGCGTCGGCGAGGACCAAGGTGGGATTCTTGGAACCCATTTCGAGTTGGGTGCGCACTTGCCGCGGAGCCATCGCTTGGTAGAGGTTGGCCCCGACCGGCTTTGATCCGGTGAAACTCAACGCTTGTACCGCTAAATGAGTGGCGAGTTCCTGACCAAACGCTCGGCCTTCACCCGTGACCACATTCAATACGCCCGGAGGCAAACCCGCTTCATGAAGTACGCGGGCAAGTTCGAGGGCCATGGCCGGGGCTTGCGAAGAGGGTTTCAATACGACCGTGTTGCCGCAAAGAAGAGCGGGAACCAATTTCCATGCCGGGATGGCAATCGGGAAATTCCAGGGCGTGATGAGTCCTACCACCCCCAAGGGTTCGCGTCGGGTGTAGAGCAAATTCCCCGGCATCTCATGGGGAATCGTTTGCCCACCGAGGGTATAACTGAGGCCGCCGGCAAATCGGAAAATATCGGCCGCTCGCTGCACTTCACCCGTGGCCTCCGCGAGGGTTTTCCCTTCTTCGCGGGTGAGGAGTTCCGCGAGTTCGGTTTTTCGTGATTCGAGAATCTGCCCGGCTTTGCTCAAAATTCTACCCCGACTGACCGCCGTCGTCGCGGCCCATTTGGGGAAGGCGGCGTGGGCCGTATCAAGGGCCGCCGCAAAATCCGCGGCTCCGCCCGCAGCGTATTCGGCGATGGTTTCGCGCCGGTCTGCCGGATTCACGGTGGTGAACACTTTGCCCGTCTGAGCGGGCACCCACTGGCCACCCACGTAATTCGTATAGCGTTTCATGCGAGGGACTTTAGGAGGAATGAATCCACCCATGCACGCGCATTGCAAGACCGGGTCGGTTCACAAAAAAGGGCATGAAAAATTCGGGCGATGGGGCGCGGACTGCGCTTTACTCTGGGTCTCCCATGAAAGAAGCGCAGGGATGGAGCGACTTGACGTCGCAACAGAAGAAGTCCGGCCTCGCCGCGTGGCTGGGATGGATGTTCGACGGCTTGGATATGCATATCTACACGCTGGTCGCAACGCCATTTGTCGCGGAATTGCTCCGGGAACCGGATAAATCTTCCAAAATCGTCGGTGAAAAAGGAGCGTTGATCAGCGCCGCATTTCTAGTGGGATGGGCCTTAGGTGGGGCGTTTTTTGGAAGAGTCGGTGATTTACTGGGCCGAAGTCGAGCCTTGTGCCTCACGATCTTATGCTACGCCGGATTCACCGGGCTCGCCTTCTTCGCCACCGAATGGTGGCACCTCATGATCTTTCGCTTCTTGAGCGCACTCGGAATCGGCGGCGAATGGGCGGTGGGCGCCTCGCTGCTGTCCGAGACGTGGCCAAAGAAATGGCGTCCTTGGATTGCGGCGGTCCTTCAAACCGCGGTCAACGTCGGCGTTCTATTTGCGTGTTTGGCCTATTGGTTGTTTTCAGATTCTCCCCCGCGCACTCTTTTTTTGGTCGGGGTGGCGCCGGCGCTGATTGTTCTTTGGATTCGACGGGCGGTGCCGGAAACGGAAGAATGGCACGCGGCACGAACCCGTACGACTCAACCACCCGGAATCGCTGAACTCTTCTCAGACGCCATACGCCCCACAACGCTGAAGGTGCTGCTGATTTGCGGAGTCTCCTTGACGGCACATTGGACCTTCATGTTCTGGCAACAGAAATATATCCGTGATCTACCCGAGGTCAGAGTGCTTCCCGCTACGGGACAAAATCAGGCGGCCTTGATCGCCTTGCTCGTGCTGATGGTTTTTTCAATTATCGGCAATTTCACGGCCGGCTGGCTGGCTCAACGCTTTGGCTATCGTCGGACAATCATTGGAATGTGTCTTGGGTACGGCGCCACGATGTGGGCCACCTTTTCTCAGCCGCAATCATTCTACGGAGCACTGACCTGGTTTGCCGTCATTGGTATGTTCCAAGCCGTATTCGCCCTTTTTACCATGTGCTTGCCGCCCTTGTTTCCGACCTTGCTCCGGACGACCGGTGCCGGGTTTGGCTATAATTTTGGGCGAATTATTGCCGCGGCGGGAACGGTGTTCTTTGGCGTGTTCACCAAAGTGGGCGACGTCCGTCAGGCGTTGGGATACGCTGCCCTCCTGTTTCCAGCAGCAGCGCTGGCGGCCGTATGGTTGCCAGAAATTGTAGAAGAAACACCGAGCCTCCCGGGATCTGGCACTGGCCGTGAGATGGAATGATCATCATGAACGCGTCAAAAAAGGGGTGGAAGTGGGTTCGCTTCCGGATCGACGACCACCTCTCGGAGGGACAACTGATACGAGTCCTATTGTTGCTGGCCATTTTCGCCCGGACTTTTGTTGGGGCCGCCGAGGTCGTGCCCGCGTCGGCTCCGGCAAAACCATCCCGCAGCCCTCACTGGTCCTTGCAACCCTTGCGCGAGCCACTGGTTCCGCGCATCGAAACCCATGGCAGTTCACTGGATGCCTTCATTATTGCCCGGCTTACCCAGGCGGGTCTGGCGCTTTCACCGGAAGCCAACCGGGCCACCCTCATCCGACGATTGACCTTCGATCTCACTGGGCTGCCCCCAACGCCAGCCGAAATCGAAACCTTCGTGCGCAACGAATCCTCGAAGGCGTATGAAGAACTGGTCGAACGATTGCTCGCCTCGCCGCACTACGGCGAACGGTGGGGTCGGCATTGGCTCGACATTGCGCGTTATACGGAGAGCCAGGGTTTTGAGTATGATCGCCTACGAGATCACGCATGGCACTACCGCGACTATGTCATTAAAAGTTTCAATGAAGACAAGCCCTATGATCGATTCATGAAAGAGCAGGTGGCCGGGGATGTCTTGGAGCCGGTAACCAGCGAAGGGATCGTCGGTGCGAGTTTTTTGATTTGCGGCCCTTGGGATCAGGCGGGAAACGCGCAAGCGAATGCGACCCAACGCGCGACGACCCGCGAGGATGAACTCGAAGATTTGCTCGGCGTTGTGGGACAATCCTTCTTGGGACTCACGATCAATTGCGCCCGCTGTCACACCCATAAATTCGACCCGATACCCCACGAAGACTATTACCGCCTCAAAGCGGTTTTCGAGGGCGTAAAGCACGGTGAACGATCGATTGAAAACCCGCTCCAAGCGAATCAGCGCGAGGCGCGGAAGGCAGCCTTGCAGAGAGACATCGCCCAGGCGGACGCACAGGTGGCTCGATGGGAGGCAGAGGGCGAGATCACCACCGAACACTTGGCGGCGAGAGACATCGCCAAAGCGAGCGCGAAGCGGTCCCGTGATTCGTTGGCGGCATTGCAATTGGAGTTCATCCCCGTTTCTTATGTCGGCACCCGCATTCAGCCGGAGCCCACGCACAGGCTGAAACGCGGTGAAGTGTCTTCTCCAGAAGAGGTCGTCACGCCCGGAGCACTATCCGCCTTGGTGGATTTGAATCCTGATTTTGGTTTCACGGCCGAAGCGCCCGAAGCGCAACGGCGACTGAAATTTGCGGATTGGTTAGCCGATCCCCACAACCCGTTGCCCGCCCGGGTCATGGCCAATCGGGTTTGGCATTTTCACTTTGGCCAAGGGCTCGTCTCGACTCCGAATGATTTCGGCATCAGCGGTTCACGACCGACTCATCCCGAGTTATTAGACTGGCTGGCGGTTCAATTCCAGCAGAGCGGTTGGAGCGTGAAAGCACTGCACCGGTTGATCGTGAATTCGGCCGCCTATCGTCAGTCCTCAGCGTTCAACCGAAAGGCGGCGACGGCCGACGCCGACAATCAATGGCTCTGGCGGTTTTCGCCGCATCGCCTCGAAGCCGAAGCGGCGCGTGATGCCATGTTGGCGGCCAGCGGGCAACTGAATCCGACGGTCGGCGGCCCCAGCTTTCGTCCGTTTACCATTACAGAATTCAACGCTGCGTTTTATCATCCGATGGACGGACCCGATCCCGACCTCAATCGACGGACCGTCTATCGGGTCAACGTCAACAGTGGCAAAGACCCGTTGTTGGATACGTTTGATTGCCCCGATCCAGCCGTCAAAACCCCGCGTCGCGGAGTGACGACCACGCCCCTTCAAGCTTTGGAACTGATGAATAATGCGTTCGTCCAACGCCAGGCGAAAGCACTCGCCCAGCGAGCCCGGACCACGGCGGGCGACGATCTGAGGGGAGCGGTCCGAAGCGCCTATCTCTTGGCGTTGGGCCGGACTCCGAGCGCGGCGGAAACGACTCGAGCGGTTGCCAATGCGAATGTGCGTGATCTCACGAGCGTCTGTTGGGTTCTGCTCAATTCTACGGAATTTATCTATGTCGAATAATGGCGTGACCCTATCGGCAGGCTCTCGGGAAGAACCGATCGTGCTGAATCGTCGGCATTTTTTATGGAATTCCGCCGGCGGGCTCGGCGCCATCGCTCTCGCGTGGTTGATGGATCGAGATCAAGCGTGCGCGGTCGATAAGGTGGTGGGATCGGTGCGGCCGCCACACTTTGTGCCAAAGGCCAAGCGTGTGATTCAAGTCTTTTGTGCGGGTGGAGTGAGCCACTTGGAGACGTTTGACTACAAACCCGAGCTGGAACGGCTGCACGGGAAGACCTTGGAAGGCAAAGGAGAAAATCTGGGATTCTTTGGGCAACCGGGTCGGTTGATGAAGAGCCTCTACGAATTCCGCCAACGCGGACAATCGGGCGCTTGGGTCAGCGATCTATTGCCCCATCTAGCGGGTTGCGCAGATGACCTGTGCTTCATCCACTCCATGTTTGCCAAGAGCAACAACCACACGCCCGCGGCATTCCAGATGAATAGCGGGTTCACTCTGAATGGATTTCCCTGCCTGGGCGCCTGGCTCAGCTATGGACTTGGGACCGTGAACGAAAACCTGCCGACCTTCGTCGTGCTGCCCGATCCACGCGGTCTTCCTGCGGGTGGCACGATCAACTGGACCGCCGGTTTTCTTCCGGCCAATCACCAAGGTGTTGCGTTTCGTACCCAAACCCGAGACCCCGTCGCAGACCTCCAAACACCCCCAGGAATCCTGCCGCTCGCTCGCGAAGCGGATCTGCGAATGCTGGCAGAGATGAACGGCGAATACGCCGAGGCGCACCCGGGCGATGGCGCCTTTGCCGCACGGTTGCGATCCTATGAACTCGCGGCACGCATGCAATCCAGCATCCCGGAGGCGGCCGATCTCGAAGGCGAATCGGTCGCCACAAAAAAGCTCTACGGACTCGGCGACGCCGCCAACAAAGGTTTCGCACGCAATTGCCTCATGGCCCGCCGTCTCCTTGAGCGAGGGGTGCGTTTTGTGCAAATATTGAACGGCGGCGCGTTTGGCAGCCCACGTATCAATTGGGATGGCCATGAGAATATGAAAGAAAATCACGACACCCAGGCCGCGACCATGGACCGACCGGTAGCGGCATTGATTCAAGATCTCAAACAGCGCGGGATGTTGGACGATACGCTTTTCATCTGGAACACCGAATTCGGACGTAGTCCGGTGACCCAGGGCGTTGGCTCCATTGGCCGCGACCATCATCCCGCCGTCTTCACTTGTTTTCTGGCCGGGGCAGGAGTTCAGAAAGGCATTCGTTACGGCAGCTCGGATGAGCTGGGGTACTTCGTTGGGGAAAACAAGGTGACGATTCCTGATTTCCACGCCACGATTTTACATCTCCTGGGGCTCGATCACGAAAAGCTGACCTACTACCACAACGGGATCAATCGCCGACTGACGAATGTCGAAGGAAAAGTGATTGAGGGCCTGCTGGCATAGTTCTCACCCCTGATCAAGAATTCGCTGGATTAACACCGATAAGTGAAGTGGCCCCCTCATTTCGGACCATTTGATAAGTGATGGACTGGACAAAAAACCTGTCGATATAAATATCCAAAAATTACATTTAGTTTCGCCTTGTCTCTACGCCCCACGTTGATGAGCCGTCGAAGCCGGAGAACGGGGCGCATCGGGAATTTCGCTCGCCCTGCCCTCTCCTCCAGGAGAGGGAACCGCGGCGACAGTCGCTAGGTGTCGTGCCTGGCGCTTCGGGAGGGATCTAGTCGTTGGCGTGACGGGTTGAGTTAGAGCGGAACGGTGGCGTCGCAGGCATTCAGGAAGGTCGCTCCGGCCAGGCCGTCGATAGTCCCGCTCAAGGAAATGTGCAACCATCTCGGAGGAAAGTGTTCGGCTCCCGGTGAGATATTCCCACAGCAATTCATATTGACGGGTTAGGGCGATGCCGCTGGTTTTAACGCCCTGAGCGTGAAGCCAGTCGCTCAATGCCAGAATCGACCAGAAAGGCGACGTCGACGTCTCTAAGTCTGCCGCTTGAATCGGATTTCGACGATCCGTTGAGTCCAGTTGGTCGAGCAGGGTTCCGACGGGTTCTAGCGTGGGTGCCGCCGACCATAAACACGGTAGGGTTTCTTTGAAATTCCCGCTATTGCCATAGACATCCCAAAATTTAGCAAAACGTCGAAGTCGTGCGAGTGTGGCGAAATCGAGCAAGCGGTTTTCGAGGATTTCATACGGCGGATAGGGGCTATACTTCATGGCCCAGGCAACATCGTGACGGATGATGGGCGTGCCGCGCAGCCGTTTCAAAATCCCTACTTGAATCTCCTGCGGCTTGAGCGCATGCAATCGGTCAAACCCCGCGGCAAAACTCGCCAGGTTTTCACCGGGCAAACCGGCGATCAGATCCGCGTGGACATGGACGCCGCTGTGCGTCCGGAGCCAATGAAAATTCTCTTCTAAACGATCAAAATTCTGACGGCGACTGATGAGACGCCCGACTTCGGGATTGAAGCTCTGAATGCCGACTTCAAATTGAAGTGTACCCGGAGGAAATCTCGCGATGATTTCACGGAGCGGTTCCGGCAGGCGATCAGGAACCATTTCAAAATGCACGAATAACCCGGGTTGCCAGCGGGCCAGGAAGAATTCCAAAATCGCCCGGCTGGTAACGAGGTTGAGATTGAACGTGCGATCCACAAACTTAAACTGCCGCACGCCCCGTTCGAGCAAGTGTTGCATCGCCGCCAGGAAAGGTTCGAGCGGGGTGGCTCGTACGGGAACATCGAGCGAACTGAGGCAAAATTCGCAAGTAAAGGGACACCCACGAGAAGCCTCGACGTAGACAACTCGATGGGCCACATCCCGCTCATCATAGAGTCCGTACGGCAGCGCGAGTTTCGCGAGATCGGGCAGTTCGGCGGAAATGATTTTGGGGAGCACCACTCGTTCGTCGGACAGGGCAGGCGAGAGAAGTTGGCGGCATACTTCGGCAAATTTTTGGTCAGCTTCACCCGTGATCACATGATCCACCAGGCGAACGATCTCCTGTTGCCCCGTTTCGTAACTCACCTCGGGGCCACCCACGATGAGGATGAGATTGGGTCGAACGCGTTTCAGAATCGAGACCAGTTCGGTGCTCTGGGTGACGTTCCAGATGTAAATGCCTAGTCCCACAATCCGAGGATTCCGGGCGAGGATGGCTTCGGCGATATCAGTGGGTTTTTGATTGATATCGAATTCAGCGAGGGCCGCATGGGCTTGGAGATCGCCCAAGTTCGCGAACAGGTAGCGCAGTCCGAAGGCGGCGTGAATGAACTTCGCATTAAGAGTGCTGAGCAGAATCTCGGGCATTGTGCCACCCAATAGTAAGCGCTAACCCAGGCAGAGAAAGGGCGCACGTAAATCGGCGAAGGGACATTAAAGATCGAGGACCATGACGGGGAGAATGCGACCCGGACGGCCTTCAATGACCCCGGCAGCGCAGGCACCGCAGGCCCGATAAAACGGCACGGCACTCGAGGCAGCGACGAATTCCAGCGAGAGCCAGCCAGCGGCCCGAGCGTCTTGGGCGAGGCGTTTGAGCATTTGTCGCCCAAATCCCTGACGCTGCCGTTCCGGCCTGATCCAGAGATGTTCCAGGCGGCACCGGCGTCCTCGCCCGATCCAAGCTCCCCACCCGACCAGTGTTCCACGGTAGGTGAGAGTCCACACGACGTGAGATTGAAAAAACACGGGATCGATCATGAATTCTTCGTCCCAAGCGTCGATCGGTTCCGAACTCACTCCGCTGGAAGCCCGGGCTGATTGGGCAAGTTCGGTGAGCGCCGACGTTTCGGAAGATTCCGCACGAGTAAAGACAAGATCCTGGGGCAAGGGCGCCATCTAGAAAGCCTAGAAGTCAAAGTAGGACCTGAGCATGAATGAAATTGGGGTTGAGAGTGCGCGGGCATCTTGCTCGAAGAAGAACTCCGCGCATAGTCGGGCTGCGCGAGGCAGATTCGCGACGCATTTCAAACCTTATGGGCAGTAACATTTCATCCACCCGAGCCGGGCTTCAGCGGCATATCAACCTGCGTCTCGCGGACCTGGGATTCACGCCGGTCGCCGTCGCGGGTGAGCCCGCACTCGACGATTCGCTATTGAAGTACATCGCCCACAATCATGAAAAAGATCGTCTACTTTCGACCTACCTGTGTCCGGCAGATGCGCGCCTTCAGGGATTTCTCTACGAGTATCTCGACGAGGTCGTGGCGCCGAAGTTGCCGGTAAAAACGTTGGTTTTGGATCGGGCAGGACTTGCCCGAGAACTTTCCCTGCCGCCAGATCGAGACGAAATCGCATCGCCGATGCTCCATAGTTACCGACTAAAAAACGGCGTGCTCCATAATCCCAAATCAGATCGACGGACCACGGCTGGCATTTTCCATGTCACCGAGGGTGGATTGCCGATTCCAGACGATAAAAAAGCAGTGCCGAAAGCCGTGTTCGCCGAGTTACTGGCCCGTGCGTTCCGACCGCCGGAAGAGCTTTCTCAGCTACCGTTTACCGCCACTTCAGCCCATCGAGCCGCGACGTTTGTCTCGCTTTTACTCCGGCCAGTGGTGTGCCCCGAGGTGCCTGGATTTAGTCCGCGTAAAACGATGGAAATCCGCTTTTTCGTGCCGGGTTCCCTCGTCGCAAACCTGGATTTCGTCGAAAGCATCTTTGGGAATGCGGGCGATCCGTATCTACCAGAGAACGATGCCGGGCTCGACGTCGATCATTGGTCCGGGCACACCGGATGCGTCATTTTGGCGCCGCACCTGGTCAGTGTAACGAAGCGGGAGGTGGGCCTGCCTAAATGGGCGGACGCCACCGAACGACAACGGCACGACGGAATGTGTTGGCAAAAAGAGGATGAAAAGTATAACGACGGCGGGGCGTTTAAGCTCACGGCCCGCGATGCCTCGGGTGTTATTCTGACGCTCATTTCCGACAATTATTTCGGTTACTGCAAGAAGGAGGTGAAAACTCAGGTGAGTTTTGCCGCCAATCTCTTTGGGCTCGCGGAAGAGGAACACGCGGGTGGAGCGTTAGTTTTTCCGCGATATGATCTCGCGGGCGAGTATGACGCTTCGGTCCATAGCAGTCAGTATCCGGAACACACGTTTGCGCGGGCTATGGAATGGCTGGGTGAAACGGTCGAAGTGCGGTCGGAAGGATACGCCCTGGATCGACATCACCCGGGGGTCGTCTACGTGCCGGAAACCGCTCGATTTGAACTAGAGCCTCAGCGGGTCCGTTGGCCCGGCCCCAACCCGTTGCTGGGTGAGAGTCGAATCAAGCTGAGATTGGGCGAAACCTATGTCTTGCCGAATGGGTTTCGAGTTCATTTAGAACAGCCGACGGGGAACCGTGCCTGGCGCCTCATTGGTACCCGGGCGGAGGGTACTTTTTGTCACAAACCCTGCACGGTATCCGGTGGAGGCAAGAGCGAGATCAGCAAACCCATCACCGACGCGATCATCTACGGACCTGTTTTCGTGGCGGATTTCCGCCGAGATTTTGAAGCCGTTGAACGGATTCTTGAAAATAACTTTTCCCGGCGCTTCGCGGATCCGACCCGGAATGATCGCGACACCCGCGAACTCCTTTCGCCCCGTCGAACCTTGGGCTCGGTCATTAAACTGCTGACACCTCGGGACGAATTTTCTGACGAATACAACGAATGGCTAGCCGGAATACCGCCGCATATTCGAGAGTTAGTGCTCGTGGTAAAACGGTTTTGGAAACCGAGTTGGGGGACGGATCTGCGTCATCACTTTAGTGTTGACGTCATCAATGGTCAGATGGCGAATGAATTGCGTTTGGGCCGGATCAAACTCCAAACTCAGTTTCTCCGAGTGGGCTACGAATCCGATGGGGCCTGGCGCACTTTTGGATTGCGGAAAGATTTTCAGCCCGCGGCGAAGCTCCAAGCGGAGGATGATATCACCGCGAGTATTATTGTGCCCGCATCCTGGCAGCCCGCGCCGGATCCGCAGGCACCCACGGCTTCGGTCAAGCTCATCGAAAATGTCGAAACTCGCCTTTTTCAGCGCCCCGATGATGCCATTGTCCGCGGTTACGATCACACGGCCGAACATGATTTTGCGAAGTCGGACAATTTCTTTTCAAACTACGAACCGCTGACGCGTTCCCAGGCCTTTGATTTGTTAGAAGACGCCATTGCTTTCCACCAGTTCTCGGCCCCAATGCAAGGCCTGGTGCGATCCGTGGCCGAAGATCCAGGGTCGAGTTTTTTCGCCAGCACCGCATTCCCCCGAGTGGTCGATGGGCGGCCCTCCAAGAACCCGCGTTACCTCCAACTCCGGCCCGATCTGGTCGATGCCCGGGGTCGGCACTTGGCGGAGGTGGGCGCGCGTCTGAATCGGCGGCTACGGGCCGATCAACCGGTATTGCAACCGGTCCACGCCGTGTTAGCGGGACGCCGGAACAACGCGGCGGAACCTGGAATCCGTTCCCTCGCCTGTTACGGCCCAATTCACTTCATGGAATTACCCGAGTTATTCCTCGAGTTTATTAGTTCGATGACGGGGAAATCACCCAGCACCACAGGGGCCGGCAGTGAAGGGGCCTTGACCAAAGGTCCCTTCAATGCGCTGCCGCCCATCTACGATTTGAATGCGACGCTCACGGGCTATCTCGTATCAGGCTATCAAGCCTTTGTGACGAGCGCGGGCTGTTTAGGACCTCAATTCCGGGTCGACCATGATATGAGCCTTCTGGTACCCGAAATTTGGTGCCGCATGAAGGTCAATGAGCGGGAGCCGACGTATTTGCAGAAGGAAGGTTATCTCGAACGACTCACTGATTTCAACCACCAGGGACGCCGGGTTTTGGGAGGGCGACTGGGATGGCGGATTACGCCTCGATTTGTACAGGACTTTTTTGGAAGGATCTTCAATCACCCTCACGCCGTGCTACCGATCCCGGCATTGCGACCGGAGCTGCAAAATCCAGACGAATTCGCGGATGCCATCGACAACATCACCGCGACCCAACGACGGGTAGCCGAGCACTATTTTACCGACGGAAGCGTGGCGGATGCGATTCCGCCTTTGCGGGCTTTATTACAGATCATGCGGGACGGGACATTTGAAGGACACGATTTGGAGTCACCCACAATCCGTGAGCTTTTTGATCCGGCGCAAGCTCGGGTGAGCGTCTGGTATCAGGCGCGACTTCGTGCCAAGCAGGCGGTGGACGTGCGACGCTATCGGCGGTTTACTGAGTATTTTGGTCGGTTTTTGGCCAAACCCGCCTATGCGCCGGAAGCGATACGTTTGGGCTTATACGCACGTCAGGCGGCGGCGCGAGGCTGCTTGAGTCAAGCGGAGGCGGAGGGTTACCCTGATTCGTTGCGGGGAACAATCGGCGCCGAGCCAGCCATTGTGGCCGCTCGGAACAGAATGTGAACCGCGACGGGACGCCGATGGGATTGTAAACGATCCAGTCTTTCCTCTCCGCGTTCATCCGCGTTGATCCGCGGTTCCTCTTTTCAGAACTCACGGTTGCTGGGTCCCGCGGTGCCGCTCGTAGGCCCCGACAATCCTTTGGACCAGTGGATGCCGGACCACGTCGCTCTTTTCAAAATGGATCAGACTTATTCCCTCAATTCCAGGCAAGGCACGCATCGCTTCCAGCAAGCCAGAACGTTTACTCGGCGGGAGATCAATTTGTGATGGATCGCCCGTGATCACCGCTTTTGAACCAAATCCGAGTCGGGTGAGGAACATCAGCATCTGTTCGGTCGTCGTATTCTGGGCTTCATCCAGGACGATAAACGAGGTATTCAACGTCCGACCCCGCATATAAGCCAAGGGGGCGATTTCAATAATACCACGCTCCATGTTTCGCTGGATTTCATCCGACGCCATCATGTCGTGTAAGGCGTCGTGGAGCGGACGGAGATAGGGATCGAGTTTTTGATAAAGATCGCCAGGAAGGAATCCGAGCGCCTCACCCGCTTCGACGGCGGGGCGAGTGAGGATGATTCGGGAGACTTTGCCGTCCTTGAGCGCATTGACTGCCATCGCCATGGCGAGATAGGTCTTGCCGGTGCCGGCCGGCCCCATGCCAAAGGTCACATCATGTTCCCGGATGGCGTCTAAATATTTTCGTTGGCCGAGAGTTTTGGGGTAAATCGTCGCTTTCTTCGTGGACGTCGCAACGGTGGAACTGAACAGGGATTCCAAAACGTCGGGGCCATTTTGACTCAACACTTGCAGCGCGTGTGCGAAATCTCGGGTGCGCGGTGCTTGCCCCTGCTTCAATTGGACTTCGAGCACACCAAAGAGTTTTTTGGCTTGTTCGACCGCGGCGGCGGCCCCTTCGAGTCGGATCATGCCATCTCGAACGATCGTTTTGACGCCCAATTCCTTTTCTAAAGTGCGCAGATTTTTCTCGTCGCCACCAAAAACCTGTTGAGCGGCGCGGGCAGATTCAAAGTGAAGCGTTTCGGTCGTCATGCAGATCAGGTGTACGGAATTGCCCCCCAAGAACTTCCCGGAAAACAAAATGGAATGGGAATGGGCATCAGTAGGATCGGCGGAGATGGCTGGGCAGAGCTCCGAGTTCCGTTCGGTATTTGGCCACCGTGCGGCGCGCAATCTGGATGCCTTTCGCATTCAGTCGATTCACCAAGTCTTCATCCGATAGCGGCATCCCTTTGTCTTCGGAGCTAATCATTTCAGCCAGGACACTCTTCACCGAGGTATTCGACATGGCTTCCCCGGAATCCGTCGCTAAGCCGGACGTGAAAAAATATTTTAGCTCAACGACCCCGTGAGGCGTGGCCATATATTTGCCCGAGACCGCTCGACTCACGGTGGTCTCATGGACGCCGACGACTTCGGCGACCTGGACCATGGTGAGTGGCTTGAGTTGTCCGACTCCGTGTTCAAAAAAATCGCGTTGGCGTTTGACGATTTCCTGCGCAATCCGAGTAATGGTATCCTGGCGTTGATGGAGGCTCTTGATGAGAAATTTGCCCGCTCGGATTTTGTCTCGAATATACTCCCGAGTTTCCGTAGGCGTTTCCGGATTCGACAAGAGATCCTTATACGTATTCGAAATTCTGAGGTGCGGAAGTTGATCTCGCTGGGTCGTTACCACCCATTCGTCGCCCACCTTCGCGGCGGTCACTTCGGACTGAATATAACCGGGATCATTGGCCGTGAACTCCCGACCGGGTCGAGGATTAAGTCGGGCGATCCGCTGGGCAATCCGCTGGGCGTCGGCAGCCGTAACGCCGAGGTGCCGGGCAATCTCCGGGAAACGATGCTTGGTGAGGGCCTCGAAATGATCGCGCAGAACGCGATATTCTAAAGTGTCCTTCCGGCGACCCCGTTCGAGTTGAAGCATCAAGCACTCTCGGAGGTCCCGGGCGCCAACCCCAGGGGGCGTGAAGCTTTGAATGATCTGGAGCACTTCCTCGATTTGCTCGGAGGGCGCACCAGTCGCGAAAGACAGTTCGGCCACACCACTTTGTAAGAAACCATGATCGTTAATGTTTCCGACTAGCATTTCGGCGACAGGGACATCGGGGGGTTCGAGGTCGGCGAGGCGGACTTGTTCCAAAAGATGTTCTTGGAGAGAGGTCTGTGAGGTAGCAGAATTGAGGAGAAAATCGCGCCGCTCTTGTTCATCATCCGATCCACGAACGACCGTATTGGCGGCTGAAAAATGATCGCGCCAATCCTGATCCAGTTCCAGCAGGCGTTGGAGTTCGGAGTCCAGTTTATCGACCGGTTCGGTACTGGTCCGTTCGGTGGCGGGATCGAATTGAGTGTCCGCCGGGGGTTCACTGGGGTCGGCGGCCTGGGCGGCCATCGCGATATCTTCGCTACCGAGTTCGCCTTCCTCGCGCACCCGCTCGATTTCGGGGACTTCTTCGAGCAACGGGTTTTGGGCGACTTCCTGTTCGACCAACGCCTGAAGCTCCAGCACGGGCGCTTGGAGCAAGGCAAGAGATTGCTGCAACTGCGGCGACAGAATCATCTGTTGCGACAGCCGCTGTGATAAATGTAGGCCTTGAGACATCCGAGCCCGACCACGGTAACTCGAATCCCAGCCAACTCAAGCAAATGGCATTATTCCTGCTCGTGCTCGAAATAATTGAAATCGGCCGAGCCGGGGAACAAATCGCTGCGGGTCCGGGTTTGCGGTGAGTACGGGGTTCTCTCAAGCTGGGTCGATGGCGGTTCGATTTACTATTTTGGGAAGTGGGAGCGGAGGCAATTGCGCGTACTTAGAGGCGGGCGACACGCGGTTGCTCATTGACGCCGGGTTTAGCGCAAAACAGATCCGCGAGCGTTTGGCCAGCATCGGGCGGGCGCCGGAAGGCTTAACGGGTATTTTGGTCACGCACGAACACGGAGATCACATCCAAGGGCTCGGAACATTGTGCAGCAAAACGGGGACACCGATCTATGCCAACCGGTTTACTCGTGAGGTAATCGAGAGGCAGTTTCGACATCGGCTAGAGTTTCGGGTTTTTGAAACGGGGACGGGTTTCACGGTGGGCGAGGTGGAAATTCAGTCCTTTAGCGTGCCGCATGATGCGATGGATCCCGTGGGCTTTTTGCTGCGGACGGCGGCAGGAAACTTGGGTTTTCTCACCGATCTCGGCCACGCCACGAAACTCATCTTGGAACGAGTTCGGACGGCGCATGTGTTGGTATTGGAAGCGAATCACGATTTGAAATTGTTGCAGGAAGATACCAAGCGCCCGTGGAGTACCAAGCAGCGTATTCTCAGCCGACATGGGCATCTTTCCAATGAAGCGGCGGCGGAAGTTGCCGTGGAGTTGGCCGGGACCCAACTGAAACGGATTTACCTCGGCCATTTGAGTCGCGATTGCAATCGGCCGGAATTGGCCCGTCGCACGGTTAGCAACCGGCTGCGCGAAGTGGGCGCCGGGCACATTCTCCTCGAGGATACTTCCCAGGAGCATCGGTGCGAAACGCTGGAATTTGATCGGTAGTGCGCTCCCATTCTTACGAATCGTCGCCGCAAGACGATTCTCGCTTTCGGCCAGCGGGTCCGGTCATTAGACTGCTGCCCTGTGAAGCGTTGGCTTTTTTGTTTTGGCTTATTGATCGGCGTGGCGGGATTTTCTCGACGTTGCCCGGCCCCCGTTATTTATCGTCCCGGCGAGGGTTGGACCTACGAGGCCGTCGGCAGTGGTGGAAAATGGGTCCGGAATCGGGCCAAAGACCAATTGGCGGTTGCCCAGGAGGCCTTTGATCGGAAGGACTACCGAACGGCCCTCAAATCCGCACGGCGCACGGTCAAGATTTGGCCCCTATCAGATTATGCAGGGCCTGCACAATACCTGGTCGGTCGGGTTTATGAAGTACGTCACGTCGATGAGAAAGCCTTCAAAGAATACCAACGCGCACTGACCCGTTATCCGAAATTGCCCAACTACGATGAGGTCTTGCACCGTCAGACGGACATCGCCCTGCGGTATTTGGGGGGGCAATGGTTCAAACTGTGGGGCGTGATCCCGATTCCCTACCAGGACATGGATAAAACCGCGAAACAATTTGACCAAGTCTTCAAAAACGGCCCCTACCATTCCACAGGCCCCGATGCCCTGTTAAATGTGGGAACAGCGCGGGAAAAAGAGAAAAATTTCCCGGCGGCGGTCAAGGCCTACGAACGCGCCGCGGACAAGTACTGGGACCGACCGGAAGTGGCCGCGGACGCCCTCTATCGCGGCGGCAAAGCGTGGCAGAAACAGGCTCGTCGGGCGGGCTACGATCAGGGAGCGGCGGGCAACTCGGTCGATACGATGAACGATTTCAAGGCCCTTTACCCGAATGATCCGCGGGTGCCGGACGCGACGGGTACGATTCTTGAATTGAAGGCTGAGCAAGCCAAGGGCGCGTTTCAGACCGCCCAATTTTATGAGCGCTATCGCCTATGGAGTGCCGCCCGAGTGTACTACAACGAGTCCTTGAGCAAACAAGCGGAAGGCCCCTACTCCGTCGAATCGAAGGCCCGCCTCGAATTTCTCAAATCACGAGCTGAAGCACAGTCTCAAAAATACGCGGATTACGAAAAGAAAAATCGTGAAGCGTCTCGACAAGCCCTGGAGAGAAAGGCGCCTTCTGAACCGAAAAAGTAAGTCCATCGAGCGATCACGGCGCTCAGGCGAACAGTCGGAAATATTCGCCCGATCTGGGTCAAACTGGGCCGTTTTTGGCTTGGTACTCGCTTTGGCGGGATGTGCGGGATACCGTCTCGGCCCAACGAATGGCACGCAATCCGGCGCGAGGTCCGTCGAAGTACGTCCCTTTGCGAACCGGACCTATGAGCCACGCCTGACCGAAGCGGTCACTCAACAGCTACGGAACCAACTCCAACAAGACGGCACCTACCGACTGGTCACCGGCGGCGGCGGCGGCGAGGTGGTGGTCACGGGCGAAATAACGCGTTTTGAACGCGAACCGCTCAGTTTTCAACCCCGTGACGTGATTGCCACCCGGGACTATGCGATCCATGTCCGCGCTCATGTGCGAGCGGTAGAAACAGCGAGTGGCCAGGTATTGTTTGACCGCGATATTCAGGGCCGAACGACCGTACGAAACGTCCCTGACTTAGGCAGTGCGGAACGGCAGGCAGCCCCGTTAGCGGCGGAAAACCTGGCTCAAAACATCCGTTCCTTGCTCGTGGATGGGACCTGGTAGTGCATGGGAATCGGTAGGCCTTGCGCCGTCCCAAATGCCCTAAAGGCCAAAGCACTTCGTCAGGCGATGAATCCCTATTCCCGTGACTGGGGTTGAACAGGGATTCAAGTCGATAGGGGAAAAATTGGACTGGCGGAGCAGCAGATTTCCCCCAGTTTTCGGGAGGTGTCAAAGCCTTCAAAGTCGTTGTCGGCCCTCCCGGAAGGGCTGGAGCCAGTTCCTTTCGAGGAGGCGCTCAAGCGTTTGAGCCTGATCGTGGAAGCCATGGAGGGGGATGAGTTGCATTTGGATCAACTCCTTACCCGGTTTGAAGAAGGCACACGCTTGGCTCGGCATTGCCAGGACCAATTGGGTGCCGCAGAACTGAAAATATCTCAACTCGAACGAACCATGGCGGGCGAGCTGACTTCAAAGCCGATGGCTCTTGTCGATGACACGACCACTTGACCCTTCCTGTCAACGATTCTTCCGCTATCCTCTTCAAGCTGTTGCCGAAAATCTACCTTTCATGACGCGCTATTTGGACATGGTCGATCATCCGTCCCATGTGAAAAAACTCACGTTGGACCAACTGACGCAACTTGCGGCAGACCTCCGGACGGAACTGATCGAAGGGTTGGCCAAGAACGGCGGGCATCTCGGGCCCAATCTCGGGGTGGTGGAACTGACCATTGCACTACACCGGGTGTTTGAGACACCTCGTGACAAACTGGTCTGGGACGTCAGCCATCAGGTGTACGTCCATAAACTCCTGACCGGCCGAAAGAATCGCTTTCGTACCATTCGCACGACGGATGGGTTGAACGGATTCGCGCTACGTACCGAAAGCGAGCATGACAGTTTCGGGGCAGGCCACGCGGGCACTGCACTCTCCGCGGCATTGGGTATGTGTGCCGCCCGTGATCAAAAGAAGGGCGACGAAAATGTCGTTTGCATTTTTGGTGACGCCGCCCTGACCAATGGCATCTCGTTTGAGGCGTTGAATAATCTTTCGGGGACAACCAAACGATTCATTGGGATTCTCAATGACAACGAGTGGTCCATTGCCAAAAACGTTGGGGCCATTGCGGGCTATCTGGGTAAGATCACCGCCAGCCCCCGCTACAACCGCTTGGCCCGCGATTTTGGGACATGGTTGCGCCGGCTCCCAAAGGGTGAGTTGGTTTCCATGCTCGGGCACAAAGCTGAGGAAGCCATTAAAGGGATCGCCAGCAGTATGGCGCTGGAGCATACGCCATCCCCTCTCGATGCGGACGGAAAGGGTGGGCATGGTTCGCCCATGCTTTTTGAGGAATTTGGGCTGCGGTACCTCGGGCCGATTGATGGCCACAATATACCGCTGCTAATCAGCACGTTGGAATTTGCAAAAACCTGCACAGAACCCGTCGTGATCCACATCTTGACCCAGAAAGGCAAAGGGTTCGAGGCGGCACTCAAGCATCCAGAGAAATTTCATGGTCTCGGTGCCTACAATGCCGCCAGCGGTGAGACGCCTGCTCTCAAAACCGGGTTGGCTCCGATGTGGCAAGAAGTTTTTGGTCGCACCATGGTGAAACTTTGCACCAAGGATAAATCAGTCGTCGGCATCACCGCTGCCATGCCTTCGGGCACGAGCCTCAAATTGCTCGATCAAGCATTGCCCGGGCAGTACTACGACGTGGGCATTGCGGAAGAACATGCGGTTATTTTTGCAGCCGGTATGGCTACCATGGGGTTTCATCCGGTTGTCGCGGTCTATAGCACGTTCTTGCAACGCGCCTATGATTGCATCCACCACGACGTTTGCCTGCAAGATTTGCCCGTCATTTTTTGCATGGATCGGGCCGGGTTGTCTGCCAATGACGGTCCGACCCATCACGGACTTTTTGATATCGCGTATCTCCGTTGCCTCCCGAACCTGATCGGGATGGCGCCCACTAACGAAGACGAACTCCAAGACATGATGTTTACCGCCACCTTGCAGCAACATCCGGTGGCGATTCGGTATCCGCGCGGCAATGCCGAGGGCGTTACCATCAAGGATCAGCCCGGCACCGTCGAAATCGGCCGGGCACAGGTCGATCGTAATTTTTCCGGTCAAGGCGGCCGTAAAGTTGCTCTTTTTGGGCTCGGACCGATGCTCACACTGGCGCGGCAAGCAGCGGACATTCTGGCTCAGGACGGGCTAGATGTCGCGGTCATTAATCCGCGTTTTTTTAAGCCAATCGATGGGGCAGTTCATTTGTTCTTTGCCGCGGCCGCAGAAGTGGTCGTAACGCTCGAAGATCATGTGGCCATGGGCGGTTACGGCAGCTCCGTGCTCGAAACGCTGAATGATGCTGGATTGCGAACCCCCGTTATTCGCCTCGCTTGGCCCGATCAATTTATCGAACATGCATCCTCGGTGGATTATCTGCGGAACAAGCATGGGTTGACGGTTGCAAAATTAGTCGCCGATGTCCGCGCACGGCTCAAGGCCGGGGTGGCGCCCGCAAGCACTGCGTCCAACTTAAGAGTTGCTTGAATTGCGAACCCTGAATGCCAGCAAGTGGGGCGAGTACGACAAGCTCGCTTGCGTACCCCCCGGCTGCCTTCCAGACTCCGCCCGCTTTTTACACCAAGACTGACGATTCCTAGCCCTCCGGGGCTCTATAATTCTCCATGAGCGACGAACTAAAGCTGGACCTCGAAAAAGCGTTCCAGCCATCGTGGGCCCAAAAGCCCGCTGAAGAAAACAAATACGCCAACTATGAAGGCCGGGATACCGGCCCTCGCGACCGTGAAGGCGGTGATCGGGGCCGAGGCCGCGGTGCTGGCTTCGGCGGAGCCCGCCCAGGCGGGGGTGGCTTTGGTGGTCCAAGGCCCGGCGGGGGTGGCTTTGGTGGACCCCGACCCAGCGGTGGCGGCGGTGGCCCGCGACCAGGTGGCGGCGTTGGGCCTCGACCTGGCGGAGGCGGTGGATTTGGTGGCCCGCGACCGGGGGGCAATGCAGGTGGCGGGGGTGGATCGCGCGGTCGCGGTCCCGGGGGCGGACCTGGGCCGACAGGCGAAGGCACCGGCCTCAATTGGGACGCCACTGCTGATCCTCGACGAGATCGTGGTCCCCGGCGGTTTGATGACCGGGATCGCGAACCATTGGTTCCGCTCGAACTCGATTTCCTGCCCGAGCCGGGTGGGGTCGCTTCGTTGGCCAAGCAGATCCGGTTATCCGGCCGTGCTTATCCGTTGTTTGAGGTTGCTGGGTTGGTCGCCCAAAAGCCCGAACGGTACAACATCAGCCTTCGGACAATCCGTGGCCAAAACGGTCAACCCGAGGTTCCGATGCTCGTTTGTTCCTTGGATGACTCCGTGTGGCTGAGTGAAGCCGAGGCGTTAAAGTACATTCTCACGACGCATTTCGACACGTTCTATGCCACGGAAAAGGTAGCTACCGAGCCGCCGAAGGGAACCTATACACTGGTTTCCCAGTGCGGGCTTTCGGGTGAGCTTTTTGGTCCGCCTAACTTACAAAGTTCCCAAGATAAACTGCGCAAACTCCATACGGAGCGGTATCCCCGGATGCCCTTTGAAGTCTACAAGTCACGCGTCAAAGTCGTGAAGGAAGAGGCGATCGTTAAGCAATGGCTGGAACAAGCCAGCTTCAAATACATCTTCACGGCTCTCAATGTACCGGAACCGTTGCAGTTGCATACTCGCGATGATGTGGAAGCCCATTTTCGCGAAGTTCACCTGCCGACCGTCGTGAAGTCGGTGGATCGGTTGCTCCTGAAACACGGGGTTGCGCCCAAAATGTCGGGTCCCATTCTGGAGTTAATTCGAGTGATGACCGACCGGGAAAAGCGCTTCCCACTACGCTGCGCTACCGCGTTGAGTAACGAATTCCAAAAAGGCGGTCTGCATTTCTTTAAGCGAGATAAAACGGTGGTCCATGTTGCCGTTGCGAGACCCCACTTTCTTGATCTCACGACTCAGGTCGTCAGTGATGGCGTCAAACGCATCATCACCTACCTCGAAGCGAATCCTAAGACGAACCGCCGGGGATTGCTAGATGCGCTCGCTCCGCTCCCTCCGGCCAGTGTCATCCCGGTTCCTCATCCGGCGCCGATCATCGAAGGCCAGCCAACGGTCGAAACGGTGATTCCGACTGCTCCCGTGGCTGCCACGTCTACCCCAGAGCGTGAGTCTGCACTCAGTGATCTCTAT
>JAYVTS010000385.1:0-30866 GCA_043788645.1 Verrucomicrobiota bacterium
TGGTTTCCGGTCCCTATCCCGCTGAATTCGTGGTTTATCCTCGCTATTATTCCGGTTATAACTTGACCCAGGCTGAGTAGATAGCGTAACAGGTTGAGAACATCAATGAACGCCAACAAATCTGAATTAATCTTAGAAACCGAAACACGCGACATCATTGGCTGCGCTATGGAGGTCATCAACGAACTTGGTCATGGCCTACTGGAAAAGCCCTACGAGAATGCTCTTGTTGTCGAATTTGGACTACGCGGCATCGCCTGCGAACAACAGTGCCGTTGCGAGGTCATCTATAAGACCGTCACGGTCGGCGAATTCGTTCCCGATATGATTGTCTTTAGGCGCGTCGTGGTGGATGCCAAAGTCGTTGAGCGCATCGGTGACCACGAACTTGGTCAGATGTTGAACTATCTAAAAATCACCGGCCATTCCATCGGCATCATTCTCAACTTCCGTCGCGCTCGCCTCGAATGGAAACGCGTCGTGAATACGACCCTCTCCAAAAAGGGCGAACCGCAGATGAACGCAGATGAACGCAGCTGAACGCGGATAAGAAAAACTGCGCGGTTCTCAGTCCCCATCCGCGTCCATCCGTGTTCATCCGCGGTTCTCCCCTCTCCGAAAAACAGGAACCGCAGATGAACGCAGCTGAACGCGGATAAGAAAAACTGTACGGTTTTTAGTCCCCATCCGCCTCCATCCGTGTTCATCCGCGGTTCTTCCCTCTCCGAAAAGGACGAACCACAGATGAACGCAGCTGAACGCGGATAAGAAAAACTGCGCGGTTCTCAGTCCCCATCCGCGTGTATCGGTGTTCATCCGCGGTTCTCCCCTCGTAAAGTGTGCGAATTGAGGCTCGACATTGGCTCTAGAATTCCGACGTTTCGCCCATGTACCCTCTTGGACACGGTCGATTTGCAAATTTGGCCCGATTGTATTCAGCGACCCGGTTACCGAATTGACCGACTGGCCAAGACGGGTTGCTGCAACACTTCAAGCCTCTCCTCTCACGATCGTGAAAACCCGACTTTCCAGAATACCTCAGTTACGAATGAGCCGATGGATCATCTTCGGCGCCTCCATCGTCCTGGCGCTGGGTCTTCGGGCCGCAGAAACGAAAACGCCGGATACAAATGGGTGGTCACTGCAACCGCTGCAACACGCAACGATTCCACGAAGCCCAACGCGGCGCGACAATACGATTGACGCGTTCATCCTCGCCAAACTTGCCGAGAAGGGAATGCACCCCTCACCCGAGGCGGACCCGCGTACCCTGATTCGACGACTCTCTTTTGACTTGCTCGGGTTGCCCCCAACACCCGTGGAAATCGAAGCATTCGCTGGGAATCACGGTCCGCGGGCCTACGAAGAACTGGTTGATCGCCTTCTGGAATCGCCCCACTACGGGGAACGCTGGGCGCGCCATTGGTTGGATATTGTCCATTTTGGCGAAACCCATGGTTACGACAAGGATCAACCCCGACCGAATGCGTGGCCCTATCGCGACTATATCATTCGCGCTTTTAACGAAGATAAATCGTATGCCCGCTTTGTTCAGGAACAGGTCGCGGGTGACGTTTTGTTTCCAGACACACGAGACGGATTTGAGGCGTTGGGGTTTATTGCTGCTGGACCGTGGGATCTCATCGGTCACGCGGAGGTGCCCGAGTCAAAAATGGACGGACAAGTCGCCCGCCACCTTGATCGAGACGATATGGTGGTTAATACCCTCCAGACTTTCAATAGTCTCACGGTGCAGTGTGCCCAGTGTCATAACCACAAATTCGACCCCATCTTGCAGGAAGATTATTATAGCCTCCAAGCCGTGTTTGCGGCCGTGGATCGCGCCGATCAAAAATATGATCTCGATCCACGGATCGCCGGCGAACGAAAGGGTATCGCCTCACAACAACGGAGTCTCACCACGCGTAAAAAGGAACTGGACGACGCGATTCGGCTTCGAGCCGGACAATCCCTCATCGACCTTGACCAGGCGATCAGTGAGGCTGAAAAAGCCTCGAAAAAAAGTGATGCCATGGGCTACCACAGCCAAATCGAAAAGAAAGCCGACACCCTCAAATGGGTGCAGATCGATCTGGGTCACCGGGTGACGCTCAGCAATATCGTACTTCATCCGTGCCAGGATCATTTTAACAACATCGGCGATGGATTTGGATTCCCGATCCGATTCAAGGTCGAGTTAGCCGACGAGGCTGAATTTAATACACCCACGGTGATAGGCGATTTCACGAAGGCCGACGTTTTGAACCCGAAGCTAACACCACAAAACTTCCCGACCGGTGTGCCTGAAACCCGTTTCATCCGGGTGACGGCCACTCAACTCGCGCCGCGCCAGGACGACTACATTTTTGCAATCGCCGAGCTTGAAGCCTTGAACACGGAGGGGCGCAACGTCGCTCTGGGAGCGAGCGTTTCTGCGCTCGATTCGATTGAAGCACCGGTTCGATGGCAAAAGACAAATTTAACCGATGGTTGGTATCCGGGGATACCTAGGACTGACAGTCCGGAAATAGTTGCGCTCCGTCGGCAACATTCATCCTTGCTTGCGCAAGCGACCCGGGAGGACGAACGCCTCGAATTGGCAGAGCTGAATCGCGGCCTCGTGGGCTTGAAAGCAAAACTGGAAAAACTTCCCGCCCAAAGCATCGCGTATGTGGCGTCGATTCATTCAGGCTCGGGAAACTTTATGGGCACCGGTGCGCAAGGGGGAAGGCCCCGATCGATTCATGTTTTAAATCGGGGCAATCTTCAAATGCCGGGAAAGGAAACCGGGCCGGGGACCCTCAGTTGTTTGCGGGGATTACCGTCCCGATTTGAACTGCCCACGGACCACCAAGAAGGGGATCGGCGCGCAGCCTTGGCGAAATGGTTGACGGATCCGCTTAACCCGCTCACCTGGCGATCAATCGTCAACCGCGTCTGGCAATATCATTTTGGACGTGGCCTCGTGGAGACACCCAACGATTTCGGTCACATGGGTGGGCAACCCAGTCATCCTGAATTGCTCGACTGGTTGGCGGCGGAATTTCGGGACGGCGGACAATCCATGAAAAAATTGCACCGCCTCATCGTCACCAGCGCCACGTATCGGCAGAGTTCACAAAACGTGTCGGCGTTTGCACAAAACGATTCCGATAATCGTTATTTGTGGCGGATGAACCGGCGCAAACTGGAAGCCGAAGCGGTTCGGGACGCGGTGCTGTTCATTTCCGGCAAACTCGATCTGCAAATGGGCGGACCCAGCTTCAAGGATTTCGTGGTGGAAAAACCCGAACATTCACCCCACTATGAGTATCAGTTGCATGACCCCGACGATCCGAGGTCGCATCGCCGTTCGATTTACCGATTTATTGTTCGGTCCCAGCCCCAGCCATTTCTAACGACACTTGATTGCGCTGACCCCTCGATGCAGGTGGCCAAACGCAACGAAAGCATCTCACCGCTCCAAGCGTTGGCACTGCTGAATAATCCTCTGATATTGACGATGTCGAAACATTTCGCCGCGAGGATCGAACAGAGTTCCAGGGACTTGAGGGTCCAAGTACGTCGGGCGTATACGGAAGCGATCGGCCGGCCACCGTCAGCAGATGCGGAGCAGGCATTGGTGAATTATACGAAAGAGTTTGGTCTCGCCAACTCCTGTCGGATGCTCTTCAATTTGAATGAGTTTTCATTCGTTGATTGATTGAGATATGAAAAACGATTCGCCCTTTCATTCACTCCCGCGGCGGCGTTTCCCGATGGGACGCCGCGAATTTCTATGGCGTTCGGGCGGCGGTCTCGGGGGGATCGCGCTCACCAGTTTATTGGGCCGGGAAGGTCTCCTGGGAGCCACCGCGGGCGGGACGCCGAATGGCGTCCGGAGCGCTCGCCCGCACTTTATGCCTCGTGCCAAACGGGTGATCCAACTTTTTATGGGCGGCGCAGCGAGTCACCTTGATCTCTTTGATTTCAAGCCGGAACTCGTAAAACGAGAGGGTCAAAAAAGTGATTTCGGCGA
Source organism: Verrucomicrobiota bacterium (assembly GCA_043788645.1). Taxonomy (GTDB): domain Bacteria; phylum Verrucomicrobiota; class Verrucomicrobiia; order Limisphaerales; family UBA9464; genus CANIZL01. Next base: position 4,019 of record JAYVTS010000385.1, read on the forward strand.
GCACGTCGAGGCGTTCCAGGACGGATTGGGGCCGTGGATGAAACCCGTGTGGGAATTCAAACCCTACGGGCAGACCGGGAAACTTTTGAGCGAAGTGGTCTCCGATTTGGGCGGGGTGGTGGACGACTTAGCATTCGTCCATAATATGGTTGGGAAGACTGGTATTCATAGCCAAGCCACCTATTTGCAGGCGACGGGATTTCAATTGCCGGGATTTCCAGGAATGGGCAGCTGGATTAGTTACGGATTAGGCAGTCTGAACGAGAATCTTCCAACGTTTGTCGTCTTGCCCGATCATCGCGGGTTTGCTTCCAATGGACCTAAGAATTGGGACTCGGCATTCCTTCCGGGACAACATGCGGGCACGATGATTTTTCCTGGGCGAGAGAACCCCATTCCCGACCTTTTTCCCGGCCCGAATGGACGCTTTGTCTCAGATCGCAGTGAAGCCGCCGCCCAGGCGATGCTCGCGCAGTTGAATCGCGAACATGCGGCAACGCGTGAAGGTGACGCTCGGCTCGACGCGCGGATCCGCAGTTACGAACTTGCCGCTCGCATGCAACTCGCCGCCCCGGAAGCGATGGATATTTCCAAGGAACCAGACTATTTGTTAAACCGATACGGCATTGATCGTACCACAAAAAACTGGCCGAAGGAGATTAACGCGAACGAAGAACGAGATTATTTTGGGCGGAAATGCTTGGTAGCGCGTCGGCTCATCGAACGCGGCGTTCGTTTTGTTCAGATTTGGTCCGGGAATGATAATGGATTCCCGCGTCGCAATTGGGATTCGCATGAAGATATCCTGCGGGATCACGGTCCGCTGGCCCAAGGTTTTTCGCGCGGCGCCTCCGCGTTGATTCAGGATTTGAAACAGCGTGGGTTGCTGGATGATACGATCATTTTGTGGACGACTGAATTTGGTCGTATGCCCAGCTCTCAAGGCGGGAAGGGGCGAGATCACAACCCGTATTGTTTTACCAACTGGCTCTGTGGCGGCGGAATTAGGGGTGGGGCCATTGCGGGCGAGAGTGATCCCTGGGGCTATAAGCCGTTGGATCGAAGTAATCCGACGACGGTCTATGACATCCACGCGACGATTCTACACCTATTGGGAATCAACCACACCCAGCTCACCTTTCGGAACAACGGCGTGGATCGACGTCTGACCGACGTTCACGGTGAGGTCATTGGCGGCTTATTGGCCTAAACATTCTGAGTTGTGACTGGCGATGACTTAGCCTAGCAAAGGGCTTTCGGTGTCCCCAACAGGCATCCTTGGGCCACCGATAGTCATCGGTGACATTGATAGGGTTCCAGGGCGATCAGGCCAAGGCTTTGAAAAAGATGCGTCGATGGAAACGTGCCACTCCCGCAACTTCTATGGAAAATGAATCTGGCGAAGGATGGCAGCCTGTATCTCGCGGGGAGGTCGTGATTGTCCGCGTCTGGGATGGGATCGCTCCGATATTTCAAACGAGCGTTTGACAATTCAAACAAGCGTTTGATATTGAGTACGTCGTGCGTAAAGCTGTCGTTGTTAACCACGCTGCCACCCGCCAGGATTTACTAGCGGCAGCCGCGCAGGTGTTTGCCGAGCGCGGGTTCCGGGAGGCGACGATCCGCGAGATTTGTCGGCGGGCAAAGGCCAATGGGGCCGCCGTGAACTACCATTTCGGGGGCAAAGAGGGGCTCTACGCCGAAGTTCTGGCCGAAGGTCAGCGGTTGAAGCGAAGGCAGCTTGAGCTTTCCACCGTCGCCGCCGCCGCCGGTGACGCGGGCAATCCCGAGGGGCAATTGGCCCGGTTTGTCCGGGCCATGTTGACTGAATTGCTCACCGAAGCCCCGGATTCCTATCACAATCAATTAATGTTCCAGGAAATGATTGCGCCGACGGCGGCGTTGGATCGGGTCGTTTCCGAATCGATTCGGCCGACGGCTACCGAACTCGATGTCATCTTGCAAAAACTGTTAGGAAAAGGATTTCGGGTGGGAGCACGACGGCTCATCGGGCTTTCCATCGTCAGCCAAATTCTGAACTACAAACATTGTCACGCAGTCATCACTCGACTTTTCCCCGATCTCACGGTAGACGCTTCGCAGATCGAAGTTCTTGCCGAACATATCACGCGGTTCTCGCTGGCGGCCCTTCGCGGGTTGCGGCGTGATCAGGCGGCACCGGAGAGAATCTCCAAGAAGCGATCCCCCACGGGGTCCAGACGCCTGCCACAAGCTCGGGCGACGAAGGTGTCGCCTGCCACGCCCTCAGCGCGCTCGACTCGTTCTTAGCTCCAATTTTCGTTTTTCCGATGTTTCACCTTGCGCTTAAAATGTTGATGGGCGACCGCGCCAAATATCTGATGTTGATCGGTGGGGTCGCGTTTGCCTCGTTGTTAATGACGCAGCAGAACGGCGTTTTCCAAGGCCTGCTGTCGTGGACCACCAGTCATTTGCGCAATATGCGGGCGTCCATCTGGGTGGTGGAAGCGCATGTGGATTATGCCAATGAAACCAAGGCGCTGCGCGATACCGATGTGAACCGAGTTCGCAGTGTGGACGGCGTGGATTTTGCCGTGCCGATGTATCAGGGAATTTTGAAGGCCAAACTGGCGGATGGTTCGGACAAAATGGTCATGCTCATCGGCTTGCACGGCGCGACGTTGTTTGGTCGGCCGGCAAAGATTTTGCAGGGCCGCTTGGAGGATCTGCGGTTGCCCAACACGGTTTTAATTGATGAACTGGGGGTGGACCGGCTCAGCGCGGGTCGGCGCAAACCGATTGCGGTGGGCGATACCTTTGAAATTAATGATCGGGAGGCGCGGATTGTGGGTATTTGTCATACCGAACGGCATTTTTTTGGTTATCCCTATGTGTTCAGCACGTATGACCAAGCCCTGCAATATGCGCCGCGGCAACGCAAGATGCTTTCCCTGATTCTTGCGGAGCCGAAGCCCGGTTTGACTCCGAAGGAGGTGGCCGGAAGGATTGAACTGGCCACGGGAATGAAAGCTTATACCACGGCAGAGTTCGCCCAGGTGACCGTGGATTATATCTGGAAAAACACGGGGATTCCGGCGTCATTTGTGACCACCATTGTTTTGGGATTTATCGTGGGGATCGCGATCTGTGGACAAACCTATTATTCGTTTGTATTGGAAAATCTGCGACATTTGGGTGCCTTGAAGGCGATGGGGGCGAGCACGACGCGTTTGGCAGGCATGTTATTGGTGCAAGCATTTACGGTGGGGTTGATCGGCTACGGGATCGGCGTCGGCTTAGCGGCGGTGTTTGGTTTTGCGGTCATGGATAAAGGGATGCCGCCGTTTTTGCTCGAATTTCACGTCTTGATTAAGACGGCCATTGCGGTCGTGATTATTTGCTCTTTGGCCGCTCTGCTCGGTATCCGCAAGGTGGCTAAGCTCGAACCCGCGATCGTCTTTCGTGGCTAAGCTTCCGAACGATCCAATGAATCTCCCGCTGAGTCCGCCGGCCGCCGTTTCCGCTGTTCGGGTGACCAACGTTTCCAAAGCGTATGGGGTCAGCGATTCCCGTACGTTGGCGTTGAAGGGCGCCCATTTTTCAGCGCTGGAGGGAGAACTGCATTTGGTCATTGGCCCTTCTGGGTGTGGCAAGACGACGTTATTATCCGTGATTGCGGGCACCCTGGTGTGGGAGGAGGGGGAAGTGGTCGTGTTTGATACGCCGCTGCATGAACTGAAGACGGGTGCGGTCACGGCGTTTCGCGGCGTGAATGTTGGGTTTATTTTTCAACAATTTAATCTCATTCCGACGCTCAGTTGTGTTGAAAATGTGAGTGTGCCCCTCTTGTTGAACGGGAAGAGTCGGCGAGTCGCGGAGGGCCAGGCCGCCGAACGACTCCGCGAGGTCGGTCTCGGGGACAAGTTAAATAAACATCCGACTCAACTTTCGGGTGGTCAGCAACAGCGAGTCGCGATTGCACGGGCGTTGGTGCATGATCCCCGGTTGCTCATTTGTGACGAACCGACCAGTGCGCTCGATGCCGCGACCGGCCATCAAATTATGGATCTATTGAGTACCGTGGCCCGTTCGCCGGGGCGCTGCGTGATTATCGTTAGCCACGACCCACGGATCTACGGCTATGCGGATCGGATTTCCGAAATGGAAGACGGTCGAGTGCGGCAGGTGTGGGAAGGCGAAGCGTTGAGAAAATTTATCGCGTAAGTGGGATCGGCGGTCGGGTGTCAAACCTGAAACCTTCCCTCCTTTTTTTATGTTATTTCGTAAACTGAGTTTTTATTTAGCGTTAGCGGGAATCGCTGCCGCGGTACTGTTGATTCGGCGCACGGGACAGAAGGCTCCCGATCCGGGACCGGTCGATCCGCCGGCGCGGGCCACCTTTGAAGCAACGGTCGCTGCGACCGGGCTGGTTGAGGCGTCCCGCGAGAACGTGAAAGTGGCGGCGCCCAAGGGCGGCCTGGTGACGCAGGTGTTCGTTCACGTGGGCGATCCGGTGAAGGTGGGCGATCGGCTTTTCCAACTCGATGACCGCGAGGCGCGGGCGCGCCTCAGTAGTATGGAGGCGCAACTCGCCGCGACGGAGGCGCAGCGCGGTGTGGAACAAAATGCGCTCGCGGATTGGACGGATCAATTGACGCGCTTTGAGCGACTCGAACGGGACCAGGTGGCAACGGCCGATGAGTTGAAACGTCGACAGTTCGCGCGGGCGGGATCGCAGGCACGGATCAACGCGCTCGAAGCCCAGATCGGCGCAATGCGGTCTCAGCTTGAGCAGGGCCAGACCGAGCTGGGCGTGTTGACGGTGAAGGCGCCACGGGATGGTCAATTGCTCCAGGTCAATGTTCGGGTCGGGGAATTTGCGCCCGCGGCCGCATTGACCGAGCCGCTGATGTTATTGGGTGACGTGGATCGGTTACAGGTACGTGCGGAAGTAGACGAACAGAACGCTCTACTCGTCCGCCCGGAGAGCGCGGCTGAGGCGAGTCTCAAAGGTCATGCGGAAATGAGGATGAAACTGCGGTTTATCCGGATTGAGCCGTTTGTTATTCCCAAACGGAACCTGACTGGCGACAGCCTGGAACGGGTGGACACCCGAGTCCTTCAGGTGATTTACGAATTTGATCGTCCAAAATTCCGCGTGTATGTGGGTCAACAGGTGGATGTTTTTATTGAACGCTGATTGAGACAAGAATTTCTCGGTCGAGATACTTGACCGTTCGGTCAACAATTGTACTTTGAAATGGGTTATGAAGTTTTTACTGCGTGTGTTGAGCGGATGTTATCTCGGAGTGTCGTTGGGGTGGGCGACCGTGATTCCGGTGAGACCTTTACCGACGCAAGCGATCTCTTTAGATGATGCGTTGACCGCGGCGTTGGCGAGCAATCCGGCGATCCTTCGTAGCCAGCAGGACCTGCAAGAGGCCTACGGAGTGTCCTTGCAACAGCGAGCCGTTTACTTGCCAAGAGTTACCACCACGGGGGCGTTTTCGGCACAGGACGACGGCAAAATTGAAGGGGTCGCTTTTGCTCCCGGCCAACCGGTGGTGAGGTTTCAGAATGACAAGAGTTGGAATGCTGGGTTGCAAGTGAGCCAACCGGTCTTTGGAGGGGGGCGGCTTAAATCGGCTCAGCGGGCGTCAAAACTCACTCAAGAAGCCGCGCTGGCGCAGCACCAATCGCTGGTGGCGAACACGCTCTTGGATGTTCGCATTGCGTATCTCGACATTTTGCTGGCGGCAGAACAGATCGGAACGCAGGAGGCATCCGTGAAATTGCTTGACCAAGAATTGGGCGATACTCGACGTCGATTTGAGGCGGGGACCGTGCCGCGATTCAACGTTTTGCGGGCGGAGGTGGAATTGGCGAACGCGCGCCCTCGATTGATCAAGGCCCGGAACGTTTTGCGCACCACCAGGAACAATTTAGCGACTCTTCTCGGGTACGATTTACCGACGGACGTGGGTGAAGACATTCCGTTGGCGACCTCAGATCGGCTCCAAGCGACTGCGCCTGAAATGGCCTTGTCCGCCGCGATTGCTAAAGGGCTATCGCAACGCACCGAACTCGCGGCCCTTCGAACGCTTCGAAAACTGCGCGACGAAGATATCCGGCAGGCACAGGCCGACTATTTTCCACAAGTAAGCATCGCCGCTGGCTATGGGGTTCAGAGTCGGACGTTCGGCTCACCGGCGCCGGCTTTGAGTGACGAAAATCACGGTTGGACTGCGGGCGCGCAGCTGAATTGGAACGTATGGGATTTGGGGTTGACCAAGGGTAAAGTGGTCGCCGCGACGGCTCGACAGGCGAAGGCGCAAATCGAGTTGGAAGACACGGGACGACGGATTGAGTTGCAGGTCCGAACCGCCTATTCGGGCTGGACCGAGGCAAAAGACATTCTGGTGGCGCAACAGCGGGTGATCGAGCAGGGGGAGGAGGCGCTCCGGCTGGCGAATGCTCGGGCCGAAGCCGGGAGTGGTACGCAGTTGGACGTCCTGAGTTCGCAGACGGCGTTGACTGAAGCGCGAAATACTTTTAGTCAGGCTCTCAGGGATCACGCGGTCGCTTGGGCACGGCTCGAACGGGCGATGGGGGATGGGGTCGTGACGAGTTTGGCGAAGTGAAGTGCGGGCTCGCCTTGCTGGCGAGACGGCTGACCCACACGTTGACGTTCACATGAAAGGCCGCTCGCCCCTGTTGGTCATTTTCCTGACGGTCTTCATTGACTTGGTCGGGTTTGGAATCTGTCTCCCCCTGCTTCCAAAATATGCGGTGCGATACGGGGCGGACGGGTGGCAGATCGGTGCCGTAATGGGTGCTTATTCCCTCATGCAATTGCTGTTCGCTCCGTGGTGGGGGGGGTTGTCGGATCGCATTGGACGTCGGCCGGTTTTGCTCGTCAGTACGGCGGGAGCGGTCGGAGCGTATGCGCTCTTTGCCCTCTCGGCGAACTTTGCCGGAACCACGGGACTGCTGATTTTGCTCGGATCACGTTTGTTCGCAGGGCTCTGCGGCGCCAACTTGGGCGTTGCCTCGGCGGCGATTGCCGATGTGACCACGCCCGAAAACCGTTCACGGGGCATGAGTTTGATTGGCATGGCTTTTGGGTTGGGATTTGTTTTTGGCCCGGTGCTGGGTGGGTTGGCGTTTGAATCTTTAGGTTTGGCGGGACCCGGGATAGTGGCTTCGTCTCTCTGTTTCTTCAATTTGGTCGTCGCATTTTTCGTTTTGCCCGAAACGCGCCCGGCGGTGGCGGTGGCGGTGGCGGCGCCTCAAAGTCGTTTTGGGCTGGTCCAGACCACGCTCTCTCGACCCTTGGTGGGTTTTCTCGTGATGCTCTATTTTATTGCGACACTGAGCTTCACTTGTTTTGAAAGTACCTTGCCGTTGTTATTGAATGATGTGTTTCACTATGGGGAGAAACACACTTCGTACCTTTTTGCCTATTGCGGCCTGATGGGGGCTTTAATCCAGGGCGCGGCAATTCGCCCGTTGGTGAAACGATACGGGGATGAAAATCTGGTTTGGATCAGTCTTTTCGCGGCTGCGGTCGCGTTGCTGGCGATGCCATTTTCGACGACGCTTAGTTTGATGCTCGGAGCGCTCGCATTGTTTGCCGGTGGTTCCGGTCTGAACCGGGCTCCAACCATGGGTCTCATCTCCAAGCATTCACCAGCGAACGAACAGGGGGCAACGATGGGCGTGGCCCAAAATGCCGGGACTTTGGCTCGAGTGATCGGCCCGGTGATCGCGACGGGGCTCTATAAGTGGTCGCTACCCGCACCTTATATTTTCTGTGCAACGGTGGCGGCGGGAGGCGGGATTCTGGCAATGAGCCGCCTACGAAAATCCGTCAACTCAACGAATCAATCATAACTTTTATTGGTCTCTGTGTCTCTATGTCACCCCTCGATCTGACTCCGTTTCCCACGGAATTGGCCGTTAAGTGGTCGGACGGTACTGAGAGTTTTATTGCGTACGAAAATCTGCGGCGTTTTTGTCCGTGCGCGGCCTGTATGGGAGAGCAGGATCTTTTTGGCACCACCTACAAGGCGCCAACTCGCCCCTATGTCGCACAAGCCTTTCAGCTCGTTCGATTGACCCCTGTCGGTGGGTATGCCGTGCAGCCGCATTGGGCCGACGGGCACAATACGGGGCTCTACACCTGGGAATGGTTGCGTCGAGTAGCACGGGCGCAAGCCGATACCGCCGGGGCACCCGAATGACTGGCTACCGTCGGGGCAGCGGTAACGAAGGCGGAGTACGGGTCCGGAGTGGGTTGGGAATCGGCGCACTGAGTTCAATACCGTTTCGCCAATCCTCAATGAGCTGTAGCCCCCGATCAACGGCGAAGCCCTCGTACGACCTTGGATAGCGGCGAAGATTCGTCTCTGCTAAATGAAAGAGAGCGATCGCCGGACCGAGGCGGTCTTTTTGCAAGTGGACGAAGGCGCCGGCCAATTGGATAAGGCCTTTATAGAACGCATAGTTTACGCCCGACTTCCCTTCTTTCAGCCAAAGCTCCTCCAGGACGTCATGGGCTTCGTAGTAGAGTCCAGTGTTGAAGCAGTCGAAATAGCCTAGGTAATGAGCGTCAAATTCCTGACCCTGCCGGGCCGAAATGAGGGCGGCAATTTTTGCAGATTTTTTAGACATATTGTTTTTTCAACCAAATACACGGGATTTCACACGAAAGTACGAAGGCACGAACACGAGCTAATTCCAGTTTGCTTTCAAGAGGAAACAAACTCGCTGGATGTTTTGCCCGCTGGCGTCGTTGCTCCTGCGGGTAGGCTCCTTTCTCACGCCTAATCGGCGGGCAACATTTCGGAGCGACGGAGTCTCGTCTTACAAGCGAATTGGAATGGAATTTGCCAGTGGTCAGGTTTTCGCCGGACAAGAAATGAACAGCATCTGATCGCAGTCGGTCGGAGAGAAAGAAAAACCTCTTGGCGCCTTCGTGCGTTCGTGTGAAAAAATCTTCGCGTAAGCAGCCTTCGTGTGAAACCCGCAGTAGATCTGCTGGCGGCGGGGTGGGTCGGCCCACAACTTGATGTGAATGTTGCGGCTGGTGCTTGTTCTTCTTTTTGGCCTTTCCTGTGAAGCGATCGGCGTCGTGCTCATTGCCCGTGGGCAAAAGCAAATGGACGGCCTGACGCACGTCAGCGTGATCGACCTGGTCCGACTCGCCAAGCAGGCCCTGTTCAACGTCAGTTTTTTGAGTGGCGTAGCGCTCGAAGCCGCATTTTTCGGCTGCCTTTTGTTTTTGTTGTCGCGGGCGGATGTGAGTTTTGTTTGGCCCCTGAGTGGACTCAGCTTTGCGTTTACCACCTTCTCCGCTCGCTTTTTTCTCCACGAAAACGTGGTCCCACTTCGGTGGGTGGGCGTCGCGTTGATCGTCGTCGGAGCCGGGGTCATTGCGTATACGGAGAAAACGAAAAATCGGGCGAAGCTGGATCCGGCCACCGCCGATTCTTCAACGCGTCAACCGGAGTAGGGTTCGCGGCGTCTGGGTTAAGCGGGTGCGTCGCGAAAGCGTGATCCAACACGGGTCGGCCATTGATCAGATGTTCCTGAATGATCCGTTCCAGAACGACTGGAGTGCAGGAATGATACCACACCCCGTCCGGATAAACGACGGCAATCGGACCGCGAGTGCAAACTTGCAGACAATTGGCTTTGGTGCGGGCCACTTGTGCCCCCGGACCCACGAGACCGAGTTCTTTCAACCGCTTTTTAAGGTATTCCCACGCCTCCAACGAAGCCGCCTTGGCGCAGCATTTGTCTAGCGTTTGATCGGCACAGAGAAACACATGCCGACGAACCGTCGGCAAGCCACTCCGTTCGACCCAAGCCGATAGCTCGGTATCAGCGGATGCTTTCGGGCAATGGTCGGGCGTCATACCCAGACCTTAGCGTCCCCGGATCATCGCGGTAGAAAGTGTTTTGCGTTTTAAGCGGGCTGGGTGGCTAAGTGAAAGCAGCAAAAACAGTTGCAGGCATCCAGGAGGGGACGAGTTTTAGAAATTGAAAGATTCCGGCAAAAGCCGATTGATCTCGTCGTGGATCATTAAAACAAAATTCTTATCACCTGATCGGTTCAGTTAGTTTTTCAATCAGTCGTTTTATCAGTTAAATTTTATGTTCTGGTGTGACCAATTGGCGGAGAAGATCGAAGGCCCACAAACCATCAACGATTCAAAAACCCCATCGGGCCGGGCGCATGTCGGCGCCTTGCGTGGGCCATTGATTCACGATGCTATTTTCCGAACGCTGAAGGGCAAAGGAGTACCGGTTCGATACTTGTTTGGCTGCGATGACTACGATCCCGTTGACGAAATCCCCTACGGGGAGCGTGAGCATTTCGAGAAATTTTTGGGGGCGCCCCTATGTAACGTTCCGCCACCACCCGGTTCGGCGGCCACCGACATGGCGGACCACTACATTTCCGAGTTTTGGGGGGCGTTCAAAGAGTTGGGAATTGAGCCCGAATTTTACCGAATGCGGGACATTTACCGTTCCGGAAAATTCAATGAGGCGATGGACGTTATCTTGCGCCACGCCCACGTCGTGCGTCGCATCTACAAGGAAGTCAGTGGAGCGGAACGACCGGACTCCTGGCATCCCTTCCAGGTGGTCTGCGAAAAATGTGGGCGGATTGGGACCACGGAGGTCACTGCTTACGACGGCAAAGAAGTCACTTACGAATGCCGCGCGGATCTGGTCAAGTGGGCGCGAGGCTGCGGCCATCGGGGAAAGATGTCGCCGTTTGATGGCCGGGGGAAACTACCGTGGAAGCTCGAATGGTGCGCCAAGTGGACGACGTTTCCCGTGACCATCGAAGGCGCGGGTCAAGATCATAGTACCAAGGGCGGCTCACGCGATGTCGCGATGGCGTGCTTGCGAGCCATCTTTGGTCAGGAACCGCCTTTGAACTGTCCCTACGACTTTTTCCTGGTCGGCGGTGCGAAAATGAGTTCGTCCAAAGGGGTCGGTGTCTCCGCACGCGGAATGACCGATTTTCTTCCGCCCGAAGTCTTGCGCTTTCTCATGATTCGGACGACGCCCCGGCAACATGTGAACTTTGATTCCTCCGAAGCACACATTATTAAGATTTTTAACGAATTCGACCGCTTACATCTTCGCTATTTCCACGACCCCAAGGTGACGCCGGAAGAGAAGCGGATTTACGAGCTCGCCCGCGTGAACCCGGAGGCGGACCATTGGGTCGCCGATTTCCAACTCGTCACGGCACTCGTTCAAATGCCGCATCTCGATGCGGCGACCGAGTTGGAGAAACGCAAAGGCTCACCCTTCAGCGAGCTGGAGAAGAGGCACCTCGACCTTCGCATTCGCGCGGCGAAATACTGGATCGAGAACTACGCCACGGATGAAGAAAAAACCCGTCTCCACGATACGATCCCGGCGCGCGCCCAGGAACTGTCCCCCACGCAACGGGCTTTCCTCCAGAGACTTTCAAAACTGTTACCGAAAGCCCCATGGGAAGGTGAACCGCTCCAGGCCTGTGTCTTCGATGCCGCCCGACTCACGCCGATCGACCAGCCGGGCGCCTTCAAAGCCATCTACCGCGTGCTACTCGACCGCACCAACGGTCCTCGCGCGGGCAATTTTCTGTCGTTCCTGGAACGTGACTTCGTCGTCAGCCGATTCGCCGCGCTATCCGTGGATAAAATCAAGTTCTGGGGGGAATCTGGGCTTACGAAAGAAGCATTTGAACAATGGCTCTCGAAGGAGAAACCCAACCTGACTTCGATGTCCGCCCGGCTTGAATCTATTTCTACCGGCGGCGATCTGTCTGCGGACCCACGAGGCCAACAGTCCGAACACGGCGTGGGCGTCATTGAGTTCTTCGCCAAAATGGCGGACGGAAAGACTCACTGTCGGCGCGTGCGTTTTGACGGATTCGGCAACTTGGAGATTCCAGCGGAAAAGAGAACCGAGCTTTTTGATTCCGCCGCCCGCCAATGGATCAGCGAGGTTGGAAATCGGGCTACGCTGCAAATCAACATGGGCGACTGAAGAGATCTCTGGGATCGATCTAGGCGAAGCCGAAAGGTCTGTGAAAAAGGCGCCTGGGTAGGTTCCAAACCGTATTAAGGCTGCCACAGCCGAAAAAAGCGAGACGCTGTTATCGAATTGGTCACTCGGACCGTTTGGCCATCGTTATAGGCTCCTTGTTCAACGATCAACCATTTGCTCGAAGTGGCCAACAGCAACGGGCTGCCCTGCAGTACGTAAGCGGCACTGTCGGCCGACCAAGCCAGCTCCACTTTGGTTCCGGTGAATACCAAGTCCGCGGCCAAATGAGGTCCCGGAGCGGTGCCTGTACCCGTTAGTATTGGATAGAGGATTGCCGCCAGGACGGTCGTACCCTTGGCGTCCGGATGGATATTATCCGCAAACCATTCGCTGTGGTCTTTGATTCGCAAATTAAGATCAGCGAGCGCGTAACCGTGTTGATCAGCAATGGCCAAGCCAGCCGCGGGCGTGATCAGTGCGGCAACGATGGCCATGACGACAGGCTGAATCGCACGGTTCTGGGGAGACATGGCGCGAGCGTGGGTGTGGGTCCAGGGCTTCGGCAACTGCTTTCTGACGGTGAGGGTGGATCCAGGGTTGGCGACACACAGAGGTCATGGAGCACTTGATGCCAGCATCCAATGCCCCAGCGCAAGGAATACTCGGTGACCCTACGCCGGGCGATTTTGAGATAGCAATCCTGGTGGAATGCCTACAACGCAAGATAGTATTGCAGCATGTTAATTTAATTAGAACAAACATTTAGTCAATATAAATATCCAAACATCATGTTAGACCTGTTTGGGATTTGTCAAATTAATAATGACAATACAATATAACCGAATACTGTCAATATGTAAATGTTGTCATATTATTTTTTCTACCAGAACTCAGAAGCACGGAGTATGTCAATATAAATAGACAGACAAATTACATTGTAAACAAAGTTTCATTTTGTAACAGTTGACTAATTCATGTCATGTCCGCATGTTTTTTGATCCCGAACCTATGAATAAATAGAGTGTCAAAATAAATAGACAGATACGACACATAATGAAAATATCCATGCTTTAAATTTGACTTCATTGCGTTATGTCAATATAAAAATCAAGTCAATATGTTTTTGCTTGAAGCGTTTGCGCTTTTTTTGCTAAACTTCCGCTCAACTCTCCTCGCCCTGCAATTACGCCAAAAATCGTCCATCATTCACTAGTTGACAAACGTCTACCCCAGCGGCGCCGTTTTGGCGGCACGAAGACTCGCCCGTGCCAACATTTGTTTGATCTCCCACCGCCCCCCCCGATTCGTACTACATCCAGCGTGACCAGAAGTCTTCATCATCAAAAACCGATTGCGACGAACTCATTTCTGTGGGGATGGATGAGTAGCCCGCTACCGCTTTGAAGCGTGGGACGCGCATCAAAGCATTCATTTTTCACCCGCACTCCAGACGTTCCCCGTTCCCATCTGGGATGGATACGTTGGATTCTCAGGATTACACAACCACGCCCGGGAGCGGCTGTAATCCAAATTCTGCGGGTGAAAAGGGAGTCGTCTGGCGCTGCGACGTTCGTATCAGGCGGCGCGTCCTAACCTAACTTCGAGTAGGAGGAACGACCCGCGGGTGGCCGTCGCGACGGTGGACTTGAGCGAGTTCGTGGGTAGGCTGCCCGCCGCATGAGGAACTTGTTGTTCGCGGTCGGATTGATCGCCGCGATGGTCGGGTCGGCGAAGGCCGCGGAAACCATTCGAGCCTTTGTCGTCCTTGAAGGTGAACCGTTGGTCGCGCTACAAACCGGCAATCGGCGCGCCGCACCGGCCGCACTAGCCGACCGACGGGCCGTGATCGCAGCTGAACAAGACGCCTTGGGCGCGGAAATTACGCGCCTCTCAGGCCGAGTGTTGGAGCGGTATGAGACGCTCAATCATGCCCTGTTTGTCGAAATTCCCGTGGAGAACTACGCCGCCTTGAAAAGGATTTCGGGCGTTAAATCGATTCATCGGGAACGCCACTACCAACGCTCTCTCAGCACGAGCGTTCCGTACGTGGCCGCTCCCCAGGCGTGGATTCCTTCCGGCGGCGGATTTACGGGCAAAGGAATTAGAATCGGAATTATCGACTCTGGAATCGACTACACTCACGCCGATTTTGGCGGCAGCGGGACCCCTGCTGCTTTCACGGCAAACAATGCCAACCGGATTGAAGCCGACTCATTTCCTACGAAAAAGGTCGCGGGCGGCACGGATTTTTGCGGAGATAACTATGATTCTTCCGGCGTGAACGGCAGCGCCACGCCGCACCCCGACCCGGACCCGCTGGACACCGCCGCCAACGGTCATGGAAGTCACGTCGCCGGCATTGCCGCCGGGCAAGGAGTACTGACGAATGGCAAAACTTACTCCGGCCCCTATACCAACACGTTGGTTCCGGCCGATTTTGAAATTGGCCCCGGGGTAGCACCCGAAGCACGCCTTTACGCCTTGAAGGTCTTTGGAAAAGGAGGTTCGACTTCTGCCAGCCTCGTCGTGAAGGCGATGAATTGGGCCGCGGATCCCAACGGCGATGGCAACACGCAGGACCATCTTGACGTGGTGAACCTCTCGCTCGGAAGTCCCTTCGGAAATGATGGGGACTTCGATCCCGAAGCGGAGGCCATTGATCGGTTGGCGTTGTTAGGAGTGGTGACCGCCATTGCCGCGGGCAACGATGGGAATACCGCCTATATTGTTGGCAGCCCCGGCACGTCAGCGCGGGGCATCACGGTGGCCAATATCTATGACGACGGATTTGAACTCGGTGGGCTCGTGGTCAATAGCCCGCCCACTCTCGCAGGCACGCTGGGCATGATTGAGGGAACGTTCACGCCCGAATTGAAAACCGTCGGACCGGTGACGGCTCGTCTGGTGGCGACGGATCCGCCAAATGCCTGTGATACCATCTCAAATACGACGGAGTTAAAAAACAATATTGCTCTGATTGATCGTGGCACTTGCTTTTTTCTCGAAAAAATTCGACGCGCCCAGGCGGCCGGCGCCGTGGGCGTGGTCGTCGCCAATAATGTGGGAGGGCCACCGATTGTCATGGGAAAAACGGGTGATGCTTCGGATCTCAATATCCCGGCGGTGATGGTGAGTCAGTCTGACGGTGCACGGCTTCGTGCTCGGCTCTCAGCGAGCGTGAGTGTGACGCTTCGGGATGGGGTCAAACTCCGGCAGCCCGAACTCGCGGATCAAGTGAACGAAAGTTCCTCACGCGGACCGGCACTCCAATCCGGGTCTTTGAAACCCGACATCGCTGCACCGGGAAGTTCCATTCGCTCAGTCAAGTCCGGCGGCGGAACCGTCGGCATTGAATTCACTGGAACCTCCATGTCTGCCCCTCATCTCGCTGGAGCGGCAGCGATTATGAAACAGGCCCATCCGAACTGGTCGGCCGAGGACCTCAAATCCGCGCTCATCAATACTGCCGCCGGACCGCTCCATGGCCCGAACGAAACGTTCCTGCCTGAGTCCCGGGTGGGAGCCGGCCGCTTGAACGTCGTGGGCGCGGCCCAAACCCTGGTCATTGCGAAAGTGGCGGACAATTCGGGCCGGGTGTCGTTGTCCTTTCCGGCACAAGTGATTTCCGCGCCAGTAAAATTACCGGCGCAAGTCCGATTGGTGAATCACGGCGCGGTGACGGCGACCTATACTCTCGCGGCGAGCAATACGTTAAATCAATCTGGGGCACGATTGGTATCGGCCGTGACGAACGTCAGCGTCCCTCCGTCGGGTTCCGCATTGGTCGAGGTCGTCTTGGAACTAGATCCCGCCGACTTAGTGCCCGACGCGGACTTAACCTCGGAAGCCACCGTTCGAGGCGGGATCCCCCGGTTCGGAATTCCCGAAGCGAGCGGTCAGCTTTGGTTTCATGGAGGGCCGATTGGGTCGACGGATCTCCATGTACCCTGGCATGTCGTGGCCCGGGCGGCATCCGACCTGTCCCTGGCCGTAACGAATACCGGAGTTCCTTCGGGTAACACGCCCGAGATCGTGGTTCCGGTCCAAGGTATCTCAGTGGTTTCGCACCCGTTGGTGGGCGTCTTCCAGTTTGGCGCGGAATCTGGCGGAGGCGGTGAATCGAAGGTGGCCGTCGGCGCGGCGTCGGATGCAGGGGTGGCCGGTATCGGGACCAATACGCGCGTGTTTTTCGCTCTGATGAGTGGTACTACCTGGACTACACCGCAGCGCAATCAGGAGATTTTGGAGGTGGAACTCGACTATGACCGGGACGAAAGCGCGGATAGGGTTTTGCTTAATTCTAATACCGGTAGCCTGGGTGGAACTGGAATTGATGACGAGGCCTCGGCGAACGATGGATTTGTCACCGCGGTGCAGGATCCGAGTGACCTGTCGACCGTGATCGCGGAACCGTGGAACGCTTTGCCCTCCGGGTTTTACGACCGGGGTGCGTTTGACAATAGCCGCGCCGTCCTCGCGGCCAAAGTGGGCTTGCTGAGTTTGCCCCCGGGACAAACCGCTTTCCGCTATCGGGGGCGGGTGAATGGACAATTGACGGCCTGGGTTGATTTTGATTTTGCGCGTCCCCGGGTAGATGCCACTCCCTTGGGTCTTCAGGGGACGCCGTGGTTCGACGCGACCAACGCCCGAGTGAGATTGGATCGCGCAACGGCCGGTACTGAAGCGATCGCGATGATCGTGATCTTGCAGAATCGCAGGCCTGGATTTGAAAAACTGCGACTGAATTTGACTACCACTGACCTCAATCACAATGGCCTACCGGATGCTTGGGAACTTAAAAATTTGGGCGACCTTAATTCAACGGGACTCACTGGGGCGGACCGCGATGGTGATGGATTTTCGGATGTGGCGGAGTATCTCGCCGGGACCAATCCTCGCGATCCCGCCTCGCGACTGGTATTGCAGCCTCCGACGGCCGAATCGGGAGTGGTGCGATGGCAGAGCGTGGCGGGCCGGAATTATTCGGTTTGGCGCAGCGACGATTTGAAGGCGGGCTTCCGATCCGTGGCGAGAAATATCCTCGGGACGCCGCCTCAGAATTCATTTGTCGATCCAATCCCCATTCAAGGAACCGCGGCGTTTTATCGCGTGCAGGTGGAATAGAGGGAGAAAGTGAATGGGATTGAAAAGCTGCGCGGGATTGTCCCGATAAATTGAGCCAAATGAGCTGCGACCGATCGGCCATCGGATCTTCGAGCCATGGACCGACATTGGCCTTGGATGCGGGTGCGAGGCTTTCAATGACCTGAAATATCGGGCTGGCCCGCGGTCGTCGAACCAGCACCTTCTCAACTGCGAACGCGATGGAAATCTTCCCGACTACCCGGTGGAGTATTCTTGCCCAGGCGACGCTGAACGGCGAGACCGCCGCCAGCGACGCATTGGCAGAATTTTGTCGGCGATACCGCGAGCCGATCCAGCGCGTCCTTCGCGTTCGTGGCGTCCCGGAAGCGGATGTTGAAGATCTGACTCAAGATTTCCTTTTGCATCTTCTGCGCAGTTCAAGCCTGCGTCGGGCGGATCGGGAACGAGGCCGGTTCCGAAGCTTTCTGCTCGGCGCGCTCCTCCATTTCCTCGCGGATATTCGGGATCGCCGACTCACCCAAAAACGCGGCGCGGGCGCGCTGCATGTGAGTCTGGATGAAACGCCTGCCCGCGATGGCTTCGCGCAGGTTCCACTCGCCGTCGCATCACCCGCCTTGGTCTTGGAGTTCGACCGGACTTGGGCATTGACGATCCTCAGTGATAGTCTCGCCGAATTGCAAGCGGAGTATCTTCGCTCGGAGAACTCTCTGGTATTTTCCGTCCTCCAGCAGTTCTTGCCGGGAGCAAGCCAAGCACTTTCCTACGATGAAGCGGCGTTACGACTGGGGCGGGCCATTGCCACGGTGAAGAGCGACGTTCTGCGACTACGACGACGTCTCCGCGACTCCGTGCGCCGCGCCGTCGCCCAGACGGTCGATGCCCCGCATGAGGTGCAATCCGAGATGCAACACCTTCAAGAAGTGCTGATGGATCGCGGGAGTGGCCTGGCGCCTAACCAGCGTCCGCTCGTGCCCAACTGAACTCAAGTATCCCGACGCCGGTACCGAATCGCCACATGGATAACCCCTCCGCCACACCCTGTCCGGAATGCGGAAGTCCTCATCGAGCCGATGCCCCCCTGGGGATGTGTGCCGCCTGTCTCTGGCGCGGTTTAGACGATCTAGACGACGTGCTCCCGCCGGAAGAAAAGAGATTCGATCAGGAAAAGGCGGGGCTTTTACCCGTGCCTGGACACACCGTATTGGCAGAACTGGCCCGGGGTGGCATGGGAATCGTCTATCGTGCCCGGCAGCACGCACCCGCACGCGAGGTCGCGCTCAAGATGCTGTTGCCGCACCAGTTGGGTTCGAATTGGCCGACGACCTCCGGCGCTGGCTACGCGGTGAGGCAATTCACGCCAAGCCGGTTACCCGTTCTGCCGTCCTTTGGGCCTGGTCCTGCCGCAATCCGGCGCTCGCCACCGTAAGTGTTTTACTGGTGCTCGCGCTGGCGCTGGCGATGGCGGGTCAAACCGTCGCGAACTATCGACTTCGGATGGCTCTCGGGCAGGCGCTATTAAATGAGGCCCGACTCACCCGCAATACCGGCCGAGCGGGACAACGGTTTGATACCCTCGCCCTGGTCCGAAAAGCCAATGAAACTGCCCAGGGCCACTGGCTCTATCCAGCACTTTGGCGCACCGAAGTCATCGCTGCCTTGGCGCAACCGGACTTTCGCCTCATCGCCCGCTGGTCCGTTCCGGCGGGGCACTATCAAGGAGGCGAAGAATTCAATTCTAACCTTTCCCAATACGCCGCCGGTTCTGGTGGCCAAACCACCCTCTTCGATATCGCCACCCAGCAAACTCTACAAGGGTTCGAGGGTCACTCCAACACTCCGGCCTATGGTTTTCGTTTTAGTGCGGATGGACGCTGGTTCTCCATCGGCTACGGCGATGGGTCAACCGCAGTATGGTCGCTTCCCGCCCACCAGCTCTGGTCTCAATCGGGAGCCGTGCCCGGACTTCCCGTAGTGCCAGAATTCCTGCCCGACAGTTCGGGCATTCTAACTCGTCAACGATCCGACGGAATATTTCGCCGTGATTTCCTGGACAAAAACTCCGGAACAGCCCTCGATCCAGACGCGATTCCCCCCGCCATCCCCAGCCCCGATGGTCAGTATTATCTAACTCGTCGGCGGCAGTCGACCGGACCTGCCGTTTGGTCCCGTGCGGATGGGCGGCTCCTTTCGACCGGACCGTCGGGTATGCTGGATACCGAAGTGCTAGCGTGGTCTCCCGACAGCACTTTGTATGCAACGGCGCAAGGGACGAATCCTTTCACCCTGTCCGTGGTCCAGGCATCGAGCGGTCAGACTGAAGCCCAATTTTTCGACCATGAACTCGTCGCCCGAAAGATTGCCTTCCATCCGAAGGGAGATTCCATCGCAAGCGTGGGATTTGATGACCGTCTGGTCTGGAGATCCCTGGAACCGCATGGATGGAAACTCCAACGGGACGCGGCCCAACGTGCGCTCCGATTTTCCGAGGATGGCCGCCGACTCGGCTTTGCGCCGAGTGCCGGTGAACTGGGGCTCCTCGAACTGTCTCCGCCCGAAATCTTACACCCCTGGGCCAAGGTGAAAGGCGACTGTGATTGCGCCTTCACGATGGATGTGAGTTCTAACGGTCGAAACCTAGTGACCGCCTCGCGGAACACGCTCCGACTCTGGCGAACCGTGTCGGGCGAACTCACGAATGAATTTGCGCTCCCGCCCAAACTCAATTGGGTCATAGCGAGCTGAGTTCCCGATGGTCATTGGCTGATTACTGCGACCACCGCCGAGACAATT
Organism: Verrucomicrobiota bacterium; assembly: GCA_043788645.1. Taxonomy (GTDB): domain Bacteria; phylum Verrucomicrobiota; class Verrucomicrobiia; order Limisphaerales; family UBA9464; genus CANIZL01. Next base: position 23,951 of record JAYVTS010000385.1, read on the forward strand.
ATATGGAATACCCGACACTGGACTCGCGCCGCATCCTGGGGCGGCGATGCCCGGGTGGTCATACCCACCTTTGATCGCGAGGGCCGTTCCGTTGCGACGTGCGATCTCCAGGGTCGGGTCACCTTCCATGCGGTTCCCTCGGGTGAAGAACTTGGCACCCTGATACCCACCACCCCCCTTCGCGTCATGCAGATTCGATTCAGCCGGGGCGGCTCCAAGCTCTGGTTGCTGGCCATCTCCGGGCGCATCTGGGAATGGGATCTCGCAGGGCTTCGCGGTGAACTCGCCCCCCTCGGGCTTGATTGGAAATAGCTCTGGATGAATCAACCCCAATCCACCCTAGATACCCCGCGAGCCGACTCACGGAAGGAAGATAATATTTCCGTACCGAGCAAAAAATAGGGTAGTCTTCCAACATGAAAGAGAAACTGGAATCCGTCGGCGAAATCCCCGCAGGGCTTCAAAAACGCCGGAGTGCTGACCGGGGTGGAGCCGACCACGGATGGCTCAAAACTCAACACACGTTTTCGTTTGCGAACTACTATGATGCGGCGCACATGGGGTTTCGAACATTACGGGTCATCAATGAAGACCAGATTGCCGCTGGTCGCGGGTTCGGAACTCATCCGCACCGCGACATGGAAATCTTTAGCTACGTGTTGGAAGGCGCACTGGAACACCAAGACAGTCTCGGCAACACTCGAACCCTCCGGCCGGGACAGATTCAGCTCATGAGCGCCGGCCGCGGAGTAACTCACAGCGAGTCCAATCCGAGTACGGTTGAGGCGACTCATATGCTGCAAATCTGGATTCAACCACTGACTTCAGGTCTCACGCCCAGCTATACCGAATGGCATCCCCGTCCCGAAAGTGATCGGGAGGCCAAAGTGCTCGTCATTTCGCCCACCGGTCGGGAGGGTTCGGCGACGATCCATCAAGACGCCGATGTTTTTCGTCTCCTACTCCAACCTGGGAAGTCGGTATTCCACACCCTTAGGCCTGGTCGAGGTCTTTGGCTCCAAGTGCTCCGTGGGCGGATGAAGATGAATGGTTTAGCCCTTGCCGCAGGCGACGGCGCGAGTTCCGAACAAGCAGACAATTTTGAAATTCGGTCAGACGGGGCCGCTGAAGCCCTCCTCTTCGATCTCCGTTAATTCGGTCGATCCACCCGAAGTGGAGGGCTTTTTTACAAAAGCACCACGACACGAAGAGGTTTTTTTTGAGAAAATTCCGTCTGACGCAACCCGGATCCTTGGATCAACTTCTTGGGCATCCTGATCGCACTCACCGCCATTTGCGGCGAACTTTAGCCATTTGCCGAGGTTTTTCTTCGCCTCGGTGATCCTCTGCATCGTCCTATAGATCCGTTATCGGCTCCCAATTCAGCGATCAAGTCCTCATCTATTGCGTTCCTTGCGTTCTTTCGCGGCGATTCATTCAAAACCGGAACGGTGCGAGGACGACGCCTTCTTGATCCAGTTCACTACCCCCCAGGCAGCCGCACGCCCACTGGCGAAACAGGCGGTGAGCAGATAACCGCCGGTGGGAGCCTCCCAATCCAACATCTCGCCCGCACAGAATATTCCTGGGGCTTTACGGATCATCAAATTCTCATCCAATGCCTCAAATACCACGCCGCCAGCGCTGCTGATCGCTTCGTCCAATGGCCGAGTCGATACCAAAGGGATTGGCATTTGTTTAATAAAGGCCGCGATTCGCTCCGCTTGCAGAAGCTCCGTTTTCGGCATGAACTCATACAACAGCCCCCGCTTCAATCCCTTCAGTCCCACCGTTTTCTCGATATGATTCGACCGGGAACGTGAGCCCCGAAACGTCGAAAGTTTCTCGGTGAGCCAGGCCTTGGATCGATCCGGTGCGAGATCGAGTAGAATCGTCGCTTGACCCTCAAATTCGATCGCCCCACGAATCAGCGCCGAGGCTGAATAAATTAAACTGCCTTCCACCCCCGTCTCCGTCACCACGCAGTCGCCTTGCTGAGTGAAGGTCCCAAATGAAAGCACCACGGACTTGAGCGGGTGCCCCGCGTAGCGTTCGCGGAAATGCGGGCTCCAAGCGACATCAAAACCGCAATTGGCGGGCTTCAAAGGCGCGATTTGAACTCCTGCTTGATTTAGCCAATCAACCCATTTTCCATCCGACCCCAGGCGCGCCCAACTGCCGCCACCTAGGGCCAATACCACGGCCTCGGCTGGGACCGATTTTTGGCCCTCCGGGGTTTCAAACCTAAGGGATCGGTCCGTATTCCACCCCAGACATCGGTGGCGCACCTGAAAACGAACCCCGTCTGCGGTCAATCGTTTCAGCCAGGCGCGCAAGAGCGGACTCCCTTTCATTTCTTTTGGGAATACTCGTCCTGAGGTGCCGACAAATGTGGTCACCCCCAGCGCACCAGCCCACTCACGAAGTTCCTTCGCGCCAAACGCTCTCAGCATGGGCTCGATCTGACTCCGGCGATTTCCATAGCGTGCAGCGAAGAGTTCAGACGGTTCGGAGTGGGTGAGATTAAGCCCGCTCCGACCGGCCAACAAAAACTTACGCCCCACCGAGGGCATCGAGTCATAGACGTCGACTTTCAGCCCCTGTTGACTCAAGACCTCCGCGGCCATCAGGCCCGCCGGCCCGCCACCAATGACCGACACGCGGTGTTTCACCCCTATTTTTTTGCGGCGTCTAAGGGGCGGACTTTGATATTCCGAAATGACACCTGCCCGTGATCCCCTTGAAGCGCGAGATAGCCCGTGTCCGATTTTGCGAACAACGGCATTTTACCAAACTTGCTCTTCTGCACCCGAGCATTGAAATCGGCGCTACCCAGGACGTATTCGAAATACTTTACGTCGTTGATTTCATGCACGCATTTCTTGGGGCTGACAATCAGCCGAACATGATTCCATTGGCCGGCCGGCTTGGTCGCGTCCAGAGGTTGGTGAGTCTTACGGCTGATTGGCGGTTGGTACAGGCCATAAAGCCAGCCACAACGCTGCGTATCCGCCGCCTTGGCGTTGTCTTCGAGTTGAAACTCCGGTCCCGAAGCCCAGGGCGCATTGCCCTCGTTCGTGACGTGGAACATGATACCACTGTTCCCACCCTCCGAGATATTGTAATCAAGTTGCAACTCAAACCATTGATATTGCTGTGGGGTCAGGAGGTCACCGGCGTTGTGGGGATCGAGGCAGGCTAACGTGCCATCCTTCACTTGCCACCCCGGTCGCACCCCATCGCTTTTGAAATTATGCCAACCACTAAAACCGTGGCCGTCAAACAGCAATTGCCAGCCCGCGGCCCTTTCTTTGGCAGTGAGCGTGTTGGGTGGAACCTTCTCGGCGGCTTGAGCGCAGAAAAGCGGCGTGGCAGAAAACGCAAGCGTCACAGCAAGTGCGAACGAGCAAACGGGATTCATAAACCGCAGAGTACAGCGCCGAGGCTCCGAGACAATTGGAAAAGTTCAAACCCGTTCCGTCAGCCGACTGCCGTTCCGCGCAGATTCAAAACACGCCTCCATCACCTCCTGCGTTCGGAGGGCGATATCGAACCAGTCGTCATTCAAAATACCCGAACGTACAGCGTCCGAAAAGTTGCGGAACAGGTTCGTTTCTTGGGCGGTCGGATGGCTGTTGCCGTGCTCCGGCACCGCAAACCTGCGCCAATGATCCTCCATGTCGAAATCACACCCGTTCACCGTCAGCACGGTATTATTGGTTCGAAACGATGATTCATGACCGAAAAACGGAACGACGAAGTCGGGGAGTTCTAGATATCCCTGGGTGCCGCAAACCTTGGCCCATTGTTCGTCGTGAGTATGAAAAGAGCAGTAAAAACTAGCCGAAACCTCCGCCTCAAAGAACAGCTCGCCCGAAAACTCCGTGGGCACTGACGTAACATCCTTGAGGTCTCCGGTCCCGCGCAGAATGCGCCCGGTCACTTGCTGAGGGAGTTGACCATTCATGACCCAGAGGGCGAATCGAAGGCAATACCAACCCAAATCCCCGAGACACCCGTGGGGTTCGAGCTGATAATTCGCCCGAATATTATTCGCAAAAAATTCCTCGGATCCGCAGAAGCTAAAGGCTGAAGTGATTCGTCTCACTCGTCCGATACTGGCAGGATCGTCCAACACTTCCCGCATCGGGTGCAGTCGCCGACTGTGCATGAACATGACCCCATCCATGAATTGAACCCGATGGCGTCGGCAAGCGTCTAACATTTGGTGCAGGTCCGCCACGTTGGTCGCGCAGGGTTTCTCGCAAACCACATGCTTTCCCGCCGCGGCGGCCCGCAGCACCCATTCTTTACGCAAACCGGTGGGCAACGGTATATAAACCGCATCGACTTCCTTGGAGGCCAACAGTTCATCATAGCTACCGAACGCCCTAGGCACCCTGTCTTGCGGCACTTGGGCTTGGCATTCTGCAATGAACTGCCGACTCCGTTCCACGTCCCGACTGGCGACGGCGACGAGGGTCGAATTACCCGTGTGATGAATTGCCTTCCAGTTTTTCCGAGCAATCTGCGCCGTGCCCAGGATGCCCCAACGCAGTTTGTTGCTGTTCAGGCTCATAACGTGCGTACGTAGAGGTTCATGAATTCCGTGCTGATGGCGCTGGGCCGGATTCCAAAAGCGCCCCGAGCCGGTGCATCGGTCGGCAAATGTAGACGTTCTGTTTCAACCTCATTCCGCTTCACCGTCACCGCTTGGCCTTTAACCGTGACCATGAATCGCTGATAGGTGTCCGCCTCGGCGCGCCTCAACTTAACTTCTGCACCGCGAAATTGGATCGTTGGCTCAGAATTTTTACCGAGCTTCGCTGATCGATAATCCACGACAAACTCCGCCTCACTAAACTCGGCTTCGGTCCATAATATCGGTTCCGACCCCGACGTTTCCGCTTCAAATCGGAGTCGCTCCTCCCGGACGTGCCAGCATTGCGCTATGGCCGCGTTCGTCTTCCACCCACGCAGATCAAGTCCCGTAAACATCGGATGCCACCCTAGGTCGATCGGGCCAGCCAACTCGGGCGATCCATTGCTCGCTGGAAATTCCTTGATCCGTAGATTGCGGAATTCAATTGGGGCTCCCTCCGATTCAAGCCCCAAATAACCCTTCCGATAATTGCACTCCGCCCCGCCGGAAACCTCTCGGCCATTAACTTCCAAGCGGAGCACTCCGTGGGTGCCTGTGATACGATAGTGATTCCAGTCTGGGCTACCATGACTTCGTTCTTCGGACGGGAAACTCCGTTGGCCGTTGTGGCGCCCGAAAGGTTTCATGGTCGAGCCATGGATTGGAAAGACGTCCCCGTGGGTCGTGAACCATTCATTCTTGCCGGGGACATTATAACCGTGATCCAAAACCTGCACCTCGATCGCCCGCAGAAACGGCACACCCGGTGCGGCAATCGGTGATGCCCAGATAAAAATACCGGAGTTACCGCCGCTACTCAAATGACGCCATTCCAGTTCCAGCACAAAATTCTCGTACTGCCGGGCGGTGTGGAGTGCGCCGGTTGGATGCCCCGTACAAAAAATAACGCCATCGCGAACACTCCACGTTTCCGGGGCGCAATTGGCGTTTTGCCATCCGGATAGATCATGGCCATTGAAAAGCGACGTGAAACCCTCGTCGTCCGCCGCCAAGCAGGAGCTGGTGACGAGCCACACGAGTCCTAAAATGCATCGGTTCATCGCGGTAGCGTGACAGCTGGGTGGCTGGATACCATGAAAAGCAGCCCGGAATTTATCGCCTAACCGGGCTAACCATTGCGAACTTTGAAACTAATATTCAACCCGAACTCGAAAATGTCGAGTCGCCACCGGTAATTCCACCGAGGCCTCACTTCCATTGAGCGAAGCGGTGTCGGACACCGATTGCCAGGGCCCAATGGAGTGGTCGGCCGCTTCCAAATGATACTGTCGGCCTGGGCGCACTGGGCGCACCTGCAATTGGATTCGATCCGCCAACACGGTCACATCCACTGCTAGTTTTGACTCCGGATTCAATGGATCGGTCCCCACGGTCAACTCATCCAGGTTACTCATTCCGTCCCGGTCAGCGTCCTCGTCGGCGGGCCAGAGGCGCGGTTGAGCAGTCATTCCCACCTGCGCCGTAAAGGTGCCCACGGCACGGATCTTCTGGGTCCCAAACGGGCGGACGCTGAGCAGGTATTCACCCGGCAACAAGTCAGCACTCCCGATCCAACCCTGCGCATCCGCGGTTAATGTTCGAGTCATTGCCCCTCGAAGATCTACTCGGGCCGAGTCCAATCCGTTGGTGCCATCCTGACATCGGACCCATAACCGAGCCCGATTGGGTCGGGTTTTCCAGGGCATGTTGGGGACCGTGACAGATTCCTGAAACAGAGGCACCAGGTTGGTATCATTTGAGCTGGGTTTGACGAGGGAGGCGAACAATTCCCTGGGGCTATGATCCGTGGTCGGCGTGGAATAACTGCGTAGCACCAATCCGTCGGCGCCCAAAGAATGTTCCGAGGGTCGACGGGCGCTATGAGCCAGTGACAGGGTGGAACTCAGGGTGTTATTGGATGTCTTAAGCCCTAGAATCACCTGGCGGCCCGAACGATTCTCTTTCACAAACGTGCTCCAGCCTTCCCAATCGCGCCGATTCCTTCCGGCATCAAAATCAAGCAGGGGTACCACCGTGTCCAACCACCCTTCACGAACCCAACTCCGCCAGTCTTGAAATATCTCTCGATAAGTGGACGTATTCTCCCACGAGATTGGGTAATCTCCATTGGGGTACGCGATGCCGGCAGCGGCTAATTTGAGGCTGGGGCGAACCGTCATGGCCTCGAAAGCTAGGCGTCGTGCTAAAGTCGTGAGTTGGTCGCGTCGAAATTGGTCCCAAAGCGGATCCGCCGAATCTGGAATTGTCGCCCGG
>JAYVTS010000386.1:0-11719 GCA_043788645.1 Verrucomicrobiota bacterium
CGAAGTTGTCCCTCGGCCGCCAATCGTTCGAGGGGGGCTTTTTCAAAGACACATTGGTCGTCGGTTCCCAGATACTCGCCTACCCGCCGATTCAGCACCATGAACCCACCGCTGATGTAGGAGTTTTCGCGCTCCGGCTTTTCTTGAAAGGCAGTAATCGTGGTTCCATGGAGAGCCAGTTCACCGAACCGCCCGGCCGGTCGGACTGCAGTGATCGTGGCCAGCGCTCCGTGTTGTTTGTGAAATTTGACGGCCGCGCCCAAATCCGCATCCGCCACCGCATCTCCGTACGTGAAAAGAAAGTCTTCGTCTGAAATATGGGCCAACGCTCGCCGAAGTCGGCCGCCCGTTTGGGTTTCTTGGCCGGTCTCGAGCAGCGTTACGGTCCAATCCTCTTCCTCATGGCTGTTATGGTATTTGATTGCGGGTTGTTGGCCCAAGCGGAGCGTCACGTCGCTGGTATGCCAAAGATAGTTCCGGAAATAATCCTTAATGACCTCGCCCTTGTAGCCCAGGCAAAGAATGAAGTCTTTATGCCCATGATGGGCGTAAAACTTCATGATGTGCCAAAGGATCGGCCGACTGCCGACCGGCACCATGGGTTTTGGCCGATACTCCGTTTCTTCTCGAAGTCGAGTGCCGAGCCCACCGCAAAGAATCACAACTTTCATGGATCTGTTCGCTGAGACGCTGAAGATTTCAAAGACGCTACAGAGCCGAGGCGGTTGATTCAAAAAAAACACCGAACGTTTGATTGAAATTGGGCTTGACGGCTTCTGTTTCTTCCATTTCTGTAATGACAGAAATTTCAGATATGAAAGGTCTACCGCCCGCTGAACAGAAGTTCGTCCTGCATTGGGGCGAGATGGGAACGTGCTGGGGCATCAATCGCACGGTGGCCCAGGTTCATGCCTTGCTTTTCCTTGCCAAACACCCGTTGACGGCGGAGGCGATTCAGGAACGGCTCGCCGTTGCTCGTTCAAACGTGAGCAATAGTTTGAAGGAGCTTCAAACCTGGGGTTTGATTCGACGGGTCCACGTTCTCGGAGATCGACGGGACCACTTTGAGTCGCTCAAGGACGTTTTTGAGATGTTTCGGCTGGTTGTTGAAGAGCGAAAGAAACGGGAAATGGATCCGACCCTGCACGTTTTACGTGAATGTCTGGCGGAGGCTGAAAAAGATCGGTCAACCGATCCTCATTCACGAGCCCGATTGCGGGAGATGCTGGGCTTTTTTGAAACTACGAGTGGGCTCTACGATCAAGTGAAAGGATGGCCAACCAGCACTTTTGTTAAGATCGCCGGGATGGGAGATAGAATTCGACGTTTGCTGGGATTGTGAGTTCAAGTGATGAAGGACAAAATGGAAGAGGAAGAACGGATCAATGATGAAAACAGGATTAATCGGTCGCGAAATTCGAGGGACGATTGGCTACGATGCCCATTGTCCCGTCTGTCTCTCGACCATGGCACGGTGGCGGGAAGTGTTTACTGTGCGCGGGTTTGTCTGGGTTCCTTTGCACGATACCTTTTGGCTGGGTCGCCTGGGATTACAGCCCGGTGACACGCCTGGAGAGATCCAGTTGGAATTGGCCGGGGGCCGTCTGCTCACCGGGGCAGCCGCGGTGATGTGGCTGGCCCGGCGGGTGTGGTGGCTCAGTCCGGTTGGGATACTCGCTTGGATCCCCGGCATCCGGCTACTCACCCGCGCCGCATATGCTTGGGTGGCGCGGAACCGCTATTGCCTCGGCGATGTTTGCACGCTTCCAGCTCATTGGAAGCGGGGACGTCGTCATCACAATACGACGACCTTCCTCGAACTTCCTTAATCCAGATCTCAGGATTCTTATGAAGAAGGAATTACCCTCACTGGGCTGAACCGATTCCGGTTTTGCGGCCGTGGTTTCGGGCTGATTGGGACGATGTGGTCTTCCTCCATTTTGCCTTGCGCCCAAACCCGCTCCAACCGTTTTGTCCGTTCCCACTTGACGTTCGGGAAGGGATGGCGTGGGTAAGCCTGGTGGCTTTCACGATGCGGCGATTTCGCTGTGCCGCGTTCGGACGGCTCGGCGAGAAGTTGCTGCGCTGGCCTAGCGATCAGCGCCTGCTCAACGTTCGGACGTACGTCAAAGTGCGTGAAGAACCAGCGATCTGTTTTTTGGCGGAGTAGCAGTCGAGTTGGATCAATGCCCAATTGGGACCGCACTTATATTCGTTACCGTACCGTTGGGGGCGATTAAAATACCGCCGGCTTGTTGGTCGAACTGTCAGTTCATCTCGGCAGACACCTGCGAGGCGGTTAAAGACGTTGGAATGAGTGCTCCCGATTTGCTGTTGAAAGGGTCAGTGATCGACGGAACACATTCCTTTTAATCTCTCAAACATCCTGACAGCCTCACGATCTAGGGCTTGGATGGTGAAACGGGTCCAGTGGAATCGTCATGATTCCTGAGAAATCAATGCGTTGCCTCCAGAATGCTTCTAGAAAAACACTACCGAACGGGTCGAGCTCGATAGAATTGTATTCCTTCGAAATTTTCTTCATCAACGACGGTCATTGGATCTCGGTCGGCCACAATTCTTCGCCATAGGAGCCATGGACCATTCACTAGACTCTGCCGCTCCACTTCGTAGGCGGTGCCCACAACGGCAGGCCATTGGATTAGCGGGAGCTGGCCAACCTTGGCTACGAACCCCGAACGTTTATCAAGCGGATCAGTTCCAAGGATGTACTCTCTCAGGTTGGAGCTTCCGTCGTGGTCCGGATCGGCGTCCGTTAGTGCGGCCTCACTAAACATGTAACCGAGACCAAAAAACTGTTGTCGCCAAGCGTTTGGAATGCCGTCATCGAAGTTCAATATTCGGGCGTACTGCGCTTGCCTGGTCGAAGTCACTGGGAAACTTTCGATAAAGGCACGCAATCGAAGATTGCAGGTTCTCGTTAGGACGATGCCATCAACGTAATTGGAGCTGGTAGTAGGATTCGGCTCAGATCCGTCAATTGTATAATAAATAACGGAATTCGTCGGTGCCCCTGTCACTAGGACCGAGACCGAATTGGTAAAAATCAAGGAATCTGGCACGAGGCTTAAATCAGCAATGGGTGCAGCAGAGACCTCAATTTGGACAGAATCAAAGTCGACCTGCCCGCTCGGACCCGCTTTCCCGGAGCCAAGAACAATTTCCAGGGCCTTTCCCAATTCAGCGGTGTTTGTCGGAGCGATAAAGTCCAATTGCACCTTCTGAAAGAGTCCGGCCTCTAGGTGGCGTGGACTCCCTTCGGAGACGGATTGGGCCAGCAAATTCGTGCCGACTCTAAGTTCGAGGCGGTAGCCAGGCCAACTTTCCCGAAGTGGATAGCCGACCATTGCTGAAAGTCGATAATGTTGACTGGCCGTCAGCGGTTCCTGGGACAGAGTCTGCCGAATCTCACCGGTCTGAAGAGAAAAATTAATCCAGGCAATATTTGCGCCGCTTGATGCTTCTGCGGGAAAAGAGGAATTGGGCACGTTCCAAGTTCCGGCGCCCCCTTCACCCACATAGGTCCAGCCTGGAATCGCATTCGTACTGGGGAAGCCGTTGGTGGCTGCTAGGTAACGAAAAGTGGAGTGATGATTGTCACGAAGGTGCCCACTCCGATCAAAATGGATGAGATCTGTCCCGGAAATTGCTTCAAAATCAGAATTAAGAATCAGGTCCAAACGCGCCAACGCGGGCAGACTTACCACTTTTGCCGACACCACTCGAGTTGAATCGTAGTAAGGGTAATCTCCTTGGGTATTACCAACACTGACGGTCAATTTGTCGCCTGCGCCAAAGTTTCTCGTTTCGGTGAAGTCAAATTTGCCACCAAATCCCGCAATCGTTCCCACTGATAAAGTCTCACTTCCTAGGCGGATAGTGATCGTCGTTGTAGGGCCGACCGTGTCAGTACCTTCAAAATGAAGATCTACGCCATAGGTTCCTCCCGTTGGGGCGGTCCATTGAAGCACCGACTGTTGGCGGTTAATTCCTGGGTGAAGGGTTAATTCGTGCGGTTGATAGGCTACTTGAGAGGACCCAACGAACTGAATAACTTTTGCCGTTGGATTGTAGGCAATCAGAGGAAGAAAAATTGCTACTGCTGGAGTGTCAAATTGAACTCCCAATGCGGATAGAGTACCGCCACCTATATCGACCGAAAATTGTTCGTGCTGATAAGGGAGCAATGGTGAACTCAAATTTTCACTCCAACCAAAGGCCCACGTCCCGCCCGTTCCGTGTCCGGCTGCGAATTCAACTGCTGCATCATAGCTTGATCCTGCCGTGGCGATCTGGGTCAGGAGGATACCGACTCCTACTTGGTAAATACGAAATTTCATGGTGGTATTTATTTTGATCTCGTTCGTTTCAAGGAACAGATACAACCCGAAAGAATACGCGACTTCCGTCGCCATCGTCGTCGGTAAGTGTCATGGGATCTCGGTCAGCTACCACTCGCCTCCAGGCTTCCCAGGGTGCATCGTTCAATCGCCCTCTTCGATCTATCCGATAGGCAGTACCTACCACAGCTGGCCATTGGACACTAGGCACCAGTTTAATACCCGTTTGGAAACCTGATCGTTTGTCCAACGGATCCGTGCCTGCAATGTATTCCATGAAATTGCTACGACCGTCGAGATCGGCGTCAACATCTGCCCGGGCGTTCGGGTCGAAGGCATAGCTCGGGCCGAAATATTGTTCGCGCCATTTCATGGGAATATTATCGTCAAACCGGATCAACTTTCCGTACTGAGCACCTTGCGTTCCCGTGACCGGAATCCGATTCTGAAAGGCTCGTGCCCGCAGATTGCTGGTGGCCGTCAGAATGACTCGATCAACATATTCGGTCCCGTTATCTGGGGTTGGCTCGGTTCCATCGGTCGTATAGTAGACCGCGGAATCGGCGGGAACGTCGGTAATCTGTACGGGCACGGAACCTGTGAAAGGTGAGGAGTCTGGAATGAAGTTCAGGACCAAGCTTAGGGTTTCCGCAATTTCGAGCTGAATCGTGTCAAAAGCTAGGAGTCCTGCTGCACCATTGGTGCCGTGGCCGAGGGCAATTTCGATAGGTTTACCAAGGCCTTTTGTATTCGTGGTGGCCCAAAAATTCACCGATACGCGTGAGAAGAAGCCGGTCGCCAGATTTGTCTGAGCCTCTGAATGTGCGAGAACATTGGTGCCGGCCCGGAGTTCCAGGCTCCATTCGGGTAGTAGTTGTCCCAATGGGGAACCGACCATCGCGGACAGGCGATAGTAGTGGCCTGCTTCGAGTGGCTCGGCTTGGAGCAACTGTCGGATTTCCCCGGCCTGCTGGGCATCACCGTTGATCCACGCGACGTTGTCACCGGCTGGAGCTTCGGCCGGGAAATAATTGGCGGGCACGTTCCAGGTGCCGGCGGCACCTTTCCCTGTGAAGGTCCAGCCTGGAATGGCATTTGTAGAATAGAAACTGTTGGTGGAGTGTAATGCGATAAAACTGGAAAAATGGGCGTCTCGGAGGCGCGAAGTTTGGTCGAAATAAACCAGATTTGTGCCGACAATCCCCTCAAAATCGGGGTTGGTAATACCTGCGAGGCGAGAGAATCTGGAACCGCTGGGGACTTGGCTAAAAATGACTGCTGAAATAACCCGAGTGGAATCGTAGAAAGGCGAAACTCCGTCTCCATTTCCAACGCTGACCGTAAGCTTTTCGCCCGCTGAGAATTTGAGAAGGTCTTCAAACTTGAACCTATTTCCAAACCCGTCAATACTTCCTGAACTGAGTGTTACGACAGATTGCCCGACGGTGACACTAGAGGTGGTTCCGCTAGGATCTGAGCCTTCCAACTCCAGGAGTACTTTATAAGTACCGGCAATTGGCGCGGTCTATTGCATGACGGATTGGCGTTTGGCGAAACCCGGGTGGAGAGTTAATTCGTGGGGAAAGTAGGCGATTTGAGAGGTTCCGTTGTAAAATATAGTAGTGGTAGTTGGGTTGTAAGCGACCACCGGTAGAAGATTATTGGCGTCTGGAGAATCAAACTCAACTCCAAAAGCGGTCAAGTGCCCACCGCCATCATCGATGAAATGGCGGGCAATTTGGTATGAGTTAACGGATGAATCGAGGCTTTCACTCCAGCCAAAGGACCAAGTCTTGCCCGATCCAGTGGGCGCGGCGAAATCAATGGCTGCGTCGTAAGTTGCCGCTAACCCGATGTCGACAAAAGCAAAGAAACTGACTCCAGATAAAAGGGCTAGAGTTTGGGTTTTCACAATGATTGTTGAGATATTTAGAGCAGGAGGGTAGACTTCTAAGCTTTGAGTTTCCGTTCCAGGATCTCGCCTGCTAAGGCGGGATTGGCTTTGCCTTTGGAGAGTTTCATTAGCTGACCTTTCAAGAAATTTAAAGCGGCCGGCTTGCCACTCCGGAAATCTCCCGCAGGTCCCGGGTTGGCCGTAATCACTTCTTCCGCCAAACGCTCAATTGCCCCCGCATCACTCAATTGTGATAGGTTTTTTTGCTCCACAATCGCCCCAGGCTGGCTGCCCGTCGCAAACATTTCTAGAAATACTTCTTGGGCAATCATTGAGCTGATTCGCCCCGATTCAATCAGCTCCACCAAGGCTCGCAAATCCGTCGATTGAATCTTGAGGTCCGCGATCACGATACCCGAGAGCGAAAGCTTCGCTTGGAGATTGTTGATGACGAAATTCGCAATCGCTTTCGGATTCTTAGCTCCGGAAGCTGCCGCTTCAAAGAAGGTGGCTAAGGGATGGTTATCACGGAAAATTTCAGCGTCACCCGCCGGAAGGTTGTAGGTCTTCATAAACCGCAGTTTACGGGCTAACGGCAACTCAATGACCTGCGAGCGTATCTCCTCCAGCCAGTTGGCCGTTGGCGAAAAAGGCATCAAGTCAGGCTCCGGAAAGTAACGGTAGTCATGCGCATCTTCCTTGCTCCGCATCGGTTCGGTAATCCCCGCATCGTCGTCCCAACGCCGGGTTTCTTGACAGAGTTTTTCTCCGCGGCTGACCGCAGCAATCTGACGCGGAATCTCGTATTCGAGAGCCCGGCGAATCCCGGAATACGAGTTCATGTTCTTAATCTCAATTTTTGCTCCCAAGGCGCTGGTTCCTTTTAGACGGACGCTAACGTTAACATCACACCGGACCATGCCTTTTTCGAGATCGCAATCCGAAATACCCCCGCGATGGAGGATGTCTGTGAGGTTTTTGAGGTAGGCATAAGTCATTTCTGGATTTCGTAAATCCGGCTCGGAAACGATTTCCAGCAACGGTACTCCGCCGCGGTTGAAATCGACGCCACTGGTCCGCTCAAAGTGGGTACTCTTGCCGACGTCTTCTTCGAGGTGAGCGCGGGTAATGCGGACTCGGGCTAGGCCTTCAACGGATTCTGGACCGTCGTATTCAAATTCTACCCAACCTGTCGTCGTGCTCGGACGGTCGTATTGGGTGACTTGATAGTTTTTGGCGGAATCGGGGTAGAAATAGTTTTTTCGATCAAACTTCGCGAAAGGGGGAATCGCACAATTCAACAGATAGCCGGTGAGAATCGTTAGGCGAAGGGCTTCTTCGTTGGCGACCGGGAGGACGCCGGGGAAACCAAGGCAGATCGGGCACACATTGGTGTTGGGATCGGAGCCAAACGTATTGGCGCAACCGCACCACATTTTCGACTTTGTTTTGAGCTGGACATGTGTTTCCAGGCCGATGACCGCTTCGTATTCCATGACAATTGCGCAATATGGCGCGGGTCCGTGGCGGGTACAATAGCGACCCGTAGCCATCGGTACGTTCAGAACCCCTGATTCGATAAAGGAACACTAATTGGTGGGAATTCCCATTTGAGTCAATCCCGTCTTCCGCGGTCTTTTGGTCGGAAAACTTCGCAAGGTTCGGAGGGTCAACTCTTCAAGGGTTGTCACCCCGCCGGATTCATGGTCCACTCAAGTTCATGATTCGACGTATCACCTGCCTCGTTGGCTTGGCTATTTCGGTAGTTCTACTGCCCGGCTGTCGTTCGTTTCATCGCGCATGGCGAACGGCTCGTCAGGCGCCGATGCCAACCACCGACCTGACGGGGGCCTGGGAAGGGACCTGGCAAAATACAAATAACACTCACCAGGATCGGATGAGGGCGGTGCTGACGAAGACGGATACCGACATTTACCACGCGCATTTTTTTGCTTGGTATAGGCGGGTCTTGACATTCAGCTACGCCACCGATCTCCACGTCGAACGGCGCGACGGGGTGACGGAATTTTTTCGCGGGCAGTCGGATCTAGGCAAACTCGCCGGGGGCGTTTACCGCTACGAGGGTCACGCTTCACCCGTGGATTTTTTCTCGACGTACGACAGCAAATACGACGTCGGGACGTTCACCCTGCGTCGACCCTAGCCCGGATATGGAATATCCGGGCTAGTTCATCTTGGAACCGGAGTGGAGTGGCGGTGCTGAGAGTTTCTTATGACTACCGTCGCAGAGTGCGCCTTTTGCGCTGTGCTTACAGCCGCAGAAATAAACGGTCTCATCCTTTCCGGCCGTGTAGGGCGTCGGAGTAAAGCCGCTACCCCGATGAGACCCATCACAAAACGGTTGGCTTTTGCTAAGTCCACAAGCGCACCAGTAATAGGTTTTTCCACCCGTTACCGCGATTGGAAACGGGCTTTTTTGGGCGCAGGTCGGTTCATTCATAGGGGTCAGAGTTTTACCGTTGTTTCTGGAAATTCCTGAATTGCTTTTACCAAATCGACCACGAATCGGGCGGCCCCACCGCCATCAATTATCCGGTGATCGTAGCTCACGGCCACCGGCATCATGGGTCGGATTTCTACTTTGTCGCCGATGACCACCGGTTTCTTCGCGGTTTTGCCGAGACCGAGAATGGCGACCTCCGGCTTGTTGACAATCGGCGTGAAATGTCCACCGCCAATCGCGCCCTGATTTGAAATGGTGAAGCTGCCGCCGGTCATGGCATCAGGGCCAAGCTTCCGGTCGCGCGCTTTTTCGGCGATGGCATGAAGTTCTTTCGCGAGATCGAGCAACGATTTTTTGTCGGCGTCCCGAAGAACTGGGACGAGCAACCCGGCGTCTGTATCCACCGCAATACCCATGTGATAATACTGTTTCAACACCAAGGTCTGGGCTACCTCATGAATACTGGCGTTGAATTTCGGGTGTTGCTTTAACGCCGTCACCAACGCCTTGATGATGAAGGGAGTTGGTGAGAGCTTGGCCCCCGCTTTTTCATACGCTGCCTTGTATTTGGCGCGCAGAGTTTCAATTGTGGTTAGGTCCGCGTCATCAAATTGCGTGACGTGTGCAACGGTGACTTGGTTTTCCACCATCCGGGCGGCAATGATTTTGCGGAGTTGGCTTAACGGTTCACTCACAACCGGACCAAAAAGTGAGAAATCGGTGCCGACCAAGGGGAAACTCAAGCCTTGCGGTTCTGCTGCGTAACGTCCTGCGCGGGCGACTTTGGCCTCCAATTTGGACACGTAGCGGGCAAGGTCCTCGATTTGGACGCGGCCGCCAGAACCAGATCCGTGAACGCGACCGAGTTTGAGTCCGAGTTCTCGGGCGACCTTCCGGACGTAGGGGCTTGCGGCGGGAATTGGACCGGCGTCGGCGCCCTCCTCGTCATCGGAAGCGTCCACCTCGTCATCGGTTGGGGCGATGGTCCGTTTAGCCGCTTTCGGCGCAGGTGCGGGCGCAGGTGCGGCCGCAGTCGCCGCAGCGCCGTCAACGGTGAGGATTACGAAGCCGACATTAATGGTATCGCCTTCCTTGACTAGGATGGCAGTGATTTTGCCGCCCGTAGAGGCAGGGATCGGGGCAATCGCTTTGCCGGTTTCTAGCTCAATAATGCTCTGACCGGCGGCAATGGTTTCGCCAACCTTCACCAGCACGGAAACAACTTTACCGCTGTCCGCGCCATCGCCAATCTTAGGGAAACGTACGTCCATAATGTCGGACGACTGTGGGGGGGAGTGGTGGACTGGGAAAATGGAATTTTACGAAAGCACGTCGTCGAACATCGGTCCGTTCGTCATCCGTATTTGGACTGAGATCGCGAATTCGGTGCCCAAATTTGGAGAAATGAACCCAAACGTGCCACGGTCTAGCCCAATGGGAACCTGGAAAGCCATCGCGGCCATGGCCGAGAATCGAGTGATTGGGATCGGCCAAAGAATCCCGTGGCGGTTACCGGCCGATTTTGCATGGTTCAAACGGACGACCATGGGTGGGGTGCTCGTGATGGGTCGGAAGACATTTACCTCCATCGGTCGCCCGCTTCCGGGACGGGAAACCATCGTTTTGAGTCGGACCACCTTTGCCTATCCCGGAGTAAAGACGGCCGCGAATGGGGCTGAATTGGATCGCCTAGTGGCTGAGACCGATAAAACGGTGTGGATTGTCGGCGGTGCTGAGATCTATCGGGAATTTCTACCGCGTTGCAGTGAACTCTTCCTCACCTGCGTCCCAGGCCGCCCCGTTGGGGATGCGTTTTTCCCTCCGTTTGAAGACCAATTTATCGAAGTCGCTGTCGTCTTGGAGCAACCGGAATTTGTCGTCCGCCATTACCACCACCGCAGTCGATTGCTCGCCTAACCGAGCACTGTAAAATTCGCAAACCTGGAAAAAAGTTGGGGTCCGATCGACCAAGGCGGAACCAACTCGTTATCCAGAATTTATTAAGTCAAAGTTATATACTGGAACATAATTCTGAAGGCCGACACTTAGGGCGAAGCAAAAAATGATCCTGAAACATAAATTCGCTCAACATGTCAAACAATGTGTCAGGAATATTAACGTCGCCGCCGCGGACGTTGTGAATTAATGTATCATATATTTGACATATTGAAGACTTACTAATAATATGTCTGCCATTTTATATTTGACGTGAACTCTCGCCCTCGCCAAACAGTAGCTAAAAAAGTTTTCCGGACAGTTGATTGAACCCTGGCTGCCGTGCATTAGTGTACCATATACTATGTTTGACAATATTTGAAGAGGTTAAATAATATGTCTTACAATATCTATTTGACGCAACTTTAAATCGAACTATGTCAAATTGTATTTCAGACCTATTGTTTTTCTGCGCCGTGGGTCCGCACGTTAACACGTTAATGACATTGATACTACATTTGACATATTTTAAACGAACTAATTAATCTGTCTGACAAAATATTGTTTGCAAAGTTGGGTGAGTTCATGAATTGTATCCATTATAAATAGTTTTACTTATGGCGAGCTTATGTCCGGACACTGACTTCGATCCCACCTCTAAACTCCTGACTCCTGACTCAAAGTGGTAGGAGCGGGGGGGGCGAGGGCCTGGTCAGAATCAAGCGGGCAGCCGACTGGAGAGCGGCTACTCGTTTGGCCGGAATGCGACCGACTTCGCTTTGGCTCGTGGCGTCGTCTCTCTGATGGGCTCGCATTTCTCGAACTGCACCCTCGGGATATAGAACGGTCACCAAGGTCCCCTTTCGCGGATGAGTCCACATCCAAAGGAGGGTGCCGAGCGGCAGTTGATCGGAGAGACTGCTCACGTTCGAGAAAATCGGTTCGTTAGTGGATCAACCGGTAGAAGCTCGGTTGCCCAATCGGTGCGGTCCAGGTGACAACCCCATTGACCAACGTCACGGGGCCAGCGGAGGTCCACGATGTGAAATCGGTGGAGCTTTGGAC
>JAYVTS010000387.1:0-21271 GCA_043788645.1 Verrucomicrobiota bacterium
AAAATGACGCTCAACGCAGCTGATTGAAGCCGGTCCGTCAGGCGAATCGCGTCGGCCGACCGGTTGATGAAACTCGTTTCAAACGGAGCCAGTGGCTCAAAACAGATGATGACTCCCAAATCTTCCGCTCGTTTGACCGCGTCCGCCAGCACCGCCACCGCCCGATCTTCTCCCACGGCGGTCGGGGTTCCTAGCTCGAGATCCCGTTGTTTGGGTGAACCCAAAATCATCCGACGCCCCCCGAGATCAGCGCAAAATTGCACCAAATCCACCAGGTACCTCCCGGTTTTATGTCGAACCGCTGCATCCTCGGTGGTCAGGTGCAATCCCCTCGTTCCGGCCAAAACCCAATGAATTCCCGCCACCGCCACCCCCGCACGGGCGGCTTGCTCGCGGATTTCCGTCCGATTGGTCGCTGAAATGTCGGTGACTAATGGGCAAATCGTAAACGGTGCAATTTCGACCGCGTCGTACCCGGCCTTCCGGGCGTGGGCAAAAGTATCGGGCAGGCTCCAGTCCCGATAAATTTCATTACAAATGGCAAAGGTCACGCGCCTACCTTAGCGCCCCGCCCGGCCAGGTTGAAAGGTCCGAAGTGAAGATCGAAGGCGCGCTCGGATCGTTTAACAACCTCACTGCACACTCCGAACGCGGCCGCCGTCCGTGAGTAACTTGTTCACCGATTGTTCTCACCCTTGCTTCACCCCCACTAACGATAAACCCACTCTCACGGTTGGGTCTAGGGATCCGTTTTCATGTTTGCGCAGCTAAAAGGTCTCTTCTCGAACGACATCGGGATCGATTTGGGCACCGCCAACTCGCTCGTCTACGTGCGGGATCAGGGCATCGTCCTGCGGGAACCTTCGGTGGTCGCCATTCAGGCGGGTACCACCAACGTTTTGGCCGTGGGCGAGGAAGCCAAGCGGATGCTTGGCCGTACCCCGGGCAACATTGTGGCCATTCGGCCGATGAAGGACGGGGTGATCGCGGATTTCGAGATCACGGAGGCGATGTTGCGGCATTTCATCCAAAAGGTTCATCACCGGAAGCTGATTGCCCCGCGAGTCGTCGTTGCCGTGCCCTCAGGCATTACCGAAGTGGAGAAACGAGCCGTCAAGGATTCGGCCACTCACGCGGGCGCCCGCGAAGTCTATTTGATCGAGCAACCGATGGCCTCAGCCATTGGCGTCGGTCTGCCGGTGCATGAACCGGCGGGCAATATGATCGTGGACATTGGGGGTGGGACGTGTGAAATCGCCATCATTTCCCTCGCTGGGATTGTCTTTAGCCGGAGTGTTCGAGTGGGTGGAGATGAATTCGATGAGACGATTGTCGCGCATTTGAAACGGGCCCATAACCTCATGATCGGCGAACGCACTGCCGAGGAGATCAAAATTCGCATCGGGTCAGCATTCTCGCTGGAGCAGGAGCTGACCATGGAAGTGAAAGGCCGGGATTTATCCGCTGGCCTGCCCCGGACCGTGCTGGTCCGGTCGGAGGAAATTCGTGAAGCCCTCAAGGAACCTCTTTCCAGCATCATCGAATCCGTCCGCATCACGCTCGAACGTTGTCCGCCCGAATTGTCTGCCGACTTGGTGGACCGAGGGATTATGATGGCGGGCGGCGGTGCTCTGCTGCGCGGGATCGATCGGCTCGTGTCGCAAGACACCGGCCTGCCTGTTCACATTGCTGACGACCCGCTTTCCGCGGTGGCGACCGGCACCGGACGGGTGTTGCAGGAATTGGCGTTTCTCAAACGCGTTACGTCTTCCTCGACTTGATTTTCTCGTAGCGCCTTCGCCCTGGTTAACGGGACGAACGTGTTTAGACGCACTCAGTATTTTGCCCTCGGCACGGTGATCGTGCTGGTGTTAGCGCTTTTGAACCTGCCGCCTTCGGTTGCGGTCCGGCTCAAACTCGCGTGCGGCGCCGTGTTCCTCCCCCTCTTCGGCCTCGCCCGCGCCGCCCCCTCGTTCATGGAGCGCACCACCTACGCCTTCACGCCCCGCTCAGCCCTCATCTCCGAAGTCGAACGGCTCCGGATCGAAAATGATCGCCTCAAAGCCGAATCCATTCAGGCCGCCGAATGGCTGGCCGAAAACACTCGACTCCGACAACAAAACGGTGCCGCCACCCGAGGAATGCTCAAACCCCGACTCGCACTCGTCGTCGGACGCGAGCCGACCGCGTGGTGGCGTTCCGTTACTGTCGACTATGGCACTCGCGACGGTGCCGCCTTGAGTCAAACCGTCTGCACGGCTGAAGGACTCGTGGGACGCATCTCTGAGATCGGCTATAGCCACAGTAAGGTCGCTTTGATCGGTGATACCGATTGTGGGGTGTCGGCGCTGATCGCGGAAACCCGGGACAATGGCATCATAAAAGGTCCCCAATCCACGCTGGACGCCGGGCTGGTCGAGTGGACGGCCCTGGTGCCCAGCCCGCAGGTCATGGCGGGACAAACGCTGGTGACGAGTGGTCTTGGCGGAGTTTTCCCCAAAGGTATCCTCATTGGGCGCGTTTTGGACACCCGTACCGAACGATCTGGAGTCACCACGACGGCTCGAGTAAAACTCGCGGCAAATTTGGATCGTCTGGAAGAAGTTTTCATCCTCCAGTCCGACGCACCCGCCCCTGCCCCATGAACCATCTTCCAGTCGTTCTTCTCGGGGTGGTTCTGTGGTTGGCCGTTTTCGCTCCGACCCAGTTCCCAGTGCTTCACCGTTGGATCGGTGTCCCTTTGAATGGAGTCCCGGCCCTGCTGGTCTACACGGCCCTCACCCACGGTACGGTCCTGACCACCACCGTCAGCGTGCTGGCGGCGCTGTGGCTTGATTCGCTGTCTGCCTCCCGTTTCGGGGTCAGTGTTTTGCCGATGTTTCTTTTCGCGTTTTTCATCCAGATTCGCAGTCATTTGATCCTGCGAGAACAACGCTTTGCTCAGTTTTGGCTCGGGTGTGCCGGCGGAGTCTTCGTCCCCTTTGCCACCGCCGGACTGCTCCAACTGGGCCAACGCCAACCCGCCTTCACTCAGGGAACCGTTTGGCAACTCTTCGTCCTCGGCCTCACGAACGGGCTGCTTTGTCCCCTCCTGTTCCGACTTTTTGATCAGCTCAATCAGGCCTTCAACTACCAACCCGTCGAACCCGGCAGCTTCCGATCAGATCGCCAAATCGTCCGCGGCCGCAACCAAGGGAGAACCTCGGACCATGGCCGCTTCTAACCCGGGCGCGCTCGCCCCACGGTCATCGGCCGACGATCTTTGATTTCATGCTCATCTTTGATCAGCTCAATAAAGGCGAACGGCCACTCCGGCTGCTGGCCTGGGCCGTCTTCGGCGGGCTCCTCCTGCTCGCGTTTGGCCTTTGGCGCATTCAGATCCTCAACGGTCCCCGATACCGCGAAATACAGCAGGTACAAAGCTTTCGCAGTATCCGCATTCCCGCCGTTCGCGGACGGATCCTGGACCGGGACGGTCGGGTTTTGGCTGATACTCGGCCCCACTACCGACTGGATCTGTATCTCGACGAGCTTAAATTACAATTTGAAACCGAACATCGCCGACTTCGTAAAGCGGCCCTCGCTGCCCGGGGTGTCATTAATATTCCTACGCCGGGATTTTGGGCTCGATTAGGCGCGCGGTTTCAACGCGCCAAACTCGCCCCGCCACTGAGCGTCTATGAAAACGAGCAACTTCGCCGACAAGCCCGTTATCTCGTCGTCAGCAATCTGATGGCCAACGCCGGCGCACGATTGGGTGCCAACGTTTCTCACTCAGAAACCAATGTGTATCGCCATTGGTATCATCAGCGCTACCTTCCGTTTCCGGTGGTCGATCATCTCACGGCGACCCAGGTCGCTATTATTGTCGAGCAGGGTTGGAATTATCCCGGGCTGGCCTTAGAGCAAGTGCCGACCCGCAACTACCCGGAAGGACGGACCGCCGCCCATATTGTCGGCCACGTCCGACGGGAAGATACGGCGGAGCCCGATGAACCCGACTACGACTATCGGCTGCCGGATTCCCGCGGTAAAAAAGGATTGGAATATCGGTACGATAGCGAACTCCGCGGGGAAGCGGGCGCCAAAAGCATTCTGGTCAATAGCGGGGGATATCGCGTCGGCGAAATCTCGCTCGCTGATTCCGCGCCCGGCCAAACGGTGGTGACAACCCTCGATCTTCGACTCCAAAAGGAATGTGAAAATTCTTTGAACCAAGTCAGCGGCGAGGAACGCGGCGCCGTGGTTGTCTTAGATTGTCGCAATGGAGACGTCCTCGCGCTGGCCTCGGCGCCGGCCTTTGATCCCAACTCATTTGTCTCCCGGTTGCCCGACCTAGAATACGCTCGATTGCAGGATCCCGTCATGCGACCGATGATCAATCGTGCCACCGACGAAATTTATGCACCGGGCTCAACGTTTAAGGTCTTCACGTCGCTCGCCTTGATGGAAGCGGGAATTCCGCTCGATCCAGAGTTTGAAGTAAAACCCGATCCTACTCGACCGGGGAAAGGTGCCTTTTTTCTCGGCACCCGAAAGATCGGCGATACCGCGAGTCCCGGCAGCTATGATTTTCACCGGGCGTTTATTAAATCATCCAATAGCTATTTCATTTATCATGCGCAACAGCTTGGGCTCAAACGATTCCTCGAATTTGGGCGCCGATTTAATTTTGGTGAACCCACCGGACTTAAAGTGAGTCGAGATGAAGCGGGCATTTTTCCGAAATTTGGCGAAACCTTGTCGAATGGCCAAACCTGGGACGCCCGCAACGTGGGGGTCTTGGCCGACGCCTCCATCGGGCAGCAAATCCATGTCACGCCACTCCAGCTCGCACTGGCCTACGCCGCCGTCGCCAATGGCGGGACCCTTTTTTATCCTCGCTTGGTGGATCGGCTGGAACCGGCCGACGTCCTCTCCGATCAATCCACGGCGCAGGTCCGACCGGGACAAGTCCGCTCCAAACTTGCCTTCCGTGCAGATCATCTGTCCCGGCTCCACGCGGCCATGCGGGACGATGTAGCCGATTCAGCGGGCTCCGGCGTTCGCGCTCACGTCACCGGATTTGAGGTCTGTGGCAAAACGGGGACGGCCGAAATCAAAGGCAATGGCCTCAAAGATTCAGTGACGTGGTTCGCCAGTTTCGCCCCCTACGGGAGTCCGCGGTACGTGGTGATCGTCATGGTAGAAAGCGGGCGTTCAGGCGGCGGCACCTGCGCGCCGGTCGCCCAGCGCATTTATCAATTCCTGCATGATCGGGAAACCGGTGGGCGCCCGGTTGCGGCCACCACTACGGGGCGGGAAAACTGAGGATGCTCACGACCAGTCTCAATAAACCGGAACGGGGCATCGTTTGGCTCATGTGGCTCGGGGTCTTGGGCCTGATGGCCTTTGGCGTTGCCTTCGTTTTTAGCGCCACAGGCAAACGCGAATTGGATCATGGCGTGGCCTGGTACAACTACACCGCCGTGCGACAATTGATCGCCTATGGAATAGGATTCGCCGCCGTGGCCGCACTTTGCTTGATCGACTATGGCCGCCTCGCCCGCTGGTCCCTCGTCGCGTACTGGATCGGAATTCTCCTGCTCATCGCGGTGCCGCTCTTCGGCGTTGATCGGCTGGGCGCACGCCGCTGGATTGATTTTGGGCTCGTCCAATTTCAGCCCTCAGAATTCGCCAAGCTAGGATTCTTGGTTGCGCTCGCCAACTTCCTCTCGCGACCGATGGGCGAACTTACCTCGCCCGCGCTCTTTCTAAAAGCGTTAGGAATGGCAGCGTTGCCCCTGATTCTTATCTTAAAACAACCCGACTTGGGATCCGCCCTGGCCATTATGACAATGGTGCTTGTGATGATGTATGTGGCGGGCGTCCCGCAGCGGCTCCTGCTCCGGTTGTTAGGCGTTTCCGGATTCATCATCGCATTAGTGCTCGTCGACATTTTTTTTGCGCCTCCGAATTGGCATTTTTTCAAACTGAAAGAATATCAACGCCAACGTTTATTGGTCTACTTCGATCTCGATTTCGCGCCCAAGAATGCCACGGAAGCCCAGCGCCGGGAGGCGCGGGCCGAGAAGGAAAAAAAGAAATATAACATCGATCAAGCCCTGATCTCCGTGGGCAGCGGTGGTTTGAGTGGCAAAGGTTGGCGCCAAGGAACCCAAGGGGCCTTGGGTTATTTGCCTCCCGCCGGCGCACACAATGACTTCATTTTTTCCGTGCTGGCGGAAGAAGAAGGCTTCTTGGGCAGCCTAACCGTGCTCTTTCTCTACGGGGCCGTCCTTTTTTCTGGTATTCGCATTGCTGGCCAAGCTCGGGATCGACTCGGTCGCATTCTGGCGGCCGGGGTCGTTACCCTCCTTTTCACCCATATTTTCGTCAATATTGGGATGAACATTCGCCTCATGCCGGTCACCGGCATTCCACTCCCTCTTCTCAGTGCCGGCGGTACCTCCGTGCTGTGCTCGTTGGTCGCCCTTGGTATTTTACAAAATATTCATCTTTACCGCCGACGTTATTGAACGCCGACGTTTTAACTCCATTCTTACCCCATTCCATCGCATGAGTCAGAACTTCAAACGCGGTCGCGCCGGCATGAGCTTCAAACCCAAACAAGGGCTGGCTGCTCCGAGCCCGCATCGCGCCGCATCGCACGCCCGGGCGGAAGCCATGGGCACCAAAGCCCCGGATGAACCGCATTTCGATACCCGCCGCCACGAAGCGGAAGTGCGCCGGGCCGAAAACCTCGCCGCCGGCTTGCCCGAGGACGCCCACGATCCCGCCGAGGAAGTCCAACGCTCCAAATCGGGTCGCGACCTCAGCTTCCGCGCCCCCCATCTCGGACAGGCAGAAGAGCCCGCCGACGAACCGGTGCGCGACGAAGAGCGAGACGGCCGCCGTGATTCTCCACGCAACCCGGACACCCGCCGCCCCAAAGGCTTCATCGAAAAAGTCCGCGCCGGGGTGAAAGAAGTGGTCAAGAAGGTTAAGCTCTTCATCCAACCCGAGCCCAAACTGGTCAAGGAAGTGGTCATCAACGCCGAACCGCTCGAAACCCGGGTCGCCGTGCTCGAAGATTCGCGACTCGAAGATTTCACCGTCGAGCGGGCCAGCGACGATCGCCTGGTTGGTTCGATCTTCAAAGGCAAGGTCAAGAACCTCGAAGACAACCTCAAGGCTGCTTTCGTTGATATCGGCTTCGAAAAGAACGCGTTCCTGCACTACTGGGACATTGTTCCGAGCAACTTCGATTCCAGCGTCGAACTGGTGGAGCGCGACAGCGATAAGCAGAAAAAGCGGGAGCAACCCAAGATCACGCAGAAAGACGTACCAAAACTGTTTCCACCAGGTTCGGAAATCATTATCCAAGTCACCAAAGGCGCCATCGGCACCAAAGGCCCCCGGGTAACGACCAACCTGTCGCTCCCGGGCCGTTACCTCGTGCTCTTACCCAACTCGGATCAATCTGGCATTTCACGCAAAATTGAGCACGGGGAAGAACGCCAGAGACTCAAAAAGATCGTCCGCGAACTCACGATTCCGGAAGGAATGGGCGTCATTATACGGACCGCCGGCGAAGGGAAATTGAAGCGGTACTTCATTCGCGACCTCGCCATGCTGTTGGAGGAATGGAAAGAAATCCAGGAACGAGTCAAAACACAACCGCTCGCCAGTTGCGTGTTTCAGGAACCCGACCTGATTGAACGAACGGTCCGCGATTTCCTCACCGAAGACGTCAGTCGGATTGTCATCGATGACGCGAAACAATATGACCGGGTTAAAAACATGGTGTCCCGGATCAGTTCGCGTTCCGCCAAAAAAGTCCACTTCTATAATGAAGCCCAACCCTTGTTTGATCGCTTCAATATTAGCAAACAGCTCGAACAAGCCTTCAGCCGTCAGGTTCACCTCAAAGGGGGCGGTTACCTCGTGATCGATGAAACCGAAGCCCTGGTCGCCATTGATGTGAATACCGGCAAACACAAAGGCGGGAAGGACCACGATAACGCGATCCTGAAGGTGAACCTCGAAGCGGCCGAAGAGATTTGTCGCCAACTGCGCCTCCGCAATATGGGTGGCATTATTGTTCTCGACTTTATCGACATGAAACACCGGCGCGACCAACAGCAGGTCTACGCCCGAGTGAAACAACACTTACGTCGGGATAAGTCCAAAACCCACGTCCTCCCGCTCTCGCAGCTCGGCCTCATGGAAATGACCCGACAACGCCACACGGAATCGGTCCACAGCTCCCTTTACGAGGACTGCCCCCATTGTTCCGGCCGCGGCGTCCTGAAAAGTGCGGAGACGATGAGCATTGAACTCCAACGCAAACTCACTTCCATCCTCAAAGCCCGGCCCCGCGATGAGAATGATTTTCAGGTAAAAGTTACCTGCAACCCGAAGGTACTGGATCGTCTCCGCACGCGGGACGAGAAACTGCTCATTGAACTCGAGAAGAAGTTTTTTGCCCGACTCTCGTTCCGACCCGATCCGACGTTCCACAATGAAGAGTGGACCATTCTGAACGGGCTCACGAACGATGAGCTAGCCCGGAACCAAAGTCGTCCGGAGACCTGACGGCCAGATCCCATCCTGCCTACTCTTTCATTCCGTCTCGGGACGAAAGGGGTATGATTTTCTGAGCTAACCACTAAACGTCGCAGATCGTCACACCCTGTTTCAGGGATGACAGCGGGTCGCGCTTGGGAATAAACTCTTGGGCGACGTGGCCCTGGAACTTCGTCTCCACGATCGCCTTCATGATGGCCGGATAGTTCAATTCCTGCGTGTCATCAATTTCATTGCGGCCGGGCACGCCGCCCGTGTGATAGTGAGCGAACCATTGATGTTCCCGCTTGATGGTAGCGATCACATCACCTTCCATGATCTGCATATGATAGATATCATAAAGGAGCTTGAAATGCTCGCTCCCTACGGCTTGGCACAAGGCGACGCCCCACGCGGATTTATCGCACATATAATCCGGATGATTCACCCGCGAATTCAGCAGCTCCATGACCACCTGGAGGTCGTGCTGTTCGCAAAGTTTCATCAAGCGTTTTAGCCCAATGGCGCAATTTTTGAGTCCGGTTTCATCATCCATTTTATCGCGATTTCCAGAAAAGCAGATAACGTTTTTCAGCCCCGCTTTGGCAGCCAACGGAATATATTCCTCGTAAGCTTTCACCAATTTGTCGTGGTGCTCCAGCCGATTAAAGGCCTTCGTAATTCCGCCGAGACCGTCGATACTGGGGTTGCCGGTCATGGCACAGGTCAGACCGTGTTTCGCTAGTGTAGGCCACTCGCCGGGCCCAAGTAATTCGATGGAAGCCAACCCATTAGCTTTCGCAAAGACGCACAAATCGTCCAAAGCAACCTTGGGATAGCACCACTTGCATACAGAATGATGGATATGGCCTTTCATTCCGCTGGCTTGATCGGCGGCGAAGACGCGGCTTTCGAGACTGGCGGCGGCCGCCCAAACGGTAGCGGCGCTAGCGGTGGCGGTCAGTGCGGAACGACGAGTGACTTTCATCAGATCAGCGTAACAACGTCCCAAATGCCGCCGAGTTCAAGTTGATTCGCAGTCCACGGACGCACCGCGGCCGTGTTCGGTGATTTTGCCGGGATCAACCGCGGACTCATCCTACCCGAAGTCAGGTGTTCCGGGCTAAAGAAGTACGCGAATCGCCATGGCGGCTTTGGGGGGGAGCGCGAACTCGCGGCCAATGAGAAATTGTTCGCCCAGCCGTTTAAGCCACTCTCGGGAACAGCCAATGCGGCCAACTCGAACGAACATTTGTTCAACCTGAGTTCGAAAAGTGACCTCGTCGGCCCGCAATAAGACAGACTCCTGCTCCCCTTTGAGATCTAGCTCGACCTCACACCATCGCTCCGCCGAGTTCAGGGTAACACGGCGCACGGTTCCGTAGTCGCGCAGAATCATGCCCAGGGCTTTCTCAGCGCCCTTTTGGAGTAACCAATCTTTCATCCCACCCCACATTCCGTGACGTGGCGGGGGCGGTCGAGTGTAAAGCTCGGCCCGTGTTTCAAGTCGGCGCCCATCGAATCCCGGGTCACCTCTGGAGCGCACGGGCTACGTTCCGGCTTTGCCCCCAAGAAACCGGAGTTATCCGGCATCAATTTGATACACTATTTTGACGAAAAAGGCATTTTACCTACAACCAAGAATGAAGGTCCTCCACGCTGCGTCTTTGCCTTTGCGAAAAGTTCTTCGGAGTCCATCCTTCCATCCATGGCGTCCGAATCTTCGAGTCCTGACCAATTGCGGGAGCTTTTCCGCATGCAACAAGCCCTCAATACCCGCATTGGTGTCATTACCGACGGTATGTCCGAGGCGGAACAAACCAAATGGGTGCTCAACTACTGCCGGGCAATGTCCCAAGAACTGGCCGAATTGACCGATAGCGTCCCCTGGAAATGGTGGGCGAAATACCAACAATTCGACTCACAAAACGCCCGGGTTGAAGTGGTGGATATGCTGCACTTTCTCATTAGCCTGGCCCAGGTTTTGGGACTCAGTGCAGATGACGTCTTTGCCGCATATGTCAAAAAGAACGAGGTGAACTTGCGGAGACAAGACTCGGGTTACATCGAAAAAGACGCCAACGATTCCAAGCACATTTGAATCGGAAAACGCCCGTCCACACCCTCCTTTCGGATGCAAATCACGGTTCATTTCTGGTCTTATTTTCGCGATTTAACTGGGCTTGCAAGCGAAACCCTCGAATTGGAGGAAGGAGTCTCGGTTGAAAAGGCGGTGACTGAGGTCATGAAGCGCTACCCGAAGCTCGCCCCGTTGAGAAACTCCACCTTGGTCGCGGTCGGCGTGGATTATGCGGATTCCGCCACTCGATTGTATTCGGGCGATGAACTCTCCCTGTTCCCGCCCGTCCAAGGAGGATAACGAATGACGACTCAATTACTGCTCACGAACGGACCAATTTTGGAGGCGGCTCTAGCCCCCGGTCGGGCCGTGACTGGGGGGGACGGCGCAGTGATTACCTTTTTGGGCGTCGTCCGGGAATCCGAAGCGGGTACACGTATCGCTGGCCTCGAATACACGGCTTTTGAACCGATGGTCCGGCATCAATTCTCCCTTCTGTTTGCTGAAGCTGAGCGGCAATGGCCGTTAAATTCCATCCGGTTAGTCCACCGACTGGGTTGGGTTCCAGTGGGCGAGATTTCCCTATGGGTCGAAATCGTATGCCCCCATCGCGGAGAGGCCTTGGCCGCGTGCCAGTGGATAATCAACGAAATGAAACGAGTGGTTCCGATCTGGAAAGCAAACGGGTGAGTGGATACCGAGAAAAAGTCGAGCCGCCCGGTTGCCCAGGCGGCTCGCTCAATCAGGGTGGTTTTTGGGCCACCGCTGTCTCTTCAATTACTTCGAGCACTCGAAGTAGTCGATATCAATCGCGCCCCCTTGGGAAGTATTATCGCGACAGACCTTGATGGTGTTATTACCCGAGTTCAGGTTCACCGTGATCGGGGTGGAATCCGAGTAGGACTCCCAACCACCCGTGCCGTTGTGAGTGATCGTGCCGCACTTGACCCCATTCACGTAGACGCTCCGCACACAGGGCGTGCGGTAACCATTGCTGCAACGTAATTTGAGTTGATAGGAACCAGTGCTGGGCGCAACGCAGGACACTTGGCAATAGGCACCCACATTGTCGAGCCAACCCACCGCCGACCCACCCGAAGCGTGAGTGCTGGAATAACCGCACCCATTGTTATGATATCCACCATTGCTGCTGTGGCTGCCGGTTTCGGCTTCGCACTTAACGACGCAAGGAGGATTCGGCTGGCCAGCCGTTGGATAGAGGCGGCAGGTCGGTACCACCTGAGCTGCCTGGCCGGGGTACGACCAGAGCAGACGAATAATGGTCCGGCCACCATGTTCGAAGTGGTCCATTCGAATGGAGTATTTCTGACCGGCGGTCAAAGTGATCGTGCCCGAGTGATCCGTCCACGCATGGTCTTCAGTCCAGTTGTCTACTAAGAGCTGGCCATTAACCCAAAGCCGCACACCGTCGTCGGAGGTGTTGGTGAACGTATACAGTCCACTCACCGGCGCTTCGACTTGGCCAGTCCAACTGACGCTGTAATTTCCATGCACAAAGTTCGGGGACGGTCCCGCCGGTCCCCATGAGAAATCAATCGTCGGATCAACCCGAGTGAACATAGCTGGTGGCGTCAACGTGCGGTTGCGATAGTAAGTTCCCGCGAGGCCCGTCCCGGCACAGGCCGGGGTACAGAGCGGAGCAGTGATCGGCGCCAGGCAATTGCCTGGAATCACTTCACTCGGGCAGCTGGTGTTTTCTCCGGGCTTGCACCAACTGACGCTACAGTGATCGGCTCCGGATTCTTGTTTGTGCAAAAGTTCGACATAGTAGGGAACTCCCGCAGTCAGGCTGCAGGTGACGCTCTTTTGTGAACTCGTCCGATTCCATTCCCGGAAACCGCATCCACTCGCCGTTTCGCAGATCTTTTGCTTATTCGCGGCGTTTTGATCGGAGCTGAGATAAAGTTGACAGTTATCGGCGGCCGAGATCCAAAACACGTAGTCGCCAGTGGTCGGTGGCACAATGTACCCGCGAACCCGGCGGCCATAGTGGTCACCGCAGTTCTGGGAAGGCTCGAATGAACTCAGACCGCAGACGCTGTGCGGAGTCGTGTTGACCGGCACCTGCGAGCAGGAATGTCCCCAAGTGTTGCCCCAGTGTTCGCAGCTAATTGTACCGGTTGGAACCACGCACGTTGGGGGCGGCAATCGGTATCCGAAGTCTACATCCGTGCGGTTAACTCCAGAGGATAAGACCACCGTCGCTCGATTGACTCCCACCGTAATTCCGTCAAGGCCGAAGGTTTCCACATAGCCGTTCGGCGGAGTGACCGTAATGGTATAAGTGCCCGCAATGAGGCTGTTGAATCCATAGATTCCATTCGGGCCAGTCAAAGCGGTGGCGAGCGTTGTGCTCCCTTGTTTGAGACTTACGATGACGCCGACTAAACCGGTTTCTCTAACATCCTGATTGCCGTTTCCATCGCAATCGTTCCAAACGCGATTGCCGATACTGCCCAGGGGCGGGCAAAAGACATATCCGAAGTTGATATTGATCAAGTCTTGCCCGATTCCCAGGGTCACCAGCGCAGCATTGGCAGTGGCCAAGCCATCCGTATCAAAGGTCTCGCCATACTGAGGAAGCGGTGTGACGACGACTAGGTAGCTGCCTGCGGGCCGGTTGTTGAAGCGATAGTTGCCGCAACTATCGGTGGCTGTCTGACCGATCAAGACACCGCCCACGGTGGTTAATTTTACGGTCCAACCCACCAGGCCGTTTTCTGAGGTCCCCACCAGAGCATTGGCATCGGCATCGTTCCAGACGAGACCGCTCACCGAGCCTAGGGAACTTCTATAACCGAAATTCACGTCCACCAAGTTCGCATTTTCGCCCAGCGAAAATCCAGCGTAATCAGGTGTATTGAACGGACCCTTGGCGTCGTCGAAGTCATACGTGGGGATCAAGTCGCCACTGGCGGAAAGAGGATTTCCGGCTGGGTCGAGGACCGTCAAATTGTAGACCCCTTGCTCTAGGTTGAAAAAGGTATAACGACCGTTCAAAACGGGTGACAACGTGAACGTATCCACGACCGCGGAACCCTTATGAAGGATCAGAGTCGCGGTCGGAATACCGTTCTCCCCGTTATCCAGAATACCATTGGCGTTTTTGTCGAGCCACACGACCCCCGACACGGTGGAGTTTTTCACGGCTTGAGCGGGCGGCTTGAAGCCAAAGTCAACCGTCGAATTGTTCTCGCCCGCAGCGAGGGTAATAGTATTGCCGGTCGGCCCAGCAGTTCGGGTATAATTAGCCGGAACTCCGCCCACCGACACCGTATAGGTTCCGGGCGGAAGATTTTCGAAATGATAACTGCCATTGGCAGCCACGTTCGTCGTCTGGATACCAAACCCCTGAGCGAAGATCGTAACGGTCGTACCGGCAATGCCGGTCAGAGGTAGTTCATCTTGAAGGCCGTTCCCATTCGTGTCGATCCAGACCAGATCACCAATCGAACCAAGCGGTTGGAAGCCAAAGTCCACATCATCGCGGATTTGGTTGACGGACAAGGTGACCGTCCGGGTGCTCGGATTCGGCAAAGTAGCCCGGAAGGTGACGAGGTTAGAAACGGTTACTTGATAAGTGCCGGCCCCTAGATCAGTGAAGGAATAGAATCCATTGGCATCGGTAGCGGTATAGATGTTGGTAGCCGCCGGACCGACGGGTGCGGAGAGCACGACGATGACGCCTGCGATACCCACTTCACCGATGTCTTGCAGACCGTTGCCGTTGGTATCGGACCAAACTCGGTCGCCAATGGAGGCGTTACTACTCAGCGAGGGGCGAGCGTAACCGAAATCAACGTCTGTCAGAATTTGACCGACTCCGAGCACGACGTTGGGGACCGAATTCGGTGTGGAAAAACTCGAGATCGGCGAGCCATCATCGCGATCAAAAGTCTGGCGAAATCCCGGGGGAGGTGTGGCCGTAACGGTGTAGGTACCTGCCGCCAGAACGTTGGAGCTACCAAAAGCGTAGTAGCCAGTGCTGTCGGTAGTGGTCGTGAGGTTCGCCGTCCCGCCCGTGAGCCTGATGACGACGCCCGCGATCCCAGGTTCATTGGCATCTTGGACGCCATCTGCGTTCAAATCATTCCAGACTCGATCACCGACCTGCCCGGTGCCAAAATAGCCAAAATTCGCGTCCATCACCGCCGCGGCAACGGGCAGCGGAAACGACGTTTGGTTCGGGCTGACAAAAACGACACCGGGAGGCCTGAGGCCGTCGTCCGGATCAAAGGTGGGAAGGTAGGAGGCGGGTGGGCGCACCGTGACCGTAAACAAGGTGGTGGGGGTGTCATCGCCCAGAATCCCAAAGAATACGTAGTGCCCCTGGCTATCGGTCGTCGTCGAGGCCGTAACCGTACCCGTCGAGTTCGTAAGGGTGACCACGAGCCCCGGAAGCCCGGTCTCCTGGCCATTCTTGGAACCATTGATATCCGTGTCAGCCCATACCGTACCGCCCACTCGGGCGAGAGAATTGCCAAAACCGAAGTTGATGTTGGTTTTCGCCAAGGAAGAGTCAACCGCTACGGAGAGATCCACCGTTGACCTAATGATACTGGGATCGGGCGATAAACCGAAGATGGAGTAGGTGCTAATCGTGAATCCGCTTGGCATGGATACCTGAACGGAATAGAACGAACGTTGGGTAAGGTCCAAGGGCACGAAGCCGGTGAATTGATACCGACCGTCAGCGTCCGTGATTTGAGGGAGTGTTCCAGGGAGAGGATCGCCGTTTGCGTTGAGCACGGGGCCGGGTTCACTAAAAAGGTCAGAACCGTAAAGCAGCGTGACGACTCGACCCGAGATACCGGGTTCACCCGGATCGGCAACCCCGTTCAAATCAATATCATTCCAAAGCCGACCGCTGAGGGTATAGCCGACCGGGGTATAGGTATAGATGACAAAAACGTTTATTCCGGCGGCGGTTTTGATGTCCTGTACGAAATCGCTGTTCTCGACGGCGCCACCCGTTACCAACCAATCACCCGTGGCACTGGCAAACAAACTCACCGTTCCACCGGTTGATGCAAGGGCGGTAACACCACCGAGAACGCCAGGATCGCCAGGATCGCCAGGATCGCCAAGAACGCCAGCAATGCTGTGGATCGTGGCACTGGGACCGCTGTTAATTACGAACTGATTTAGGAGCGCAGCATTGCTCGAATCGATGATCACCGATTTCTGGTCGGTGCTCGTCTGGGGAAACTGGGAAATGCCGGAAGGAAGGCCAGGGAGGTCCGCGGAAAAATTCGTCACGCCGTCAAAGGCGCCGAGGAGGCGAGT
Source organism: Verrucomicrobiota bacterium (assembly GCA_043788645.1). GTDB lineage: Bacteria > Verrucomicrobiota > Verrucomicrobiia > Limisphaerales > UBA9464 > CANIZL01. The sequence continues at coordinate 15,935 of JAYVTS010000387.1, forward strand.
GATCAGTACGATCGGTTGGGTCGTGACGAGCGGGACTTTGTCGGGGTCCTTAAGCGTCACCGTCGCCTGCGATCCGAAAACAAAAGTGCGGGGCGAAGCAGTCAGGTTTTCGATCTTGGGAGTCGTTCGGACATTGCCGACGACGTCGATCCGGACTTGGGTCAATGTCCCGAGATTATGATCAAACTTCGGAACTATCAGCTCCCGATCAATCCAGGCAACCGCCTCGGTGGCGTTCCCAACGACGTTGGTGATGTTGAGGTCGACCCCATAGGCATGAGGGGATGCAATGGCAATGGCCAGGGCGGCGGCCGCGGCGAGCGGCGCTGCCCAAGACCAGCCGATCCCCCCGGACCCGTTGGATTTAGTATTCATAGGTTGTGCTTTCACGAAGAATGGTGGACACGAATTCCGTTTTTTTGCGGTGGTACTTCAAAATCTAACTAGGAAAAATTGCTGGAAAATTGGTTTTTATCGAAACTTCTTTTCGTCAGGGCATGCTTGAGTCCGTGGTCGGCTTCGGTCCGAGCTTGGGATCAATTTGAATCGGACGCGTGAGACGATTACGGTTCTTACGAATTTTTTCGGAGGAAAAGAAACGGTGAGGAAGTTCGAGAATAAAAAAACTAAAGAGACCGTCTTCGGCTGCCGATACAAAAGTGTCGGTTTTTTTTCGGTCGGCCAAATTAGTTTATCGTTAATTTCAATATTTATCTTACTTTTCTTCCGGGAACGGTGCGTCCAGAGTTTCGCCCGCTTCGTTGGTAAGAGATTGGCGTCGGCGTGTAAAGAGGGGCTGGCCACTTCCATGTGGAAAATTTTATATTTTTTCTTGGGTTGAACCCACTTCTCTCTGTTCGTTGTAAGAGGTGCTAGGTCCCGAAAGTCCGTAGTGAAAATGATCTGACGTCAGAGAAAACCCGACAAACTCCACGAGCGGCGCATCTTCGTTTTACCGCGGTTCGTAGTAACGAGGTCCGCGACTCCGAACTACCTCTGGATAACTGGGGGCTTTCGGTACGCATCCCTCGGCGGGCACCCCAGCACGGGTCCGGGATTCCTGTTTTGATTGAGGAACCGTGCCCTAGACTAGATTCATGGCTCGATTTTGGCAGCGGATTTGGTGGCGGGCGGATGTTCTGGCGAAAGCTGTTTTTGGCGGCCCCGAAGCGCAAGGGCACCGAGGCGGGCCTCGTTGGGTGGTTTTTGCAGCGCGCGTTGCCCGCGAATTTTGGCGACATCGGTGCCCAGTCAGAGCCTCTGCCCTGGCGTATACCACGCTCTTGGCGCTGGTCCCGTTGTTGGCCGTTTCGATCGCCGTGGCATCCCTCATTTTCGATGTGAAGGACCCGGGTCGGCGCCAAGAGTTAATGGCAGGCATCGAGCGTTTGGTCGATAACCTCGCCCCAACCCTTGGACTTTCCGATGCGGCCGGAGCGGAACGACGGGCTCAAGTAGCCCAGCAAATCCTCGATTTCGTTGGGAATATCGACTTTGGAAAGATTGGCGTCACCGCGGCGGCGGGGCTGATTTTCGTAGCGCTATCACTATTAAGAACCATTGAGGCTGCCTTTAACGATATTTGGGGGGTGACACGAGGGCGCGGCTGGTTTCAAAGCGTGGTCTTGTACTGGGCCGCCATCACGCTGGGGCCTCTGGTTTTGGCGGTGGTTAAATCTCTCAATTTTGTGCGAGCCTACGGCGCTCAGTTTTCATGGTTTCAAACCGGAGGACCTGGTCATGTCCTTTTGAGGCTTTCAGAAGTGATCCCCACGCTGTTGTTAGCGTTGGCTTTTGCCGGGTTGTACCGTTCGATGCCCAACACTCGGGTCCGCTGGTCGGCGGCTTTGTTGGGGGGTGGGGTGGCGGCGGGGCTGTGGTGGCTGAACAACCGGGCCGCGATGTTTTACAATTCGCGGGTGATCACCTATTCCACGATTTATGGGTCGCTCGGGTTGCTGCCACTTTTCCTTATCGGATTGTATTTTTCTTGGTTGATCCTTTTGCTCGGCGCCGAAACGGCCTACGTCTACCAACATCAAGAAGCCTCTTTGCAGAACGAGGCGGCTGATCGCGTGGATCAGGCGAGCCGAGAGTTCGTTGCCCTCCGCTTGATGGTCGAAATCGGCCGTGGATTTATGGCTGAAACCGCGACGGCCGAAACGGATGGGCATTCGAGCCGCTTGGGGGTGCCACCGAGAGTAGCAGAGCGGATTTTGGCGGCGCTGCGCCGTGCGGGTCTCATTCACGAAATCATTCCACCCCGTGGAGTTTTGTCGCTTCAGGGGCCGCGAGACCGGTCGGCCGAGCCGCTGCACTACCTTCCGGCGGTTCCCTTGGATCGAATCACCACCGCCGACGTATTGCGGGCAGTGCGGGTGTCGCCGGGAGGCACTCTCATGACTCGGGAAGACGCGGCATCGGAACCGGTGCGAGCGGAATTTGCCGCGGTGATGGCCGCGGCTGAGTCCCGGGGTCGGGCCGTAACCGTCGCTGATTTGGTTCGGCAAAGTTTTCCTTCCGCCCCCACCAACCGGGTTATTTCAGCCAAGGGTTCCTGAGTGCATCGGTTCGCTCTTGCCAGACGTCAGGTACGACGTTACACCCCTTTCCTTGGCCGGTTAGCGGTATCGTTAGAACCGTGATCGGCCCCATTTTTTGTAGTCGAAAATAACTGATTCTCCACATGAAGCTTCCTCAATTACTCTCGTTGCCGCTCCTCCTCGCTGTACTTTCATCCACTTTGGCCCAAACAACGACCGCGGAGACCAAGGCCACCAAGAAGACCACGACCGCCGTCGCTGAAACTCCCAAAAAAGCCGACGCCGACGCCGCTCCCAAAGCCAAACGCGATTGGTATCCGTTTCATGGAGTCGTCTCCGGCGTCAACCCCAAAGCGAGCACGATCAGCCTTCACAAAGAAGCGGGTGAACGCATCCTCAGAATGGATGGAAAATCGACCCTCACGCATCTGGGTAAGCCCGCGACTTTGGCGGACGTCAAAACCGGTGAGTACGCCCACGGAAAAGTACACAAAAATGAGCGAGGCGAGGAAGTGATCACGGCCGCCAAGTTTGATAAAGAAGCCCCAACGAAAGAACCCAAGAAAGAGTCGAAGAAGGAATCGAAGAAGAGTAAGAAAGCCGAAGCCGAAACCTCCAAGTAGTCGATTGGGTTCAGGTATTTATTTAGCAAAAGGCGCCTTCCGGGGCGCTTTTTTGTCGGCTGGGAGACGAACACAACGCGCTCAAACTTCAGCGGGTCCTGGCAGTCGTTCCTGAGACGTAGCATCCAAGTCGAGGCTGCTGTGCGCGGGCAGAGTTGCGACCTCGCCCTTTTCGACTCAATCTCCGTCAAATATCGGCACGATTTTGAGCGGGACTGGTCTAAACTTTCGCTGCCGCCCCCCCAGCGTGAGCGTGCGTACCGGCAAGTTTAGAATCATGAACGACAATCTCCCTAAGGCCTTGCTTGCTGCACGGATCGGACTCTCTAGTCTTCAAACAATGAAATCGCAATTCGGACGGTTCGTCCTGAGTTGGGGCTTGGCCTGGGCCGCGTATAGCCAGGTTGACCTCAAGCTCGACCTTCCGCAGACACATCTGCTCACCGGTGAACGGATTGAAGTGGCGGTGCGCTTGAGCAATTTTACGGGTCGCCCTTTAACCTTGGGTGGGGAAACGAATTGGCTTCGATTCCAGGTCGAAGACCACACGGGAGCCGCGGTTTACAAGGTCGGTGAAGTACCCGACAGCGGCACTTTCCCCTTGCAACCGGTGGAGCGTGGAACCTTGCGTTTTGATATTTCGCCGGGTTTTAAATTGGATCAGCCGGGGAAATATCGAGTGTTTGCCATCGCTCGAGTGCCGGGCGGGGACGATGTGACGAGTCCGGCCGCCAGTTTTGAGCTAGTTCGTGGCCTTCGAGTGGCTGAACAGGCTTATGGATTTGACGGGCTGGAGGGGCGGGAGCAACGGAAATTTGTCCTCCAGAAGGCAAACTATTTGAATGCCATGGCGCTCTATGTCCGTGTCTGCGACGAAAAAGAAGCGACTACCTATCAAGTGACCCGGTTAGGCAAAACGGTCAGTTTTACCCAGCCCCAAGAACAATTAGACGCCGAGAGCCGGTGGCACGTCTTGCATCAGTTCGGGCGGGTTGACTATTTTCACCATGTGTTTCGACCGGACGGAACCTTGGAGCTTCGAGAGACCTACCAGGTGACCGAGCGACGTCCGGAATTGCGCGTGAATGATGCCGGCAAGGTCGCCGTCTTCGGAGGAGCCCGGCGTTCGTCGGTCGATGACTTTCCCGCTCCGACGAGCCGTGTCAGCGTCTACCCCGCGCCGGTATTGCCGGATGAAACATCGAAAAAACACTAATTATCGCTGGTTAACTGGGTGGGTTCGGTACGGCGTGGCGTGCGCTTTCTTCGGCAGCTTAGCCACAGGTCTGACGTTCGCGGCGCCCGTGGTGGTAGTTTTAAGTAACGGAGACCGGCTCACCGCCGAAATTATTTCGGAAACGAGCGATCAAGTTGTTTTGAAGTCCGCGGTGTTCGGCGAGTTGAAGATTCCGAAGACTCAAATTTCTCGGCGGGAGGCAATCCCAACTTTGCCCAGCGCGAGCGAAAAGAAACCCGCAGTGGTGACGACCCCTAGCACCCAAGGTCTCCTCGTCGTCACCAATGTTTTTGCGCTAAAGCCGTATGCCAAGGCCGACCCGCGCCGTTATTTTCCGGGTTGGATGCGCCCGTTAACCACCAATTGGCACGGGAATCTCCAACTGGGGATGGACCTCGGCTTTGGTACCACGGATCGCAAGACGTTTTACGCCAACGCCGCGGCCACCCATGCCTATGATCGGTTCCGGAATAATCTGACCTACCGCGCGGCTTACGGCACGGCTGAAACGCCAGTGAATGGGACCACCCCGCGGGGGTCCATACTTACCGCCGATTCGATGGAAGGATTGTGGAAAACTGACTTTGATTTGGCGACTAAACGAAAGATCTACCTTTATCACCAAGCGGGCGGAGGTTTTGACGAGGTTCGTCGGTATGACCTTCGTTTTGAGGAAGGAATGGGAGTTGGCTATAAGCTGGTCGATCAAGTGCGACTCAAAATCAATCTCGAAACCGGTATTCAATTTCAGCATCTCAGGTATAAAAATGGACCTCATCTTTTACCAACCCTGCATGACACCGATATTTGGTCCGTTCGATTGGGAGAAAATCTGACTTGGACTCCTTTGAATAAATTGAGGGTGACTCAGCGCGTACAAATCACGCCCAACGTCAAGGATACCTCGGAATTTCGTGCCCGCCTGGAATTGGGA
>JAYVTS010000388.1:0-9570 GCA_043788645.1 Verrucomicrobiota bacterium
ACGTGAGTTGTTCAGGCACGCGATCCCCCCGGCCCTGCGCTTGGCTTTGCTTAGGGCCGGCAAAAGCATCCCGGCGAGGATCGCGATGATGGCGATGACGACCAGAAGTTCGATCAGGGTGAAGGCGCGTTGCAAGCAGGGGTACGGTTTCGGCGTTTGCGCCGAGTGATTGACGGCGGAGAAGCCGTCGGCTGGATCGATGATATAGGGAAGCATGTTTTAACAAATAAGTCTCCAAAGACACGCCGACTAGAACAAGACAGAACGGAAATTCGGACGATTTTTTCGGCTCGACCACCAGTGCCTAGCCTGTTGCCATCACAATCCAGCCTCCATGGTGGCCTTTTGTCTGCGTCAGGACGACGTCAGCAACCACGCCGTCGTCAAAAAGCACGAAATTGAATGCACCAACCCGTTCCGCGCGGAATGGGATCATCGCAGTTTAAAAAGGGGAGAAACATCCACGCTACCGAGTTGCCCGCGTCTGTCCATGCGGAAGGACGGATAATAAAGCAAAGCAAAGCACCCCTGCGTCGGCCAGCAAAAGACGACGACTACGGCGCTTGCCGAGCACGATAAAACTTATAAGGCGCAGATTCAGGGTGGGGTCGGTCAGCACGAGCATGCCGTCGGTTGTAACGGCTGCTGTGTTGGTGGCGAATGGTTGCCAAAGAATTGGAGGGAGAAGGCTCTTGGTCGACTCGAAAACATGCTGGATTCCCGACCCGCCTCGAAAGCAAAGTTGGAGGCGATTTTCCAGGGTTACGGGTGCCTTAAGTTTGTTCACCGGGAGCAACTGCGAATAAACGGTCCTTAGGTTGGAAGTGGAACTTCCTCCCAAATCATCCGTCGCGCTCATCGTAAGGCTATTGGGGCTGAAAGGCAAGCCTTCAACGATAAGAGTATAGGGCGGCTTCGACACCGTGCCGAGTACCAACCCATTGTCGAAGAAACTGACCTGGGTCACTGTCCCATCTGAATCAGAAGCGGTCGCCGTGAGCGTAATCAAAGAACAATCGGTGATTGTGAGTAAGTTCGAGGGACTGGTAAGTTGCACGGCCGGGAGCACTTTGGGTGTATTCGTAATCGTGATGCTGACCACGCTAGAAGTCGCGGTCAGACCATTGGCGGTCGCCACCGCGGTCAACCGATGGACGCCGAGAGCTAGTGGACCGATGCCGGTTTGAAACGGGTCAAGCTGGGAGGTGCCAACAAGGGTCGTGCCATCAAAGAACTCTACAAAAATGCTAGCATTGGAACCCGACGGAACACTCGCCGTGGCGGTGAGGGGGATCTGCTCCTTACTGCCAAATGTGGCATTGTTGGCGGGGCTGGTTAGCGATACCGAGGGCGGTTCGCCTGAAAGCCGAGCCAGCAGAAAAATTGACGAACCGCTAAATTGCGTCACCAAGAAATCACCTGAAAAAGGATCACGGGCTACGCCCAAAACTTGCGAAAAGCAAGTGACGACATCCTTGGCTGTGGCGGCGATTGGGTCGCCATTGGCGTTAACCTCGAAGCGGACGAGTCGACCGCCGGTAAAATCAGTAACGAGAATCGAAGCCGCGACAAATGGGGAGTGGCCCGCTGGCACATAAACCACCGCGTCGGGTTTAAGCGGCAAATTTACTATGGACGTGGGATTGGCGATATCATAGCTCCCGCTGCCATCGAGGCCTACTCTGGAGTCAAGCTAGACACCGCTACTATCCGTGAATCTAAAATGGCCTGCCCCCGTGAAATTTTTTGAGGGGTTTAGACCGAGTTTCGAGCGCGATTTAGCCTGTCGAGCTGATCGATTTCGTTTCAGTTCGCACTGACGTTTTCGTAGTCAGGCAGGGCGTCAAAGCCGTTCTCGGATGAAAAGATGGTTTTGACCCTGGGACCAGGATACTCCGAGTTAGTTTTCCGCTTCAGGTTGGCCTGGCGCTGGTGAAGCGCGGCCATTCTATTCCGCCAGCAATGAACTCGCTGCGATCCGTTTGGCGCTCAATCAGCAAATTTGTTCCGGGAACTCAACTCTTTGGTTGGATCTTGATCTGTGGCGCCTCTACTCGGTGCCTAGCCGACAAGACGCTCACCCTGCCAGGAACCCTACTGAATCGAGTGAATTGGTCGGGACACTATCCCGCCGGCGAAACCTTTACTCTGGAATTGACTTTTAATGAGCAACAGAAGGATAGCTATCCACTCAACCCACGCATTGGCTATTATGATGGAGCGTTGATCCAGGCCAAGCTTTCCGTCAGCGGTTCTGGATTTGCCAAGTCAGGAAAAATTAGCGGTCCCTCTTTACGTATCGATTTAGATGCGGCCTTTGGGGTACCGGTTATTACCTCAAGTTTTATTCTCGGTGATTCCTCCGCTCCAGATTCCCTCATTGTCGACCTCAAATGGTTTGCCGACCCAAAAGGTTCCGATCTCAACGATACCATCACCCAGGACCTGAGTCCGGGGAGATTTCGTTTTATCGAAGTCAAAGTCAGTGAGCGTCCCAACGCGGCCTCGCTTGAAACCACATTGGCTGGTTTTGGGTGGGCCCGTCGGCCACCGTCGGGTTCCGCTACACCTGGGCCGCTGCGCAAGCTAGGTTACCGTGAGCTCTTCGTCTTTGGTGACTCCCTGTCCGCTTCGCACAATCCGCAGATCGATCCTGCCACGAGAACGCTTTATTTTGAAGACGGGTATTGCAACGGCCCGGTCTGGGTTCAACACCTCGCCTGGCGCATGGGTATTCCGTTTCGTGAGGAAAACAATCTCTCCAAATTCGGCTCCTTTACTTCGATTGATCCCGCGTTGTTTAATGGGAAAACGGTCGCCGACAGTCTGGCCATTAATTGGGTGAATACGGATGTGTTTCAATCCATTGTAAGTCTAGTTTTCACGGGCGGCTCGATTGAGGAGGGAACCCCTTACGCGGCTTCCTTGGATATGGAAAATCATATTGAATTCCTACACACCGCTGAAATCGTCGATTACTTTGGTATTCATGATCTTCTTATATTGGGAGCCGCCGACATCGGGTTTGCTCCCGGAGTGAAAAAATATCTTTCTACCCCCGAGAAACGGGCGTCATTACGGGCCTTTGTGACCGCTAGCAACCAGCGCCGGGCACAAATCGTGACGACCCTAAACCAGCTTTTTCCGAATCTTCGCACCCAGCTGATTGATCCCAATGTGTATCTAGATCGGATTGTGGCCACGCCGGCTGCCTATGGTATCAAGAATTTGGACGTGGGCGCGCTCGATGGAGACCCAGCCTCCGGAATTAATCCCATCACCGACAAAAGTTTGGAAGGTCCAGGAGCGGACTACTTTTTTTGGAATGGGTTTGCGCCCACCACCAAAGTCCACTGTCACCTGGCCGACGCCGTTTATAACGACGTCTTTTCACTCGGAACAGCGGCCGAGCGTGGGCCTCAACTTCGCTTAATTAGGTGGAACGCAGAACAAGTTCGGATTTATGCCTGGAATTTGACCCCCAAGACCGTGATTGAACTACAGCAATCGTTGGATCTGCGACATTGGAGTGTGACCGATGACGGCGTCGTCAATGAACCCTGCCGCCTATTCGATGTCATGCGGACCCCGGGTGAAATCAGTCGTCTCTTCCGTTTGGGAATGCAATAGTTGGACGGAAGCACCGATTCCGCTTTAGCGAGTAATCACTCAATTAACAGAGCTGTTCCTCGCGTGTTCGCCCCGGCTCGTTTCATCGTGGTCAACGAGTGTCTCTCCTTCCGTCTGCCCTTCACAGTAGATGATGAGCCGATTCTTCAGGGTCGGCCTCCAATGATGTCTTTGCTCCAGATCTGACTGAGCGTGTACCGGTTGAGCCATTGATGAAGCGCCTCTTCCGTCTGACGGGTGCGTGGGAGTGTAGTCCCGAAGGTGGGAGGTCAGACTGGTGTCATGGAACTGAAATTGAATTCTTCGACGGTCCCCACAGTCTTCATGGCACTGGCACTTTTGAATTTCTACCTCGGCATCTCGGAGGGCGTCAGCCGCAGCTGATTTTTTTCGCGTTTAAAAAATCGGTAACCGGGGGTGGCCGATGCCTCAGGAAACCCCGAAATGGATACCGATAAACCACCCGCAGCACCACCCGCAGCACCACCCGCAGCACCGCCTGCCGAGCCGCACCACCAGGCCTGTCCCCAGTGCGGCTCTCAGATTCTTCCTGACGCCCCCCAAGGTATTTGTCCTCAGTGCGTTTTTGCCCGTGCGGCCGCTTCGGAAGCGGACGTCCGACCCCGGGGAGACGCGCCATCCCTGGCCGTCGTCGCCACCGCCTTTCCCAAATTCGAGGTCCTGGAATTGATCGGCCGAGGCGGGATGGGTTGTGTCTATAAAATACGGCAACCGCACCTTGACCGAGTCGTCGCCCTTAAGCTGCTCCCGCAAGGGCTCGCCGCCGACCCGGCATTTGTCGAGCGCTTCACTCGTGAAGCGCGCATGCTCGCTCGGCTCAATCATCCCAATATTGTCACGGTGTTCGATTTTGGACAGGCAGGCGGGTTTTGTTACTTGCTCATGGAGTACGTCGAAGGCGCGAACCTCCGGCAAGTCATGCGGGCTGGAAGGTTCGCCGCCGATCAAGCCCTGGCGATTGTTCCCCGGATTTGTGAAGCGCTTCAATACGCTCATAGCGAGGGGGTGTTGCATCGGGATATTAAACCGGAAAACATCCTGCTCGATACGCGCGGCCGCGTAAAACTCGCGGATTTTGGGGTTGCAAAGCTCGTCGGCGACGTGCGAACCGATTTCACCCTCACGGCCACCGGGGCACCGCTGGGCACCCCTCACTATATGGCACCCGAGCAAGTGGAACACCCTTCTGAGGTGGATCACCGGGCGGACATCTACAGCTTAGGCGTTGTTTTCTATGAAATGCTCACGGGTGGATTGCCCTTGGGCCGCTTCCCGGCACCGTCCACAAAGACCCCCATGGATTCCCGCTTGGATGAGGTTGTGTTTCAAGCCCTTGAAAAGGAGAAGGAACGTCGGCAACAGAGTGCCGACGAACTTAGGACCCAGGTCGAGGAAATCACATCTCACTCCAAGACGTTGCCGTTGAGTCCCGATGCGAGGGCAGGCCCCGCGGGTCCCAGAACACCCGATCCGCTGCCCCCGCGGGCAACGGTACCTTGGTGGAGCGCGACGGAGCGCTGGCCGTGGCTGGGTGTTTTTTCGGCTGGGCTGGCTTTCTGTGCCTCGTTTCTCGTGCTGACGATGCCCATCATCAAACCGACTTTTTGGGAAGCCCCCGCCGCGTTTGGTATTTTGCTCGCCTCGGCTCTCGGCGGCTTGCCGCCTACCGTCATTGGATTCATGGCTTTGAGGCGCGCCCTCCGAAAAAAGCCATCCGCTCGGTTTTGGGAATGGGCACTTTTCGGGGCGATCCTTTGGCCGCTCTCCATCCTCGCGGCATTGGGAGGACTCCTGATTTTGGCAGCGGGTCATTTCGCGCCGGCAGTGGCCGTAGGAATTCTTTCAGGGCTCATTTTTTTCCGACTACCACGTCGGTTAGTCCGGCTGCCCGTCTTGCGGAATTTTCGCGCTCACGAAAGAATGACCACTGATCCGGGATTTTCTCTCGTGCGGCAAATTGTCTGGGGGATCGGTTTTTTGATGGTCCCCGTATTACTGATCCATCTGTGGTTTCGTCTGGATCGAAACCAGCCAGTAAGATTCGAGCAATGGAGCGGGCCGGCCATGACGGCGGAACCGGATCCGGCCGTCCCCTCACCCTATTCCCCCGCCACGGCCGTCCGTACTCCCACTTTGAATTCGGTGCGCCCCGGGGAGGTTTTCTCCACCCTCCATGTCGAACCCGCGCGAGGAGAAAAAATCAACGTTTCAATCCGATTCCAGAGCAACGGAGTCCCGACCGAGCTTTCCAGCCTGAGCACGGTAGTCGATAACCTCACCACGAGCGGTCGCGGTACCCCTCTCAAGTATACACTTGAGCGAAGTTTGGTGCCCGGGGCTTTCCGCTTGAGGCTTAACTCTCAACCCGGAATTCCTTTCCGAGAGGCCTGGATCCAAATTCCAGTAGCTGTTACCTTGCAAACGTTGCTTCCAGAAGCCTCGCTGAATTTCCCACCCGGATTTGTCACCAACTATTGGCTCTTTCAAAGTGAGGACTCATCGGGTCAGGGCGAACCCATCGAACCGAGTTCCACGGAACACATGCGGCGCCGCTGGGGCATCGAAGCCGTGCTGACTTCGGTGCCGCTAAGTTCAGTGACGCCAGTCAACCCGCCCAATGAGTCCAACCCACCGGCTTCGGGCGCCCAGGGAGTCGCTACTGGAGGTGGCGAAGTGTTTACTCATGGCGCTGTTAACCGAACCCTTTCGTTGAAGCCAGGGCGGACCAATTTTCTGACCGATCTGGTCCTGGGACTTGACCTGGGGAAAACCGCCAATCTTCGCAAGGTGACCGTGCGACGAGCGGATGGATCTCAAAACACCGTGGACGTCAAAGCATTGATCGAAGCGAATGATCGAACCGCCGATGTGCCGCTCCGAGACGGTGATCGAGTTGAGATTCGAGAAGCTGTATTTTGAAAGCGAACTTTCCAACTTCGCCGGGCTCCGGTCTGCTGCCTCCTTGAAAAAATGACGACGCCGGAACCTCCTAACACGTTTGCCCCGACTCGCTGGTCGCTGATCATCCGCGCTCGGGGCGCGGCCCCCGCGGCGAAGGCGGCGCTCGGCGAATTGTGCGCGACCTACTGGCAGCCGGTATTTCGCTACCTGCAAGCGACTGGCCGCGACGAAGATGCGGCCCGCGAACTCACCCAGGAGTTTTTCGCCCGCGTGTTGGAACGAGGCGCCGATACCAGCTCGTTCGCCGGCGCGGATCCCCGGCGCGGCCGATTCCGTTCCTACCTGTTAGGAGCCGTCAAACACTTCCTGGCTGACCAACGCGATCACGAACTCCGGCAGAAGCGCGGGGGTGGGTTCACGCCCGAATCACTCGACGAAGCACGCCCAAGCACTTGGGAGGGGGCCGAATCTGCCGCGGGATTGCAAGTTGCCGATCCGAATGCCGCCTTGGTTGACCCTATTTTTGATCGCCATTGGGCCTTGGCGTTGATGGCTCAAACTTTGACCCTGATCGAACACGAATTTGCCGCGGCCGATCGAGCACCTCAGTTCTCCGTTCTAAAGCCCTGGTTGGTGGGTGAATCGGATCAACTCTCACAACCGGCTGCCGCCGCGCAATTGGGCCTATCGGAAAGCGCCGTCAAAGTGGCGATTCATCGGCTCCGCAAACGATTCCGCGAAATGATCCGGCGCGAGATTGCCCAAACCCTCCCGGACCCGGCCCTGGTTGAAGAAGAGTTGCGCTATCTGGTCGAAGTCCTCGCCCGCGGGTAGTTCCGGGATTTGGACCCGACCTTAGCCCGGATATTTCATCTCCTTTCTGCTACGACTTGCCGCGAGCCCGTCTGGCTGCGTTGGCCTCGCGTTCCGAGTCGGACAGTATGGATTCATACAGTACGGCTCGGAATCGCTTCGGTCGCCTTGCCAGACGGGCACTCGCTACGTCTCGAGACGAAAGGCTATGAACTATTCGGGCTAGCGGCGGAGCGTCAAAAAAGTGATCGAGCCAGGGGACAGGCGAACAATTTGATCGTCAATATTGATAGTCTGTAGCGTTACAAAGTGAAAACTGCTTCTTCAATCCGCCCGTCCGTTCATCCGTTCGTGATCTAATGATCCGGGTTTGACTGGTGCTCGGGTATCGTGCTCAACCAGCGCCAGGCCAATTTTGGTATTGCTATCGCAGATGTTTCCAGCGATTGCCCGAATGTGTTCTATCAGCTGCATCATTTTTTGGCGAGTGTCGTTGGTTTTCGGAGTGGGCCTTCAAGCCGCACCGCAAGATGGCTCAGATCGCAGCGACCGGAATTCTGGCACGGTCAATCACCTTCCTGGCCGGGAATATTTCGGCGGATTGCCGCTCTGACCATTTTTTTGTTGGCGATCCAGCCGTCGTCCGTGGCGGCGGCCTTGCTGGTGGCCGACTATCGATTTGAAGACTCACTCAAAAGCTCGGTGGTCGGCGCGCCAGAACTCGTGCTTGAGGGCGTCAGTTCGGCAGCGTTCGTTACCGCCACCAATCTTTTTGGAAACAACCACTTCGCACTGGACTTCGCTCCGGGTGGCGGCCTGCGGCTGAACACCACCGGATTGGTCGTTTCCAATCAGTACACCGTCGTTTTATTGGTAGCCCAGAAATCAATCGGTGGATACCTGCGGATCTTGGATACCCAGGATCCGACGCTGGGCCAGGGTTGGTTTACGCTGGGCGGGGCGATGGTTTTTAGTCCGACGACGAACGCCGGGCCGCTGGTGATTGACCAGGATCAATTCATCCAACTCACCTTGGTCAAGACGGGCGACCAAGTCCGGGCTTACGCCAATGGAGTCAAGCAGTTCGAGCTACCAGATTCAGAGAACCGGGGGCAAATTGGGGGCAATGGTCTGGTTCACTTCTTCCGGCAGGCCGACGGGAACTATGCGGCGGGCGGTCGGGTGGCGCGAATCCGGCTGTATAGCGGCGCCCTGAGCGACACGGAAGTCGCGGGCCTGGCACCGGTGGCATCCGTGGCGGTGGTGCCGGCCGGCGGGGCCAAAATCGTGGCCGATTATCGTTTCGAAAACTCGTTAAAAAGTTCGGTAGCAGGGGCGCCGGACCTAAACGTCGAAGGGGCGGATAATTTTTCTTTTTTAACGGATGCGGTTTTGGGAACGAACCGGACCGTTTTGGATTTCGCGTCGCCTGGGGGGCTCCGCCTTGATTCTACGGGTATTCTGAGCCGGGACCGCTACACGATGGTGGCGTTGTTCGAGTTTAATTCCTTGGGGACCTATTCCCGGATCGTAGACGCGCGCGATACGGCTGACGGGCAGGGTCTTTTCTTCAATAATGGTCAGCTTTGGTTGAACCCGTATCCCGTCGCAGTCACTGGGGGAGTGACCAACTATCAGTATGTCCAAATCACCTTGGTGGATGACGGTCAGGTTGTGCGAGTTTACCAAGACGGGGTCAAGCGGTTGGACTTAGTGGATACCTTCGATCTGGCGGCCCTGGGAACGAACCAAGTAGTGCATTTTTTTCGGCAAGGGGATGGATCCTACGCACCCGGCGGACGGGTGGCCAGAATCCGACTCTACGATGGCGTACTTTCGGATGCGGAAGTCGCGGCATTGACACCCCTAGCGGCGCCGTCGGCGCCGGTTCTCCCGAGCGGTGCTCTGGTGGTCGCGGATTATCGTTTCGAAAACTCATTGAAGAGTTCAGTAGCAGGAGCGCCGGACTTAAATGTCGAAGGGGCGAACAACTTTTCTTTTTTAACGGATGCGGTTTTGGGAACGAACCGGACCGTTTTCGATTTCGCGTCGCCTGGGGGGCTCCGCCTTGATTCTACGGGTATTCTGAGCCGGGACCGCTACACAATGGTGGCGTTGTTCGAGTTTAACTCCCTGGGAACCTATTCTCGCATCCTGGACGCCCGCGATTCGCCGGACGCGCAGGGACTTTTCTTTAATAATAGT
>JAYVTS010000389.1:0-2264 GCA_043788645.1 Verrucomicrobiota bacterium
GCGGAGAACTAGAAACAGCTCTCCTCCGTACCCACCCCGAACTCCATTTGCATGTCCAAAACTTTGCTTGGGAAGGTGACACTGCTTCCAATCAGCCAAGAGAAGTCAACTATCCCAGCCTTACCCGCCTCCTTAAAGAACATCATGCCACAATTACCTTTGTTCAATTTGGTCAAAGCGAAGCCATCGCGAATCCGAATGGCCAAGCCGAATTTCGACGTGCCTATCTCCGCCTACTCGACGAACTCGCAAGCGTCACCCCTCGCCTCGTCTTGGTAACACCGACTCGTCTGGAAACACTCGCGCCCCCATTGCCACCCCTTGCACTCCAGAATGCAGAGCTCAGTCGGTACGTTTCCGTGATCCTCGAAATCGCCACTCAACGTCAACTGGCGATCATCGACCTTTACCACCTCGCTCCCGAAAAACCCCTCACCACCGATGGACGCCAACTGTCGGTCGATGGGCGAGGCACCGTAGCCTTGGCTTTTGTCCGCGGAATACTTCCGCCCAACGCCGCCGCGCTCAAAACCGTGCCGAACGACGCGGCCCGCTGGTTTGCCCAACCCGAACTCCGGACGCTCCGAGAAGCGGTGGTCGAAAAAAACCAACTGTGGTTTCACTATGTACGCCCTACCAACTGGGCATTTCTTGCGGGGGACCGCACCGAACAACTCAGTAGTCGAGATCACCGAGATCGATCCGTTCGTTGGTTCCCGGCCGAAATGGAGCAATTCATTCCCCTGCTCCACGACGCGGAACATCGCCTTGATCGACTCTCCGTCATTCCATCCGCCTCCGAAACCCGCTAATTCCAAAACCCAGACCATGCTCCGTGCTGCATTTCGTCTATTAACCGTTCAGCTGTTCTTGATCGGCACCTGCTGGACTCTCTTCGGCCAAGAACCCGACCCTCTTTCGGTCGCCAACGAGTTATCCTCACTCCACGTCCTGCCGGGATTCGAGGTCCATCTTTTCGCTTCGGAAAACGAAGGCGTCATCAAACCCATCCAGATTCGTTTCGATGGCAATGGCCGATTGTGGGTTGCAGGCAGCGTCACCTATCCACAAATCATTCCGGGCCAAAAAGCGAACGACAAAATTCTCGTCCTCGAAGACACGGATCACGATGGCCGGGTTGATCGAACCACTGTTTTCGCGGATGGATTAATGATCCCCACCGGCTTGGAACTTGGCGACGGCGGGGTGTATGTCGGTACCGGCACGGAATTATGGCATCTCCGCGATACGGACGGCGACGGCCGCGCCGATGAACGACGTCTCATCTTCTCTGGCTTCGGCACGGGCGATACCCATCAAACCATTAACTCATTCACCTGGGGTCCCAGCGGTGAACTCCTGATGAGCCAAGGGCTCCACGCGATATCGCGAATCGAAACACCTTGGGGCACCGAACAGTTGCGCCAATCCGGTGTCTGGCGATTCTGGCCCCGCCAACTCCGCCTGGACGCTTTTTGGGATGGAGCGATGGGCGCCCATAACCCGTTCGGCACCGCCTTCGATCGCTACGGGCAACCCTTCGTTTTCGCAGGCAATGGACACGGTGTTTTCTACCTCACACCGGCCATGATTCGGACTGAGCACTTTCAACCGCAATCGGCAATCTGGAGTCAAGGACGCAAGTTTGGTGGAGCGGATTTCGTTGAGAATTCCCACTGGCCCACGGCCAATCAAGGCGAAGTGATTTCCGGCGGATACCTCCAAAACACCGTCGAACGTTTTCGCTTTACGGACTCCGGCGCCGGGTTCAAAGCGGAACGTCTGCCGCCGCTGATTGAATCAACAAATACCGCGTTTCGAATTGTCGATGCACGCTTCGGTCCCGACGGAGCTTTATATTTGTGCGATTGGTGCAATCCAGTGATCGGTCACTATCAAGCCAGTTTTCGCCACCCTGATCGTGACAAGACCCACGGTCGCATTTGGAGAGTGACCGCAACCGGTCGCCCACTCGTCCCCTGGCAGCCGCTGGAACAAGCCTCCGTCCCGACGCTCCTAGCACAGTTACGCTCACCCGAACGGTGGAATCGTCAGCTCGCTCAACGCATCTTGCGGGATCGGCCAACGGCCGCCGTCACCAACGAACTAGCCCGTTGGACGGCCACCCTAAATCCAAGTTCCGCCACCGAAGAAACTGCGCTCTTCGCGGCTTTGGGCGCCTATGCGGCTCAGGAAATGATCGAACCCGCCCTGCTCGAAAAAGTTGCCCACGCGATCACTCCAGAAATCCGCGCCTACGCCGC
>JAYVTS010000390.1:0-7448 GCA_043788645.1 Verrucomicrobiota bacterium
CAGATCGCAGTGAAGCGATCCAGGTACCGGGTGCCACCACATCGGGTTTAATACGACCGTCATCACAGGGTCCTCGGCTTGAAAAATCGGCCATCACCTCTTGGCCTTCGGCGTATAAGATGAGTTCAAAACGGTCATTTTGGCACGCGCCCGTGGCGATGACATTTTTGGCAACCGCAGGTGAACCCACCGATTGGGCGGCCGGCCCGGCATTCCCGGCGCTGAATTCCAGTACGTACTGTTGATCCCCCGGCGTGAGCGCGTCGGCGTCCCGGACCAACGCGTCAAACTCCGCAGCACTGAGATCGTATTGCCCACCCGTGTCGTCACCCCAAGAATTGGACCCAACGTAGGCACCGCTGCGGACCGCGTCCCGCGTGAGTTGCTCGAAGGTGGCGGGTGCAAAGAAGCCGCCCGCAGCGTCGAAAATTCGCTGCGCAACCAGGTGCACTCCTGGAGCAATTCCGAGCCCCCAACGGAAGCCGTGATCGTCGACCTCCCCGGTCGCTCCGTTGCCCCCGATGATTCCCGCGCAATGAGTGCCGTGGCCGTGTTCATCGCTGGCATCGGACAAACCCCCGTAAGGAAACACAGCATCCACTCGGCCCGCGATATCGGGATGCATATCCGTTATATCTCCCGAATCGAGACCCGAATCCGCGACGGCCACCGTCACACCGCGACCATCGAAACCAAGTTTGTGCAATTCGGCCATCCCACCCGCGGGATCTGAATCACCCATCACAATGCGGGTAGCCACGCCGTCAAACAATCGGAGACGCGGGGCGGGCTCGATCCAGAGGACGGCCGCTGAGCGAGCGAGTTCGAGCAAACGGCGACCCTCAACGCGGCCGCTGAGGAGAGTTCCCAAGCTCGAGGTGCGAAACCCGGTTTGGGCTCGGAGATGGTGGGCGACTACGGCGAGTTCTTCACCGGTATATTCCTGCCGCAATAAAACCCGAATCGCCAAAGGTGCCGCCGGGTCGTGCGCCAGCGAGCGAGTGACGCGAGGATCAATTTTGTGGCGCGGCTCGTACTCGCCCACCCATCGGACGAACGGCAGTGCCTGAATCGCGGAGACTTGCACCTGATCCAATCGAGCGATAAACGCGTCGTCGGGAACAAAGTGGATCAGTTGAACTCCAGCAGCGGCAAGTTGCGCTCGGAATTGTGGTTGGAAATGCCCGTTAAATTGAATCAACCAGAGTCCGGTCATCAACGCCTCAGATCGCGCTAGAGCAGGGCCGCCACCTGGCCCGGGCTTCGGCGGCGTGGTGATCGTGCCCACCCGCAATCGAATGGGTTTGGAATGAGTCAAGCCGACCTGGGCAAGACCAGACCAGGTACAGCTCGCCCAGCTGATCAGGATCATCAAACCGGCCAAGAGTCGGCGCCGCGAAGAGTTCACCCGGCAACCTAGCCAGTGTGCCCCAGCTTACAAGTCGCCGACGCACACCTCCACCGACCCAGGCCGTGTTGGGAATAGCCGCAAAAGAACGCGGGGACCGCAGAGAGCGGAAAAACCCCTCTTTTTGCGGTCTTCGCGTTCTCTCGCGACGATTCGTTGGGGAAGCTTTCACCGGTTGGATGGGCCGCGTGACCCACTCGATCACCCTTTGGAGCGTCGAACGAGTCTCAATTTCGTTCCACGCTTCTCCCACTCCTGCCACCGTGGCTCAGGAATTTTGAGGTTCGAGCGCGATGGAAGCTCGCCATGGCCTTGAAATCTGGCACGCTAGGGGATGTGAAGCAGATGATGTTGCCGAGTTGGGCCAAGCAGATTCTTGGATTTGCCGTACTCGTGGGATTCCCGGGCTTGGGTTGGATGGCTGAGCCCAAAGCGGCCCGGATGGTCCATCTCTACTATGATGTGGCCCCGGGGACGGACTATTACCAGGAAGTGATTCCACGGGAATCCGCGCCGGGCACCTACTTCTGCGCGGTGGGTTTTGAAAAAGGGTACTTTGGGCTGCAAGAATTAGGTTCGACGACGAATCGTATTGCGCTTTTTACGCTTTGGGACACCGCCGCGGGCAAGGGGGCAAAGACGAATCGGATTCAAGTGCTCAATCGACACCCCAACCTCAAGACGGAGCCTCTCGAAGGTGAACCGCTTGGGCTTCAGTGTACGCTGCCGGTGCCGTGGAAAATTAATGAAACTTACCGATTCTTAATGACGACGACGTCGGACACCGATTACACCGTCTACTCGGCGTATCTCCAAGACCCGGCCCAGACCAATCAATGGCTGCAAGTGGCGTCTTTGCGGGCGCCGGTTGCGGAGGTTCCAATTTCTGGATGCTATTCGTTTATCGAGGATTTCCAACGCAACAGCCAGAGCGCGGGCCAACGTCGCTGGGCTTCTTTCGGAAATGGTTGGGTGAATTCCAAAGACAAAGTATGGCTGCCTCTCACTCACGCCATTTTTGAAGCCGAACCTTTGCCGCAGGCGGAGAACGTGGATGCTGGGCCTACCGTCGAACCTGGATGGTACTTTTTGGGAACCGGCGGGACCGTCACGAACGTCACGACCAAACTGAAGGGGCACATTGATATCGCGGCTGCGAGCCGATCTGCGCCGGCCTGGATCCGTAAATTTGAACCCATGGCCTCGAATGCATTTGTGGCCCTCGGTGTCCCTCGGCCGGCGCTTGTTCCATTGTTTGCACCAGGGCAAGTCCCCATAGAACCCGACCATCCGCTCCTGGCCGCTCCCGGCACAAATCCCCCGCTTGAAACCGCTGATCCGGCCACGCCACGTTTGCCGAACTCGCCACCCGAGAAGAAGGCACCCTGAAGGTTGCCGGCGGAGAGGTCAGGGTTTGGTCAGATGCCAATTAAAATGGGGCCGTTTGAAACACCAGTGTGCCAGATGATCATGATTTCTGATCCGGACGGAAATACGATCATCATTCATCAACGTAAACCCGGCCATCGGTAGTTACTCCAGATGAGTATCGTCCTCCTCCTCGCCTTGATGGTCGCTCTCATCGCGTTTTGTGTCGTCGTTGCCTTAGTCGTCGCTGGCATCGCGATTTTTGCTTCGCGAAATCGGCGAGGCCCAACGTCGATCGGTAGGGATTCTCGTAGCGATGACGGCCGTTTTTCCTCTGACCCGCTAGCCCATGGTGACGGTGGTGGGCACGGCGACCCCGATTCGGGCGGTGAACACCCTAGCTCGGCCTCTCATCACTCAGGTTATCATGACTCGGGCAGTCATGGCTCGGGTGGACACGGCACCGTCGATTCTGGGGGAGGCAGTGCTGGAGGAGATTGCGGAGGAGGAGGAGGAGGCGATGGCGGAGGAGGCGATGGCGGAGGTGGTGGTGGGAGCAGCGACTGACCGCAGCTGCGCCCAGTCCCGAGTTGCCTGTTGCTTCGGGTAGGTGACGCCCTATAAAAGTCTAGTGAGTCGAACTTTACTGGGGTTTAGAGGCGAAAAAGGCCGATGAGTTATCAGGTCATTGCTCGCAAATACCGTCCACAACGGTTCGCCGATGTCGTGGGTCAAGATCACGTCACGCAGACGTTGTCCAACGCCATTCAGTCGGGACGCGTGGCTCATGGCTATCTCTTCTGTGGGCCGCGGGGAACGGGCAAAACGACGTTGGCCCGCATTTTCGCCATGGCCCTCAATTGCACCGGCGGGCCCAAACCCGAATGGGACCCCGCGGATCCGCGAGTAAAGGAAATCGCCGAGGGCCGGTCGCTCGATGTGATGGAGATCGACGGGGCCTCCAATAATGGCGTGGACCAAGTGCGCGAACTCCGAGAAACGGCACGGTTTGCTCCGGCCTCGTCGAAATTCAAGATCTACTTGATTGACGAGGTTCACATGCTCACGACGGCCGCCTTCAATGCGTTGCTCAAGACGCTGGAGGAACCGCCCGCGCATGTGAAGTTCCTCTTCGCCACGACCGATCCGGAAAAAGTCCTCCCTACAATTCAATCGCGCTGTCAGCGGTTCGATCTCCGCCGGATTCCTTCCGCACTGATCGTGAAACATTTGGCCTGGATTTGCGGACAAGAGGGCGTGCAAATCGATGAACTCGCTTTGCACGCCATCGCTCGAAGCGCAGATGGTGGTATGCGTGACGCTGAGTCTACGCTTGACCAATTAATCAGTTTTTGCGGCCATCGGGTGACTGAACCCGATGTCATCGGGATGTTTGGTCTCGCCGCACGGGCTCAGGTGGTGGCACTCGCAGAGGCGATGATCGCCGGCCAACAAGCTACGGTGTTGCGGGGACTGGACGCCCTCGCACGCAGCGGCAAGGACCTCGGTAGGCTCCTGAGCGATTTGCTGAATCATTTCCGAAACCTCCTCCTCTTTAGGTTGAGTGGTGGCGATAAAAATCTCGTTGAAGTGAGTGAAACGGAATTTGCGGCCCTGAGCGAACAGGCGGCGCACATCGAAAGTGAACCGTTAACTCGAGTCATGGAGGTGTTGAGCGTGGCGGAAGGCCGACAGCGGGAGATGGCTAGCAAACGAATCTTTCTCGAAGTCACCTTGCTCAAGGCGGTGCAGGCGAGAGAGGCCATGAGCCTCGACGCCGTGCTGAAACAGTTGCGGCAATTGCGAGATGAAGCCGGACCCGGGGCGCCCACGATCACGCCTGCCTCCACCGGAAGATCCGCGCTGGCCACGGCCCCAGCAGCCCCTCCCGCAACCCGCGTAGTGCCGCCCGCTGCCATCGAGGTCGTCGCACCGAGTGTGCCTGCTCCGCTGTCGCCGTCGATGCCTCCCCCTGCGTCCGCTCCGCATGCACCCGCTACACCAGCCTTTTCACCGCCGGTTTCGCCACCCGTTTCAGCGGCCGCACCCACGGTTGCTCAGGCTCCGCCTTCGCCGTTATCGCACGTCAAAGCCGGGACAGCCCCGACCCTATCCACGTCCATGAGCGATATATGGTCGGCGCTGTTGGCGAGCTTGGGCCCAACGGAAACGGGGCTACGGGTGGCCTTGGAATTTTGCCATCCTCAAAGTTTCGCCAAAGGCCTCTTAACCATCACTCATCCGGAAGACGTCGATCCGGGGACTCCGCGCAATGTGAGTGCAATTCAAACAAAATTAGCCCAGATCGGTGCCGGCAACGTACAGGTTAAGTTTATCCAACTGACCGGTGCGGCTCCAACCCCCGCCGTGGCCCCCGTGGCGCAGGCGGTTCGGTCGTCTGCGCCAAAATCCCCAGCAGGAACCGGGGGGAGCTCAAATTCCACGGCGCCTTCTGGAATGACGACCAAACCCAAACCCGCCGCACCGATACAGTTAAACAAAGAAGAATTCCTCAATGACCCCTTGATCAAGCAAGCGTTGGAAATTTTCAAGGGCACATTGCTCGAAGTACGCGCCCCGGGCTCGGCTGAGCGTTGAAGTCCGGAGGTTGAGAGCCTCTTGGAGAAATCGCTTTCCTCAATACAGTTATTGATTCGATATTAAATAATCTTTTATGTCATCCCTCGCAAAGTTGATGAAGCAAGCGCAGCGTATGCAGCAGCAGATGATGGTCGTGCAAGAAGGTCTTGCGAAAAAAACCGTGGAGGCAGCGTCGGGCGGCGGTACCGTGAAAGTCGTCGTCAGCTGCGATGGCAATCTGCAGTCCATCAAACTGGACCCGGACGCCGTGAACAAAGACGACGCGGCCTTTCTGGAGGACCTCATCGTGAAAGCCGTCAACGAAGGTTTGTCCAAAGCTCGGGAGATTTCCAATCAAGAAATGGGCTCGGTGTCTGGCGGGATGCAAATACCGGGAATGTTTTAGGGAACCCTGGTGCTTCATTCCTCCTTTTCGCTCCCAATCCGACGAGGCTTCCTCGAGAAATTCAAACGGGTCAGAGTTCTTTCTTGACTCGAAACCCCTTGGGACCGGTTTGATCATTTTGTGACCGCTCTTCCTCCGCCCGTCGCCGCGTTAACTTCCGCTTTAGGACGCTTACCCGGCATTGGACCGCGTTCGGCCGAACGATTGGCGCTGTATCTCGTCCAGGCAGATCCCGCCGCGGTGCGTTCACTCGCCGAAGCGCTGATTGCCGCTCGTGAACGCATCACTCGCTGCGAGCACTGTGGCGCCCTGACCGAAACCCAGCCGTGCCCGATCTGTGCGGATGATCGCCGGGATACCAAGTTAATGTGTGTGGTCGAGCGCGCTCTGGATATTCTCAGCATCGAAAAGTCTGGAACCTATAAAGGTCGTTACCATGTGCTCGGTGGAAAACTAAGTCCATTGAACGGAATCGGGCCTGAAGACCTGCGAATCAGGGAACTCGAGATCCGCCTTCAGCCAACGGGCGTACAGGAAATCATTCTGGCTTTAGGGAGCGACGTTGAGGGCGATGCCACCAGCCACTACTTGGCGAAGCGCCTCGCATTGGCCGGATTGCGGATAACGCGTTTGGCGCAAGGCTTGCCGGCGGGCAGTGGTCTGGAATTTGCCGATGAGTTAACCCTGAGTCGAGCCCTCGAAGGTCGCCGGGAAATATAATATTAGGCTCATTGGTAGACCTCTAAGATTCCGCGACAAAAATCTGGCAAATCATCCGGTCTACGGCTCGAGACAAAATGCCGATCAACCACCACGGGACGATCCGACCAGAGCGCACCGGCATTGATGAGATCGTCCTTGATTCCCGGAGAACCGGTGACTTGAACGCCCCGATAGACCCCGGCCGAAATAGGCATCCAGCCGCCGTGACAAATGGCCGCAATCAGTTTTCCGCACGCGTCAAATTCGCGAATCATCTGTAACACCTTGGGATCGCGCCGCAGTTTGTCGGGCATCCAGCCACCCGCACAAACCACGCCGTCGAACGACTCGGACGCCAGTCCAGCGATGGCCTGTTCCGAGATGCATGGGTACCCATTCTTGCCGACGTACCGGTGGCCGGCCTTGAGGCCCGCCACGATGACCCGTGCGCCCGCTTCGATGAGTCGAAGTTTGGGATACCAGAGTTCCAGGTCCTCGTAGTCGTCATCTACAAAGATCAAGAAGTTGCGACCTGCTAACGTCAAGGAAGATGTCATCACAAAATCTGTAAGATTAATCTAATGATCAGGCGCAGGACTGCAACCACGACGCTAGCTCGAATAGTTGATCCCCTTTCTGCGGCAACTTGCGGCAAGCCCAACTGGCGGCGTTGGCCCCGCATTCCGAGCCCGATAGTATGGACTGCTACCGCTCGGCTCGGAATCGCTTCGGCCGCCTTGCCAAACAGGCTCTCGCTGTATCGTATTTCGCGACGAAAGGCTATGAAATATCCGGGCTGGGCCAGGCCAAGATCTGCGACTGACGGGCAACGACGCCAGCAGGCAAATGAGCCAGCGAGTTCGTGTCATCTTGAAAGCGAACTAGAATAACGCCCTACCCGACGGTATCGACCCTCAAATCCCGCATGACGCTAATCCCCGGCAAGGGCACCCCCCGAATCGGCCGAGCGCCATCCTTCCGCTT
>JAYVTS010000391.1:0-7875 GCA_043788645.1 Verrucomicrobiota bacterium
CAGGCATGTTGGTCGGCCCCAATGGGTGTCTTGTCCGCCTCGACCAGATCGTTTGGCCGGGGAATTCTTTCAAAAGCCAGCACTGAGTTTGGATCGGCCAGGTCGGTGCCGGCCAGCAGTTCCTGGAGATTATTCAGCCCGTCATGGTCCAGATCGTCCGTCTCAACCCACCGCACCTTGGGACGACCGCCAAAGGTCGGCCCCCAGCCGGAGGCGCCATGAGCCCGGTTGACGCATCGGCTCGGGCGCGACAATCTTTTCGAATGAGCACGCTCGCCGAAATCGAGAAGGCTGCCGACACGCTGCCGCCGGAAGAACAACAGGAACTCCTGCTTTTCCTGGCGACGCGCCTGCACGGGAAAGCCGGACCGCTGCCGTCGCCGCGCGACATCCCGCGCGAACAAATCGAGCAGTGGATCGCGGACGATGAAGCCGGGCACCAGCGGTTCCTCGCCGGGGCGTGAAGCTTTTTCTCGACACCAGCGTCCTTCTGGCCGCGTGCGGTTCAGCGCAGGGATCGTCGAAGGCGCTTTTCGACTATGCGCTAGCGCAAGGATGGGAATTGCTCGCGAGTCCCTGGGTGCTGAACGAAACCATGCGGAATCTGCGGAAGCTGCCGCCGGCGGCGACGGGCGAATGGTCGCGACTGCGCCCGCGTCTCGTCATCGTGGACGATGTGCTGAGCCTTGACCGTCCGCTGGTGTTCGCGGCGAGCAAGGACAAGCCCGTGCTGCTTAGCGCGCTCGCCTCCGCCAACGTGCTGCTGACACTCGACCGCGCGGATTTCATCGGGTTGCTCGGTCATCAATTCTACGGCCTGCCGTTGATGGCACCGTCGGAATTCCTAGAAAACGAGCGGGCGCAGGGTCGGCTGCGGTAGCGATGCGTCTGGTCGGATCGCCGACAGCGGAGGCTGCGTGTCAGCCGAGGAAGTGCTGCCAGCCGCGGACGCCGTGGTGATTGCGAATCAGCGCGCTCGCGGGCACCACACGGGGCGACTGATAGCAGGACTTTGCTTTCTAGACGCTCCGCGGTAAGCTATTGTTTTTCATATTTTTGAGTGTGCTTGCCTCCTTTAACCAACCACTGGTTACTGACTCACTTACGGTGCGCGAAGTCGGTAGAAGCGGTTGGGATGATCTGCCCAGTCGGAATCGCTGAAATAAGAGGAGCCGCCGGTGAGGGTATTGGTGCCGACCGAAGACCAGGCAGGATTGGCCAGGTCGGTGGTGGCTTCCACCACCACGACCAATCCGCTGGCCCAGGTGATGTTGAACCCGAATTGATTCGCCCGCACGCCAAAGCTGGCATCGCTGGCCTCCACCTGCGGTTCCCATAGCGCGGTCGGACGCCCGCCAAACGACGTGCTCCAGCGCGTGGTCCCCGGCAAGTAATAGATGGTCGCGTTGTTGCCAAACGAACCCACCAAATTGGGGGCATTACCCTGGAAATAGATTCCTGTCAGCCCGGTGCATCGCTGGAACACCCCGTACCCGATGCTTTTAACTCTGTTGCCTATCGTAACGCTGGTCAGGCTGGTGCAGGAATCGAACACACTCTCCCCGATGCTAGTCACACTGTTGGGGATTGTGACACTCGTTAGGCTGGTGCAACCGGTGAACGCAGAATTCCCGATGTAGGTCACGCTGTTGGGGATCGTCACGTTCGTCAGCCTGTTGCAGCTCTGGAACGTACCGTTCCTGATGCTGGTCACGCTGTGGGGGATGGTCACGCTGGTCAGACCGGTGCAGCCAGAGAACGCTCCGCTACAGATGTCGGTCACGCTGTTGGGCACACTAAAACTTCCGCTTTTTCCGCCGGGGCATTGAATCAGGGTGCCCAGGCTCTTGTCGTACAATACGCCGTCCAGGCTGCTGTAAGCCGGGTTGAGCGCATCGACCGTGATGGCCGTCAGGCCGGTGCAGCCATAGAATGCCGCTTGCCCGATGCTGGTGACGCTGTTGGGGATCGTCACGCTCGTCAGGCGGGTCTGGAGTTTGAACGCGTCGTTCCCAATGCTGGTGACTGGCTTTCCTAGAATGGCATCCGGGATGGTCACAGCGCCACCGCCGCCCGTGTACCCGATGATGGCGATACTTGCGCCATTGTCGTCATAGTTAAAATCCCCCAGCGAGGCGGCGTTCGCTACGATGCAACGGCCCAATCCAACCAATAAAAGTAAAATGCCCACCCCGCGCAAGCCAAGCTTGTAGATGGCCAGTCTGCATTGACGAAGCACCATCGACGATTGGCTTTTGGTAGGCGCTTCCTCAAAAACGCAGGAGAGATTTCCGTTTTTAAACATAAGTATGACCTTTGCCGCCGATTGTTATGGATATGAAATGGATAAGAATTATATCTATAAGACTTTGCTTTTAGATGCTCCACGGTAAACTGATAGGACATTCCTTTTGTACGCTGCGCGGTTTAACGCGCAGGAGAGCGGCGTTCACGCCGCCTCAGCGCTCCGAAACTGCAGGAAAACTGAAGCGGCGTACCTGCCTCGCTCGATTCGCGGCCGACCGGACAGGCATCCTTGATTTCGAACGTCTTTATCCTCTCGTTTGCACTCGGCCACGGCAGGTGCAGGCAAGGAAGACGCCAGAACAATACGCGATGAAGTTTCACGGTTTGGGATGGGCGAGAAGCCAGTCGATGACCCGGGGTGAAAACTGCGGGGACGGATTCAATCCATGGCCGGCACCATTGACCGTCCACAGTTCGACGGCGCCGCCGGGCGGGTGGTTCATATAGCGCGTGATCACCGTATCCAGCCCCGGCACATCCAGATCGAGATCCATCGTGGGTGCGGGATCGGTGACCGGGTCGCGGGCACCGTTGTACCCGGCCCAGATCTGGACCGTCCGCAGGGCGCCGGGAAACGCTGGCGTGTTGGCCGGAAACCCGCGGTCAGTGATACCAGCGCCGCCAGCGTAGGGAACGGTTGCGTCGGCGGTGCCGTGGATGTGGAGGATATTAACCGGCTGCGAAGGTGCGCAGCGGCTGGGATCCAGGAAGGTATTGCCGGCGTCACTGGCGATGCCGGCGATGAGATCCGCGGACTGGCAAGCCATCCGATAGGCCATGCTGGCTCCCTGAGAAACTCCAATCAAATGGATCCGCTTTCGGTCCACCACAAACTGCCTGCCGATCTCTTCAATCACCGCCCGCAGATAGCCGGCATCATCAACGCCGGTGCCCCAGTGATCACAACAGCTATCGATGGCGTTCCACCACCGATTGCCTTCTCTTTCGATCCCGGCATTTGGGTAGCAGTAGAGAAATCCTCGCGCCTCCGCCAGAGGGCGGAGCTGCAGGAAGCTGTCCTCGTCGTCACCGGTACCGTAGTGCAGGTTGATCACCAGCGGCGCCGGCGTGTGGTTGTCGTAACTTGATGGGATGTAAACGTTCACCGGTCTGGGGCGGGTGACCCGGTAAAACGTGGTCGGGAGCAAAGACTGAACTGCGTACGGACTGCTGGCGTTCGTGAGCATCTGCCAGGGCCCCGTTGGCCGGTCCGCCCTTTGCAGTTGGCCGCCCCCGCTCCATCTCAGAATGTTAAATCCTCCCTCGCGCACGATGGTCAGCGCGGTATCGTATGGGGGTGCCACCGTACGAGAAGTCAGTCCGCTCGCGTCTAGAATGTTTACCGTGGTGGACGTTCTTCCCAGCACGGCCCCGCCGGTGGGGTTTGTGATGGCTACTCTGAAGCTCGTATTAATCGTAAACAATCCATTCCGGAGGATGGGGACGGTAATGGTCTTCACCGTTTCATTCTGCTCGAACGCAATGGTGCCGAAGACCGCCTGGTAATCTTGCCCCGCCTTGGCGCTTAGATCGCTGGTCGCAAAGTCGGTCGTGACGGGCCCCAAGGCCACACCGTTGCCCCGCAGGACCGTTACGGTGATAGCGCCCACATTCTCCCAAACGGAATAATTGCCGAATTCAAAACCCAGCCCGGGATCGTTGTCCACAATGTTGATGGTGGCCATTGCTCGCGAGCCGAGAACGGCTCCGCCGGTCGAGTTGCTCAAGCTCACACGAAAACTTTTGCTGGCTTGCTTGACCCCGTCGCTGAGGATCGGGACGGTGACCAGCTTGACCTTCTCCCCAGGCGCAAAGGTGAGCGTATTGGTGGCGCCGCTGTAATTCAGTCCGCTGGTCGCGGTCACATCGGCGGTGGTGAAGTCCACGGTGACGGGAGAGTTGGTATCATCGGTTCCTCGCAGCACTCCGATCCGCACTATCCCCGCGTCTTCCGCCACGGAATAGCTGGCGGAATCGAACTGAAAGCCTTGATCATTATCCTCAACTGTAACCGTGGCCGTCTTCTGGCTGCCGAGCGTCGCGCCTGCCGGATTGGCCAGGGTCACTCGAAAAGTCCTGTTCGGTTGTTTCTGGGTGTTGTTGAGGACCGGAACCGAGAGTTTCTTGAGCCTCTCTTGGGGGGCAAACGACAGGGTGTTGGTGATGCCGGCATAATCGATCCCGCTCTTGGCGGTCAAGTCCGTGGTGAAGAAATCCACCGTGACGGGAAGGGTTCCGTCGTCGCCGCGGACAACGCCGAGCACGGCGATTCCGTCACCTTCACTCACGTGGTAGGTGGCAAACTGAAATTGGATTCCGAAGTCATTATCAGTGATGCGCACGGTGGCATTCGTGCGTGCGCCCAGCACGGCCCCGACGGTGGGATTGCGCAAAATCACCTGGAAGGTCTTGGTGCCTTCGACAAAGCCGTCGTTTAAGATCGGCACGACAATAGTCTTGTTGGTTTCGCCGGTCCCGAAGGCCAGCGTCCCGGCCACGGCCGTATATTTCAATGCATTGGTCGCAGTCCCATCGGCGGTGGCGTAGTCCACGCCCACTTCCGTGATGGTATCACCGGTGCGCTGGACGTTGAGAGTAGCGGTGGCGGCGCTTTCGTTGGTGGTGTAGCTGGTCGCAGTGAATTGAATAGTGCTGGCAGCCTGGACGCACGCCTCGGCGGCTAGACCGAATAGCAGTGCAAGTATCCAGCAGCTATTAAAGTGAAATTTCATGAGTTCTGTTATCACTTACTCACAGCTCGATAAAACTGTAGTCTGGCAACTGACAGGAACTGATAGGAATTTTGTTTTCGACGCTCCGCTGTAAGAATGAGTACGCGGCGTTTTGGCGGATAGGATTTGACTAAACTGATGGGAATGTTGTTTTCGAATCGATAGGAATGTGCTTGTCGACGCTCCACGCCAAGGCGACCGTGTGATTTCCTCCTGCGCAATCGCCGTCACTCCGCTCAAGACCTGACCTCCCGGCGTTAATGGACTTGCAATTGCAGAATAAGGTTCGGCAGTAGTTGGAGTTCCAGTCACCCGGCCATTGTAGTTGCATCCCCACGCCGCTGCCGAGTCCGCAGTCGCCGCCTGAACGGTCCGAGTGTTGGCTCCCATTCCCAAGACGAGCAATTGGGCGAGGAGCGGGATTCTCACGAATCGCCAAAGTTTAGATCTTGGGTTGAGTATTAATCCTGGGCGCGAGACAAAACTGCAAGGTTCAGCAACCGACCCCGCGTGCTGTGCATGGTGGAGAAGCAACTGACCCAGCACTGGCATGGTTGAAAACACGATGGGCATTTTCATAAACTGATTGGAAGAATCGTATTAGCGGGAATCTGAAAATATCTCTTCAATCGCGCGCCGCCTTGTACCAGATCCGCTCCTCGGTCGGTTCGGCAGGATACCTTAAATTGTCCCGAAAATGCTTGGCCAGATTGAAGTATTTTACATGGCCATCGACATACAACACCGGTGCCACGGCTCGTTTGGAGAAATTATTGAGACCCGCGGTCGTTACCGACCCACTGGGGTAATGCCAGGAGTGAAAATAGGAGATGCCACTTTGTTCATCCTGCCACGGAAGGGCAGGCAGATCGTGGATCAAAACATGGCGCGAAGGTTCTGGAATCCAGCTCTCATGTTTCCCCGCCAGACCGTCGATCGGATCCGCCAACTCGCCTCGAATCCATGTCCAAGGATTGGCGTTGTACTTGTAACTGGTGCCCCAATTCGAATAAGTGTTCTTCGTTGGCGGCAGGACGCTTACGGCCGAAATGTCTGCCCCGCGATCGGCTGGGCAATCAAAGAGTTTGCGACTTTGATTATAACGCCAGAGCGGTCGATTCGTCGCCGCTGGCATCTCCGCCCCGCCGGGATAAAGTCGATTTGGATCGCCTCCGCCGTACTCAAAGGAACCTCCGCCCCAACTGCTTACTCCAAGAGGTGGAAACTTAGTAGAATTGTCGCCCCCATACATTTGGAACGCCAACCCAATCTGCTTTTGGTTGCTCACGCACTTGATCAATATCGCGGCTTGCTTGGCGTTGCCGAGCGCGGGCAACAGCATCCCCGCCAGGATGGCGATGATGGCGATGACGACGAGCAGTTCGATGAGGGTGAAACCTTCGCTAAACCTCACTTTATGCCTCTGGATCGTAACTCGGTTTTGCGATGATAGGGCTTTCATAGTCTTGGTTTTTTGGGACAGATTCTCCGATCAGTCATACGGCAGTTTGCGTTGCAACCAGCGCAGGTCTTCGAGGTCATGAGTGGCACGCTGCGAGGGATGTCTGAACCTTTTGGGATAGCTCCAGTGTTTGTAGTCCGCGTGTCCGTCAAGGAAGCTGAGGTTGGCCCCCTGGTTGTGACGGTCCGTAGGTAGTTCAAACCAATCGCTTTCGGCAGTGTTTTTTGGAGTTCTTAGTTTGAAGCTCCGAAAATAGGGGCTACCCATCGTAAAAATGCCGTCATCCACGGTATCTTCATGCTCATCAATGAACGCGAAACAGTCGCTAGGTGAGATGCTTCCGATGGCCGAAAGTTTGGTTTTTAAGAATTCGCCAACCGTCACGTCGGTCTCCAGTCCGTAGTCGGTGCCTCGCGAGTGCAACCAGCCTGAAACCGCATACGAACGGAAACGCGGTTGACCAGAGCCGTCTGCGCGTAACGATTTATCGGCGGGACAGCGATAAATAGCGGTGGAACCGACGTAGCGATAAATGAGACCCGCTTCGAGGTTGGCCGTACTCGAGTCGAATTGGGCACTCCCGAGCACCCAACCCTTGAGGCTCCGTTGCACCAAGTCAGTGCCCGTCTCGACCACACTTAAGGGAAACCAATCATTGTTGTCGTGGACGTACATGAGATACCCAGCCTGGAGTTGTTTGAGCTGGTTCAGACACTGGATTGATCGAGCGCTCCTCGTCGCCTGCCCAAGCACGGGTAAAAGCAACCCGGCGAGGAGAGCGATAATTGCCAGCACGACCAGTAGTTCGATCAGAGTGAACCCTTGGGTGGTGCAGATGGGCAAGGGTGTAGCTCCGAGTTGGTGGTGGATGGAAGGCGGCATCGTACGTAGTGCAGGCCTGTCCGTTGGGCGCTCGGCACGTGGCGGCGCTGGAGAACGGGATAAATCCCGGACTACGAACCGGCCGCGTGGCCCGCCGCAACTCGGCATTGCGCTAAGGCTTTTCATGGCTTCTTGCCAGGGGGTTTTGGTTTGAGCGGCGACAAATACTGGCCCGCAATGATCTCCCGCTCACCACCGGGTGGAGTCCAGGCAATCGCCATATGGCCGACGCGATCGTCCGCTTTATGCACCGCTTCGATGAAATAACGTCGTCCCGCCTCCAGCGTGATGGGCTGCGATTTCACGCGATTATTGTCAACGTTACGTTCCCACTCGCGGGGTTGGGACTCCTGGTCTCGACCCAAATCAAATCCCCCGGTAAAAATGCGCGCTGCGTGGGCGGGATTTTCGTCCCGGCTGAGGTTGAAGGCCGCCGCCGGAGAGGCCGCAATCCAGAAGATGTACTGGCCCGTAACGGGCGGGTGGAGATAG
>JAYVTS010000392.1:0-9899 GCA_043788645.1 Verrucomicrobiota bacterium
GGACAATGATAAATTAATCCGGTCCCCACGAAACTTCGTCCACAGCTCAATTACCCAACGTCTGACTCTCCCCTCACGATTTATCGCGAAGCGTTACACCCAGTGAGCGTACGAGTGACAGACAATGGCACCCCCGCCTTGAGCGACACGAAGTCATTCACCGTGGTGGTATCCAGCTCTGATCAACCTCCAGTTGCGAATACGGATACATTCAGCCGTAGCGCGAACAAAGGGACAAAGTTCCTGGTCAGCGCCGTACTGGCCAATGACACGGATGATTTGGGTCCGGTCACCTTCAACGCACTGATTCTGCCTGCCACGGCTGGCGGAACGGCTGTCTTGAAAGACGGATTCATCGTCTACACTCCGCCCGGAGGGAGTGATCCGGCACTGGACACGTTCCAGTACTCGATTCGTGACTCCGCCGGACAACTCGCGACCGGAACGATCCGAATCACTCTGAGCGGATCTAGTAACGGTACAACACTAAACGTTCTCAACGTCACGGGCGGCTTTCCCAATCCTGCTATTGTGAAATTCGCTGGCATCCCAGGCAGAACCTATACCGTACAATCCAAGGATTCGCTGGTGCTTCCTTGGACCACGCTGGGGACCGCCCTGGTGGGTGCCAATGGAATAGGACAATTCACCGATAATTCGGCCGCCACAGCGCCAATCCGGTACTATCGGATTATTGAACTCTGATTCGGAGTCCATTTAAGATCCTCTTAAAGGGTCCAACTAATTATTAGAATGATCATGATATGAATACACTTCTTCGAACTCTATCGGTAGCGACGGTGCTGGCGATGTCGTCGATAATCGCCAACGCAACGCTGATCCAGTTCAATGGATTGAATCAGCTCATCCCGGACGGAAACTCCTCCGGATACGCCAATCAACAGTCGTTGAATCTTGGTAACATTGGTAACATCACCGAAATCAGTGTCCGGTTGGAACTGACGGGAGTGAATGGCGGTGGCTACAATGGCGATTTATACGCCTGGCTACAACATGACACCGGCTTCAGCGTCTTGCTGAATCGGCCGGGCAGGAGTGCTTCCGATTCCACCGGATATGGTGACAACGGGATGAATGTCCTCTTCAATGACGGAGCTGCGAACGACATTCATAGCTATCGCGAAATTCTAGCGGGTCCATTTCCGCTGTTGACACCGCTCGGAGGGATTTGGCGTCCTGACGGACGCAATGTTGACCCCGGGAACGTCGTTACGACCGATCCGCGCCCATCGACGCTCCAATCTATGATCGGAGGAAATCCGAACGGTGATTGGACGTTGTTTGTGGCGGACTTGGAATCCGGTGGCGAGGTTCAACTTCGAAGTTGGGCCTTAGACATCCGAACCGATGTGCAGAATGTGCCCGAATCAATGCACACACTGTGGTCGACCGTCGCCGTATTTGGGCTGATGTGTTACGTTCGAAACCTGCGAGATAAGAACAAGAGGCCTATTTAAAGCCATCAAAGAATAATTCTTATCAGCCATTGACCGAGGCCTTAGGCCACGTTGAATCAATGAGCAATAGGGTGAAATCAGCGGGCGCCGCGGCCTCATCGGTTTAATCAAGAGGCGGCCCAGGGATGACGGGCTCTTCGGAGTTTGCGAATCTCGCGGCACGGAAACTGGCATAAACGGGCGTCGGGCTCGTTTATGTCAGTTTTTTTTGGCGACGAGGTGGTTTGCCCGTCCGCGGCTCGACGGATGGATTCGTGGGACCGATTCGGCTCGCAGATCTAAGGTTAGATTGTAACCTATTTGTCACCTGAATGACGCAATGGTGTCACCGATCTCCCTCTTTATGAGCGACTCAACTGACCAGTCGATTCAAAATAATCATGAAGAAAAATACTACCAGTCTCCAGGATGGCGGAAAGAAACTCGTCGTTGGCGGTCTTTTGGCGGCCGCAACCTGCGCTTGCGCTGCCCGGGCTGACTCCAGCGACGCCCTCATTGAAACCCTCCTCAAAAAGGGGATGCTCACTCAGGAGGAGGCGAAAGACCTCAAAACAGAAGCGAGCGCGGATCACGCGAAGTTTGCATCTGCATCCAAATGGAAGCTCAGTTCGGGCATTAAGAGCGTCGAATTGTTCGGCGACGCTCGGTTCCGGTACGAATACCGCGAAGCCGAAGCCATCCCGACGGTGGCTGCCCCGCACGGTGACACGTTTGCTCGGGAACGATTCCGCTACGCGGTTCGCGTGGGACTTCGTGGTGATCTGACCGATAACTTCTATTTCGGCCTTCGGTTGGAGACCGGTCAAAATTCGCGGTCCTCTTGGGTGACGTTCGGTGACGAACCCGGCTTCAATTTTCCAGGTCCCTCCAGTAAATCCAGCGATGGCATCAACCTTGGCCAGGCCTACGTCGGCTGGCGAACCACGGAATGGATGACCTTGGAAGTCGGGAAAATGGCCAACCCGTTGTATACGACGGCCATGGTGTGGGATGGAGATATCAATCCGGAAGGCGCTGCCGAGCGATTCAAGTACACGGTCGATAAATTCGATCTCTTTGCTACCTTTGGACAATTTCTCTACCAAGATGCGGATCCGGATAACCCGGTTCCGGGAGTCGTGGGATTGGCTCCCAACAAGTCCGATTCCTTCCTGCTCGCTTGGCAACTCGGAACCAAGTACAATCTGAGCAAGGACATGTTCCTGAAATTTGCCGCGACCCTGTATAACTATACGGGGCACGGCGCTCGAATTAATACGGGATTTAGTGGCAAGTTTGTCGGTGATGGCACTGCGATTGGTGCCAATCCGTATGACCCGACGGCGGCGTTCTTCATCAATCAATCGGGGATCAACAATCTCATGATCTTTGAGGCTCCCGGGGAATTCAATTTTAAGCTGGGCCAACTGACGGCTCGTCTCTTTGGAGATTTCGCCATGAATTTGGATGGGAGCAAGCGCGCGGCGGCGGCGGGGCACCCGAAGCTGAGCGATGAGGATAAGGCTTATCAGGTGGGATTCGCCATTGGCAATATCGGACTCGTATCCGGTCAAACGGCCAAGAAGGGTACCTGGGAGGCTCGCACCTATGTGCAGCGAGTGGAGCAATTCGCTCTGGATGTAAATCTGCTGGACTCGGACTTCTTTGAGGGCCGCGGGAATTTGCAGGGCGTCTACGTCGCGGTGGCCTATAGTTTGAGCGACAATATAATCGCTACCATGCGTTATGGATATGCGGATCGCTTTAATAAAACGATCGGCACTGGGGGAAGTAACCAGGATCTGCCCCAATTGAATCCGATTACCAAGTACCAGATTTTGCAGCTGGATTTGACGTTTCGGTTTTAGGCCCAAGCTTAAGAAGCTTTAGCCTGCCGTCGCGGGAAGAGACGTTCCCGATCAGGCGGATTGGTCAGCTCCGTCTGATCAATCCTCCTCGTTAGCCGGGATTCCCTTTAACATCGATTCCTCGTGATCGAGCAACTGCTGCAGCGGACGGTGGATTTCATCCGCGATTTTTTCGCCGAGCCAAAGTTCGTTTACCGCGTGACGCTCGGCCAGCAACGCGGCCGAGCGGTAACGCTGGCCGGCGCTGCGACGTCGTCGAGCGCTCTGACGCGTTTCGCCCTCGGCGGTGAGCGCAGCGAGACGATGCTCATACTCAGCGGTCACCTGCCCCAGTGCGGCGGCGTGATCGGGGACGCTGGTTTCCGCCTCTAACGTCCGGAGAGTTTTTAGGCCCGCTTCGACCGCGGTAATACGCGCCAAACGTTCTTCTTGCGCCCGGCTGTCGTCTTCCCGCAGGCCGAGCCTGCCAATGAGGGTTTCTAAAGTCATCCCTTGAACGATCAGGGCGATGGCGATGACTCCAAACGCCGAGAAAATAACAATGTCCCGGCCAGGAAACGGCGAACCGTTCGGCAACAAGAGTGGAATCGAGAGTGAGCCCGCGAGGGTGACGGTACCCCTCATGCCGGCCCAGCCGATTACCCATACATTGGGTTTGCTCGGACGGGCCTGCCCAATACAAAGAC
The DNA here is from genome assembly GCA_043788645.1 of Verrucomicrobiota bacterium. Classification (GTDB taxonomy): domain Bacteria; phylum Verrucomicrobiota; class Verrucomicrobiia; order Limisphaerales; family UBA9464; genus CANIZL01. The sequence continues at coordinate 4,012 of JAYVTS010000392.1, forward strand.
TTGGCATGAGAAAAGGCAGATAGCTTCCGGCAAAAACCCAGGCCAATCGTGCCAGCATGGCGGTGGCGCCGACCGCACCGGTAATGCCGAGCAGTTGGGTGATAGAATAGTGGTCGCTGACGCCTGCTAGAAGCGTCGGAAATTGGAGGCCGAGCAGAACAAAAGCGATGCCATTGAGCCAAAAGAGCAAAATGCCCCAGACCGCATAGGCGCTCTGCCTGGTCTCAGCATCCATCCGGATGGGATCGCGCCAGCCCGAGTAAAGTCCTCCCGCGACCACGGCGAGCACCCCTGAGACCCCGAGTTGCTCGGCCGCAAGGTAAGCGGCGTAGGGAGTCATGAGGGACAAGGTGATTTCGATGTGGGCATCGCTCGCATGCAGGCGTTGAAGCAGATCGCGAAGGCGACCGATGCCAAAACCGATCGCAAATCCGGTCGCAAATCCGCCGAGCGAAAGCAGTGAAAACTCAAACGCAATGCGAGTGATTGAAAAGCCACCGGCGACGACGGCGGCGAGTGCGAATTTGTAGGCGACCAGCCCGGTCGCATCATTCATCAGACTCTCGCCGTTGAGAATCGTCGTGACGCGGGCCGGCACGCGAAGGCGCTCGGTGATCGCATTCACGGCGATCGCATCGGTGGGTGAAACGATCGCACCTAACGCGAAGGCCATTGCCAGGGGCAGTCCTGGCACGAGCCAGTAGGCGACGAGACCGACGGCTACCGTTGTAAAGATCACCAAGCCGATCGCGAGGGTGAGGATGGCCCTCCGCGTGCGGACAAATTCACGCAGGGCCATGAGCCAGCCATCGGCAAAAAGCAACGGCGGCAAAAAGCAAAGAAAGAAAAATCCAGGATCGAGCGCGAGGCGGGGAAAGGATGGGATGAGCGCCGCGCCGACACCTCCGATCAAGTAAGTGATCAGTTGCGGCCACGGCAACCAGCGGCCGATGACGCTTAAGCTGGCGATCAGTAGAAGCAGAATCAGCGAGTGTTCAAAGGCAGCCACGGTTGAAATGAAAGAAGCCAGTGAAAACGGCCGAGACAAGGTTTGACCCGCTTCAACCCTCGCTAGACGCCCGGGCTTCCGCGACTACTCTACCGACCGCTATGTCTATCGCCGCTCCGGCTGCTCCCGCTGCGCCTCCACCTTCTTCGATTGCGCCGCCGCGGAAGATCAACTTGCGTCGCCCCGACGTCATGGAAGCCGTCGCGGCTCAGGTCGTCACGCATTACCGCAGTGAACTCGTCGAGCGTCTTCGGGCTCAAGGCGGGCAATTCACCCATGGCGGGCTGACGATTAAACTCGCCAAAGAATTTGGGTTTTGTTACGGGGTTGAACGGGCCATCGACTTGGCGTACGCCGCCCGAAAAGTGTTCACCCCACCCACCCGCATTTTTCTCCTCGGCGAAATCATCCACAACCCCGAGGTGAACGATCAGATCCGGAATCTGGGCATCGTCAGTATCCCGCCGAAACCGACGGACGCCGATGTGGCGGCGCTCCAACTCACCGCGGAGGACGTGTGCATTATCCCCGCGTTTGGGACCGAGGTAGCGACCCGCCGGAAGTTGGAGGCGTTTGGTTGTCAACTGGTCGATACGACGTGTGGCGACGTGATGACCGTGTGGAAACGGGTTCGCCAGTATTCCAAAGAAAGCGTGACGAGCATTATTCATGGCAAAGCCAAGCATGAAGAAACCAAGGCCACGACCAGTCAGGCGACGGCTTATGGCACGGGCCATTATCTCGTGGTGTTCGATCTTCAGGAAACGGACTACGTTTGCGATTACGTCGTTCGCGGTGGCAATCGGGAGGAATTCCTCGCCAAATTCAAAGGAGCTCATTCGCCGGACTTCGATCCTGATTTGCATTTACAGGCGGTCGGGGTCGCGAACCAGACCACGATGCTCCGGGGTGAAACGGAGGAGGTGCAGCGGCGTTTCAAGGCGGCCATTGAGAAACGGCACGGCCCCGAAAAGGCGTCGGCTCACTTTCGCTTTTTTGACACCATTTGCGGTGCGACCCAAGACCGACAGGATGCGCTTCAAAAAATGCTGCGCGAACCGATGGATTTGTTGGTGGTGGTCGGTGGATATAATTCTTCAAACACTTCTCATCTTGCGGAGATGGGCGAAAAGGTTTTGCCGACTTATTTCATTAAGAACGCGGCCAAAATGTCCTCCGCGCAGCATATTGAACATTGGAACCAACACACCGCGGAGGAAGTAGAGACTCGTGATTGGTATCGCACGAGTGGTTCCGTGACGGTGGGCATCACGGCGGGGGCGAGCTGTCCGAACAATCTGATTGAAGACACGATTAAGCGATTGTTTGAGCTTCGGGGCGTGAGCATTGCGGATGTCTTGCAAAACTAAGCTGCCGTCGGATTCTCGCCTAGAACCGGTGGCACGACTTGAGCTGGGTCCATTCCGCCGCTGAGTTGGGCCCACCAGTGATGGTAGAGGCGCTCCAAGGTTTCCCGAGGATCTTCAACCAGGAGTGCCTCTTTAATTTTGGTGGCATACATCCCGAACGAGAGAGGCGGGACAACGGCGACCCGTCGCAAACGGAGGGGGCGTTGTTTTTCGTCAAAATCTCGCAAGTAAGCCAACGCCCGTTCGGCGTCGAGAAAACTGTGCTCCGCATCGGCTCGGGCTTCGCGGAGCAGGACGTGATCGGGTTCATGTTGCACCAGGACATTAAAAATCACTTCCGCACTCCACTGCAGTTTGCGAACGGATTTCTGCTCGCCGAAATGGTTGCGGTACACCATCAACCCCGTTTGTGCCGCTGAACGAAAATGGTATTTCAGTAGGTCGGATCGCCCCATCGCTTCAGCCAAATCGGGAGAAAAATCGACCGGTGAAAACAGTGCGGGAAGTTCTGAAGCGGTCAGGGTTTGTTGCTCCGCGACGGTGAGGACGAAGCCGTAATCGTCGATCGTGGCGATCGCGTTCCCCCCGTGTCGGCGGCTAAAGCGAAGACCGATTACCCGAGACAACGCGTCATTGGCCGCACGCCCAATGAGGCTATGGAAAAAATAGTGTCGGGTCCGCGTCGTCGGGCCAGGAGCCACGGGGCGTCGGAGGGTTCGCTTTTTCGCCGTTCGTTTCGTCGGCACCGTGATGGCCGCCATCGCTAGTTGGGGATCGGCGGTCTGAAATACCTCCCGTTCGTCGGCACTTTTGATTCGGTGTTTAACTGCCGCGTCGGTGGAGTCTGGTAGCGGAGGTTCTTCGAGCAATTCTTCGACTAACAAAAACTCTCCGGTCGGAACTTCACTGACTCCGTGTTGGGCGGCGTACACACGGTAAATCACGGCCGCGTTGTTGGGGCCACACTCCAAACGGGTTGCGATCCAAGTTTGGAGTGTTGCCGCGGATTGTCCTTCCTCCAATCGGGTGCGCAATTCGTGCCGGAAGGTTCTAATTTCACGAGCGACGCGGTTTGCGAGGGGGAACTTATTGGCGCCCCAGCGAGGCACGGTCGGCACGGAACCATCGGCGCGGACCACCCAACATTCCATCAGTCCCATTCGTTCCAAACGGACCGCCCGCCCGCCCAAAGTGAAGACATCCCCAATCCGCAACTGGCGCAGAAAACCCTCTTCAACCGACCCTAACTGGGAGTGGTGGAGAAGTACTCGGATGGAGCCATCATTGGGGATAGTGCCCACGTTCTGGAGATAGTCCCGGCGCACCGCCCCGGCTCGGGTTTCAAACGTATCCTCCGTCAGCACAATTTTGCCGAATAATTCCGTATATTGTTGTCGCAAAGCGCGACCGCCTCCCGCTAAGAAATCGAGCACCGCATCGAAATCGCTCAGACTCAATTCCCGGTACGGCCAAGCTCGACGCACAAGTTCAAAAGTCTCCGCCCGACCGTATTCGCCGGTGCAACCGAGCCCGACGAGTTGTTGGGCTAAGACATCCAACGGCGCTTTCGGAAATCGCAAGGTATCCAGATGTCCCCGCCGAGCGAGGAGGGCCGTCGCACAGCATTCCACGAGATCACCGACGTTCGTGGCCATCAGGAGACCGCGGCTGATCTCGTGCAGACTATGACCGGCTCGGCCCGTGCGTTGTAAGGCTTTGCTCACCCCTTTCGGAGTGGCCAGCATAACGACTAAGTCGATACAGCCGATGTCGAGCCCGAGTTCGAGTGAGGTGGAGCAAACCACCGCTCGGAGTTCACCGCGTTTGAGTCGGTCTTCGACGCCCAGGCGCACTTCCCGATCTAGGGAAGCGTGGTGACACTCGATTTGGTTAGCCAACGCCGGCATTTCTTCCTTGAGCCAGTAGGTGGCGGACTCTGCCCCGCTGCGAGTATTGGTAAAGACGAGCGTAGTACGATGAGCTAGAACGAGGCGGGCCAGTTCGTGGATCAGACGCACGCCGCTAAAACCTGCGGGCGGATACGGCTCCCGTTGCAAAGGACTGAACACCTGAAGATCCATCCGTTTGACGGTGGAAACATCGACGACCGCACAGTCCCTGGCCGTACCAACGAGGAACGAGGCCACCTCGGCCAACGGATGAACGGTCGCGGAAAGTCCCAGGCGTTGGATCGTTCGTCCCGGCTGCGGTGGGGCAAGAGAGGAGGGGCGAGCGACGAGTGCCGCTAACCGTTCGAGCGCGAGCGCGAGTTGGGTACCGCGTTTGTTTTCGGCGAGGGCGTGGATTTCATCAACAATCACCCAGCGCACGGTGGCGAGGTGGAGCAACCATTTGGGTTGACTGAGCAACAAGCACAGGCTCTCGGGAGTGGTGAGAAAAATCTCCGGTGGCTGTTTGAATTGGGCCTTGCGATCCGCGACCAAGGTGTCGCCACTTCGTAAACCCACCCGAATGGGGCAAGTGGTGATTGAGGTGTCGGGATAGATTTCGCGCAAGGGGGCGGAGAGATTTTTCTCCAAATCATAGCCCAATGCGCGCAGCGGGGAGAGATACAGACATTGAATGCCCTGGGGGCGAAGACCTTGGGCGTGATCGCGGGCGAGCCGATGGAGAACTGCCAGAAACGCGGCGAAGGTTTTGCCGGTACCGGTGGGCGAAACGATCAGCGTATTTTCGCCATGGGCGATCCGTGGCCACGCCGCGGATTGCGCCGGGGTCGGTTGACCAAAGCGTTGATCAAACCAGCGAGTCACGGGTGAATCGCCGAGCAGAACTACAGCTCCATCGCTCATGCAACCTGGAACAAGGACGCTAGCCCGGATCGTTCACACTCTTTCTGCTACGACTTGCTGGGAGCCCTTTTGGCGGCGTTGGCCTCGCGTTCCGAGCCAGACCGTATGGACTCATCACTGCGACTTGGGTTTGATCGTTTTAGCTGCTTTTGCGCTTGCAGCTCTCTTACTCTGCAATAATGTCAGGCAGTGACGTTCATCGGAGAATCATCCTTGACCGCTGCGGTGAGCGAGTTGGTGGGCGATTTAAGAGAATGAAGGTGGCGGTAAAGACGATTTAAAAGTTATCCTAAGCATGAAGCGCAAAGTTATCCGATTCGACGCGAAAGCTCTGGTTGGAAGTGTTGAAGCCCCGACGGGTCGTGTCCGAACTAAGAGAATGCTCACGATGCGCAGCCGAGCATTGATGTTGCCCAAACCGATCAAATCCATCCCGCCCCGAGGAGTAGTCGCCATTCGCAAACGGCTCAATGTCAGTCAGAACGAGTTCGCGTCTTTGCTGAACGTCCCAGCGGTGACCGCAATCCGTTGGGAAAAAGGTCGATGCAAACCCAACGGTGCCGCCCTTCGACTTCTGGATTTGGTCCGGACAAAGCCGGGGATTCTCGAAGGAGTGTAGCCTCGGAATTACCGATCCCGGATGGAATCCGGCAGTCTTGACGGATGCGATAAACGGCATACTTCTGCCGTAGTGGT
>JAYVTS010000393.1:0-2904 GCA_043788645.1 Verrucomicrobiota bacterium
TGGGTGGCGGCTTTTCTTTGGGAACAAACCCAGAACCGCCGCGTGGGACGGATACCGCCGCTCGTTCTCGATGATCGAGCATGGAACGAGCGCCGTTTCGTATGGAGAAGATACATCTCTGGTCGGTCATTGTTGTTTCACTTTGTCATTTTGCGCGGATTCAGTTTTTAACATTTATCATAATTTCATGAAACAAATTTAGTTCGTCCTGTGCGCACGGCAATAAATCTATAATTCTGCCGCGGGAAAATCCAGTATGAACGTCAAATCCCATACGATCAACGACTTGAGATCCATGAATAGCGACGGAGATAGTAGCACCCAATTTTGCAATAATAATTCTAATAATAATTACTGCATGGTAGGCACCATGTCCTTGTTTGCCACATTCGGAGAAGCCCCACGCCGCCGTCGTTTCTTGGGGATTCAGCAACATAAAAACAATCCCCGGCTCATCCTTCAAGAGCAAGCCGATAAAGCTATGGCGAGACTCCTGATCGGTTAGCAAAGAGTATCCATTTGTCACGCTTCCGGCCCACTGGACCACCGCATTACTTACGGCGAATACACTGTTAGTCACGGAATGGTTTTCGCCCGCCCGCCGATAGTTGTGGACCCGAAATGACTCCCACCGAGCGCATCCCAAAAGCACGATAGAAGTCAAAACAAGCAAACGAGCGGCAAGAGCAACGTTTGAAATTTTCATGAAATCAATTGCGCTCAGTTCTCACAGCCGTTCCGAAAACGATTATAATAAATCCATTCGGTCTTGAAACGATTCGCAACCGGGGTCGCTGAGGAATCGGTTTCCACCGCGATGAGCTGGTTTTCATCATCGTAGGTGTATTGAAGAGACCTGTAATCGACGTAACTTCCGTCCGGTCGCGTTTGCTTCGTTCGCTCGTGGGCCACGTTCACCAGGTACGAATGACTGTTATGAATGGTCGCGCCGGTCTTCAGCGCGGTGCTCAACAAGTGACCCGTCGTGTCGTAACTATTGAAAATCTGCGAACTGGGCGCTGTCGTGGGCACGGCGATGCTTTGCACCAGGCGCGACGCCGTGCTGCCTGCGGCGGAAACGTACCCGTAGGTAAAAGTTCCAGCCGGGGAGGTCAACGATTGGAGGCGTCTCGCGGAGTCGTTAACAAAGCTTTCGGTCCAATCACCAATCACCGGTTGTTGCAGCGCCAAGCTGGTCCGCAGTCGGGAGGTGTAGCCCAGGATTCCGACGCCACCGTCCGGCTGCGTCCGCAACCGACCAACGGGATCGAAGGTGGAAGTGAGCACCACGCGTTCTCTGTCGGTCGAAGTTGCCGACCTGTCACGGGAATTGTACAAGCGGCTTACCGGCACGTTCCGTCGGCGAATCTCTTCTTTTTAACCGTTGCGATGAAATGGATTCAGACGAACCGAGATGGCGCCTTGGACTAAATTCATGGTTCCATATTTCTCAAAATAGTTCCACCGGCAGCCTCGTCGAGGCGAATCGCCAATTCGCGATGTCCATTTCTAACTGCGTAATGAACACAAGTCATTCCGCCAATATCTCCACATTTGCTGGAGTCGCCGGTTTTTAGAAGTAGCTCAACCATCCTGACATTTCCATCTGAAGCCGCCATCATCAGTGGGTCATATTGTTATCATTACCGGAGAGGAAGACACATTGCACGATTCCACTATGCTTTGGGCCAGTTTCCAAAACTATTTACTTCTTTGTAAGGGCAGCTGGGCGTCGTACGGCATTGAATCGAACAAAAGAGACACGCTACGGCGGGATAGCTTCCAAATCCGATTGTAGAGTCGATTCTATTTCGTGAAGTACCGACTGCTCGTCTTTTGAACATCGAGCAAGAGGAACGACGACACCCCTCACAACAAATCCTGTGTGAATATTAAATTCAATCCGTTCTCTGATCTGTGATTCATGAATCGCGACGGACAGTTTCATTTTGAGCGTTTCAGTCGATAACAGGTCACAGGCATCCCACAGAAATTGGAAAGAAATGGTTGAGCTGACATAGGTATACCTGCCAGACAGGGCAGGTATGGCAATAAAGAACATCAACTCAACCGCTGGGAAGTTCAGCATCCTGCGGCAGCTTTGCAATCATATTCCGGTGCAATTGTTGCCGAAGTTAGTGCGGGAACACAATTCAGAAAAGCACTCGCGTGACTTCAGTCATTGGAGCCAAGTAGTGGCTCTGCTGTGTTCCAAAATCAACCACAGTTTTGGCTTGAACGATCTGTGCGATCAACTGGAGATTCACTCGGGTTCGCTGGCGGCTATCCGGGGCGCCACCCCGGCACGACGCAACACGCTCTCGCATGCGGGAAAGGTCCGACCCGCAGCGATCGCCGAGGGTTTATTTTGGGGCACACTCCAACATCTGCGGGAACAGTCACCTGGCTTTGGTCGCCGTAAATTTCCCGGTCGGCTCAAGAAACTGAACCGCACGATTGCCTTGATGGACTCGACGGTGATCGAATTAGTCGCCAACTGCATGGGCTGGGCTTCCCATCGGCGCAACAAGGCGGCTGCCAAGTGTCATCTGCGCTTGGATTTTGAGAGTCTGTTACCCAGCTGTGCCATCATCGACACCGCCCGTGAAGCCGATGCTAAACGAGCCCGGGATCTTACCGCTGGCCTGAAAATAGGGGAAATTGGCATTTTTGACCGAGGATACATCGATCTGGACCACTTTGCTGAACTGAGCAAACGGGGTGTCATCTGGGTCACTCGCTGGAAAGAAGGGATGACCGCCGACGTGTTCGAGTCGCGCCCCGTGCAGGGGAAGATTCTCGCCGATGAAATCGTGGGTTTAAGCGACAGCCAGATGGCCCGCCGCATCCGGGCGCTGGTCGTTGTCGACGGTGAGGAACGGGAGATGGTGTTCCTGACCAACC
>JAYVTS010000394.1:0-3225 GCA_043788645.1 Verrucomicrobiota bacterium
CCGATCCTCGGTCACGTCGTTCGCCTGAATCTTTTCGGGCAATTTGCGCGCACCTTGTCGACCCTGCTCCAAAACGGCGTTCCCGTCCTGACTGCTCTCAAGATCACGGAAGCCGTGGTCCCGAATTCCGTGCTCAAAGATGCCATCGCCGCCACTCGCGACGGGGTTACCGATGGTAAAACCCTCGCACAACCCCTTGCCAAATCCGGCATCTTTCCCCAGCTGATGATCGATCTCATCCGCATTGGGGAAGAAACCGGCGACATCCCCGCTTCCCTAAATAACCTGGCGGAGACTTATGAAAGCGATTTGAATATCGCCTTACGGACGATGACCAATTTGATTGAACCGATTCTCATTGTCGCGATCGCCATTGTGGTTGGATTCCTATTGATCAGCGTCATGCAAGCCATGTTTGCGATTACGAGTAGCATTCAATCCCGGTGAACGTTTGATCGTTCATGAATTTCACCCAACGCTACCTAGGTACAGGGCCTCGAAAATGCCGAGGGGCAGCGTTTACCCTCATTGAACTCATGGTGGTGATGGCGATCATGGTGATTTCACTCGCGGTAGCCATTCCCAATCTCCGTGAAATCCACCGCTCGCCAATTGCGCAAGCCACCAAGGATTTTCTGGATGCAGCGCGTGAGGCTCGGAATCGTGCCGTGATGTTAGGGCGTCCGATGCAATTGGTGATTTTGGCCGACCGTGATCAAACCCGCTTGCTCATTGAGCCGGCCCCTCTAGGTGTATTAGGTGCTACCAACGGTGTGAATAGTACCGGGCTTGAAGCGCGGGAGGCAGCTACTTGGGACGGACCTAAGTTGGCGGGAAGTTATACGTTGCCCGGGGAAGTGGCCTTCCGGAAACTGGTCGTCAACGGGCGAGATTATATCTCCATCTCCGACGCGACTGCGATCCGATTCTACCCCAATGGCACCGCTGATCAGAGCGTCTCCGAAATGCAGTGGTTTCGTCGTGAAGCTCGGCGTTTTACCGTCGAGGTCATGACGGGGTATGTGGATGTCCAAGATGTGCCATGAGACGTTGCGCCACACCGCCGTGGGGTCGACGAGGATTCACCCTGATCGAAGTCGCCGTAGCCAGCGCCATCTTAGCGATTGCCCTGTTTGCGATCTTGCAAATTTGCACCGTCTGCCTCCGCGGCGCTCGGTTACTGAGCCGTGTGCATGTGGATGCCAGCTCGTTGGCCGCTGAATTGTCATTGACCAATCGAATCGAGGAAGGCTCGGACTCGGGTAGTTTTGGCGAGGCTTACCCCGGCTATTCGTGGAATCGGACCATCAGCGAATACAGCACGAATGGACTCTATCAGGTCGATTTCCAAGTGGTCGGCAGCGGGCATAACGGAGTCTCGGATCATTCGGAAATGAGCATTCTCCTCTTTCGCCCCGATGCCGTGAGAAGGGCTGGCCGATGAATCGTTTATGGGCTCCCCGGACTCGCCGTGCGTTCACGATTTTGGAGGTGCTCGTGGCCCTCTTTATCTTCTCGCTGGTGCTCACCTCGCTTTATGCCACCTGGAAACTAGTCCTTCAAAACAACGCTACCGGACTCCGGATCGCCGCTAATGCGCAACGGGTTCGGCTCGCCATTCAAACGGTGGAAGAAGCTATTGGTTCAGCGGTGATGTTTAATAATAATACGAACTACGCGTTCATTTCGGATACGAGCGGGACCTTTGCGGCGGTTTCATTGGTCGGGCACCTGAGTGATTCATTTCCCGGGGGCGGACGTTTTGAAGGCGAACGCGTCCGGAGGGTGACCTTTACCGTCGAAGCCGGCCCAGATGGCACGCCCGCACTCATGATGCAGCAGAATTCCATGTTGGCCGCCGATTTGGAGAGTCACGAGGCGTATCCGATCTTGCTCGCGAAAGAAATAACCCTGTTCACTTTGGAATTCTGGGACCTCCGAAAGCATGAATTTTCACCCGAATGGTTGACCCCGCGCCAATTGCCCCAGCTCGTTCGGATTACCCTCGGGTTTGGCGTTCGGAAGTTCGGACGAAGTGAGCCCGACGAGATCGTCACGCGTGTGGTCCGGCTGTCCGGTATCGGTGTCGATGGGGCCTTGCAAGGCGGGCCGCCCTCGCCCGTTCCAGGAAAGTAATCCCATGCGTCTTCACCCGGATCCTTCTCCAGTCCGTGGCATTGCCCTCATCGTGGTGATGATCTTAGTCCTGGCCATGGCCGTGATCGCCGGTGCTTTTGCGTACGCCATGAAAGTAGAAACTCGCTTGTCCGTCCGGACCCAATCTTCAGGCGAACTCGAATGGCTGGGTCGGTCCGGAGTTGAGTATGCACGCTGGGCTCTGGATCAACAGCGCCGAATTCCAGGTGAAGGTCGATACCATGCGTTGAATCAGTTTTGGGCGGGCGGCCCCGGCCCAGCGAATGGCGTCGACAACCCCTTCGCCGGGATGTCCCTCAACAATATTGAAATCGGGACTGGACGAATGACGATTGAAATTGTCGATGCCGAGCGGAAACTCAACATTAACAAGCTCAACGATCCGCGTCGCTTGCAATTGGTGCTTGAACAACTCGGCATTGTGGCCTCGGACGCCGACTCTTTGATCTCAGCCCTCGGGGATTGGAAGGACCCGGATTCAAATCCACGCCCCAATGGCGCGGAGGATGATTACTACCTCAGTTTAGATCCTCCCTATTATGCCAAAAATGCTCCGATTGACGATATTTCCGAGTTGCTGAAAATCCGAGGAATCACCCAAGAAATGTATTGGGGCAGTCGATCTCGGGGACATGTCCAAGCTTCGACTGGGGAAGGACCTAACATTCCCACGCCTGCCACTGGGTTGGTGGATATTTTCTGTGCAGTCTCGGGAGACGGCGTCAATGTCAACACGGCACCCCAAGCGGTGTTGCAAGTCATGCTGGGTGGCGACCCGTTTTTGGCCCAGCAGCTCATTACTCAACGGGCTGGCCTGGATGGTGTCGATGGCACCATTGATGATACCCCCTTCCCGACGCCGCCCAATATCGGGCAACTCACCGCGTCCGGGGCGCCCGGTCCGGGTGCCGGGGCGGGCGCCGGTTTTGTCATTATTAGTAGTGTCTTTGAGATCCGTGTTACGGCCGAAATCGGTGGTATCCGCAAGCGTTATTTCGCCTTATACCGTATGGGTGGTGATCGAAACGGTCAGATTATGGTGTTTCACCCAGACGAATAGGATGTTGA